>DHKE01000056.1:2579-37042 GCA_002404675.1 Porphyromonadaceae bacterium UBA4702 | reverse complement strand
ACGACTACATCACCAAGCCATTCTCCATGGAAGAGCTCGTGTTCCGTATCGGCGCGATACTCCGCCGCGTCAAGGGCAAGAAAGACAAGGAGGTGACTATGTACAAGATAGGCAACTACACCTTCGACACCCAGAAGCAGACACTCACCATCGAGGGCCGCATACAGAAGCTGACTACCAAGGAGTCCGAGCTGCTCACCCTCCTCTGCTCCCACATGAACCAGATACTCGAGCGCAACTTCGCCCTCAAGGCCATCTGGATCGACGACAACTACTTCAACGCCCGCAGCATGGACGTATACATCACCAAACTGCGTAAGCACCTCAAGGGCGACCCCAACATCGAAATCATCAACATCCACGGCAAGGGCTACAAACTCATCGCCCCGGACCAGCCCGAAGAGGCTACGCCGATCAACAAATAACGGCACCCACACACACATCACAGGCGGAAACCGCGTTTTTTGCGGTTTCCGCCTCATCTTTTATGCGCAATGTCATTGCGGACTGGAGAATATTGATTAAATTTGCATTGCGCCGTGCTTACATCTGTTTATGCGAGCATCGCGCAACCGGAGGTCTTCCTCGGAAAGACCGACAAACATAGGAACAAACCTAAATGAATATATGAACAAATCACACATCAGTCTATGCGCACTCATGCTCCCGGCCGTGCTGACCGGATGCAAGAGCGCAGCTACGGAAGGTGACGGCATCCAGCGTCCGCAGGTTGACATCGTGGACGGAATGCTCACGCCGGAAGTCCTCGAGGCTTTCGGACGTGTGTCGGAGGCTGTGGCTTCGCCTGACGGCAAGTCTTTCATCTTCACTATCGCATTTGAAAACATCGAGGAGAACACGGGCAACGCAGACATCTACCGCGCCAACATCGACGGCTCTGACCTGAAACGCCTCACCAACACCCCGAAGTCCGAGTCCAACGTCCGCTGGATAGACAACGGCAACAAAATCGCATACCTCGGATTCGACAAGAAGACCGAGAACTCGCAGATTTTCGTCATGAACGCCGACGGCTCCGGTCAGAAATGCGTCAGCGCGGTGGAGCGCGGAGTGTCCTGCTTCGAGATTTCTCCTGACGGCAAGAGGGTCATCTACGGCTCGTCTATCGAAATCAAGCCCGACTCAACACTCTACAAAGGCCTCGAAAAAACTACCGGCCGTCTCATCAACGACTTGATGTACAAGCATTGGGACGAGTGGGTAGAAGACCTGCCCCACCCTTATCTGGCAGACTTCGACGGCAGCAAGATTTCCGGCGAAATTGACATCATGGAGGGCGAGCCGTTTGAGTGCCCGATGAAGCCCTTCGGCGGTGCAGAGTCTTTCGCCTGGGCACCCGACTCCAAGTCGCTCGTTTACGTGTCGCGCAAGCTCACGGGCAAGGACTACGCCTTCTCGACCAACTCCGACATATACCGGTATGACATCGAGACAAAGAAAACCGTAAACCTGACAGAGGGAAACCCTGGCTACGACACAGACCCGAAATTCTCGCCCGACGGCAAGTCGCTGGCTTGGCTGAGCATGAAGACCGCAAAATACGAGAGCGACAAGAAACGCCTCATGGTGCTCGATATGCAGACCAAGCAGCAGCGCGACCTGACAGAGAACTGGGACTACTGGCCCGAAGGCTTCGCATGGACGCCTGACAGCAAGGCAATCGTCTTCAACGGTTACTATGAGGGCACGCAGCCGGTGTTCCGCATCGACGCGCAGACCTGCAAGATTGACACCCTCGCTTCCGGACAATGGGACTATGTTGGCGTCAGCCCCGTGGGCAACGACAAGGTGCTTGCCATGCGACACTCCATGCAGCGTCCCAACGAGGTATGCCTCATCGAGAACGGCCAGGCCAAGGACGTGACCGAAGTAAACAAGCAGCTGCTCGCACAGCTCAAGCTCGGCGACGTGAAAAAAGTCATGGTGCCGACCACCGACGGCAAGATGATGACCGCATGGGAAATACTGCCCCCCAACTTCGACCCCAACAAGAAATACCCCATGCTGCTATACTGTCAGGGCGGCCCGCAGTCTGCCGTCAGCCAGTTCTGGAGCTACCGCTGGAACTTCATGATCATGGCAGCCAACGGATACATCGTCATAGCGCCCAACCGCCACGGAGTCCCCGGCTTCGGCGAGGAATGGAACCGTCAGATCTCAGGCGACTACGGCGGCCAGAACATGCAGGATTATTTCGCTGCCGTTGACTACATGAAGACCAAACCCTACGTAGACCCGGCACGCATCGGTGCAATCGGCGCAAGCTACGGCGGCTTCTCCGTATACTGGCTCGCCGGACACAACGACGGCCGCTTCGCAGCCCTCATAGCCCATGCCGGCATCTTCAATGTCGAGGCACAGTATTGCGAAACTGAGGAGATGTGGTTTGCAGACTTCGACCTCGGCGGCGCACCATGGGACAAGAACAACGCCGTGGCACAGCGCACATACAGCAACTCCCCTCACCTCTTTGTTGACAAGTGGACAGCCCCGATACTCATCACCGTGGGCGAGCGCGACTACCGCATTCTCGCTTCGCAGGGCATGATGGCTTTCAATTCAGCCAAGATGCACGGTCTCGACGCGCAGATGCTCGTGTTCCCGGACGAGAACCACTGGATACTCAAGCCGCAGAACGCAATCCTCTGGCAGCGAGTGTTCTTCAACTTCCTCGACAAGCATCTCAAAAATGCAGCTCCAGCTAAAAACAAACCAGATGAAACAGCTTCGTCTGACAGTATTAACCAATAAAATCAACCCATCATGAAAAAATTCATTTTCGCTGCCTGCGCAGCAATGGTGCTGTTCTTCGGCTCTTGCCAGAAGTCAGCAAAGCAGCAATACCTCGATCTAATCAAAGAGGCGACAGAAAAAATCGAAAAGGCACAAACTGTAGAAGAGATAAGCACAATTGCCGACGATTGCAAAAAGAAAGCCGAGGCCATAACCAAGGACAAGGCCGAACTCGAAAAGCTCGAACAGGACAAGGATGTGAAAGAAGCTGCTGAAAAACTTCTTGACACCGCCGTCAAAAAGGGTTTGCAAATCGGCAGCCAAATGGCAGCTCCCGCTGTAGAAGAACAGCCCGCTGAACCCGCTGCTGACGAAACAGCAGAGCCTGTAGCTGCAGAGCCGACAGCTGACGAAAACACAGGCGAGTAACACAAAACTCGCAGTGTCAACTCAGCCAACAAGCTGAACCAGTTCTGACACATTGACCACAAATACAATCAGGGTGCGGAAACAATTCCGCACCCTGATTCGCTTTTATCGAGGACAAAGCAAACACTCGACCCTTCACCCTCGCATGACGCGCAGCCAAGCAGGAACACGGCGTGCCAGAAACTGCACATCAACGGAGCTGCCAATCAGCCCATTCTCCTTCGACAGACTGCGAGGCCTTCACTGTCGGCGTTTGTGGTTTGCCGTTTATGACCAATGACTTTTTGACCACATTGTCGCGTATGTAGGAAACCAAGTCTCCGAGTTTGACCTCACCGTTGGAGGCATTCAGCTTCTTCAGCAGATAGTAGGTGAACAGCCCGTGATGCTGTTCCGGGTATGCGTTTGCGGTTTCATCACCCTGCGATGCCGATATGACCACCACGTTGCCTGACAACCTGCCGGTCTTGGCTTTTATCGCAACACCGCGAGCCGAAGCGAGCATGCCATTGTCGCGGGTAGCCCCGCTGAAACAAGCGTCTACCAACACCACCACCCTCAACGAGGGCATCGAGCCGAGGACGGAATACAGCTCATCCAGCTTGAAGCATGTGGAAAGGTCTGAACCATATCCGTCAACAGGCAAAAGATAAGCAGAGCCTGACGCCTCGTCAGGCAAGCCGTGTCCAGCGTAATACACTATGAAATTGGCAGAACCGTGATAGGCATCTGCTATCTGGCGCATCAGGCTGACCTCTCGCCGTATGTTGTTGAGGGTGGCATCCTTGACCAAGCGGACATTAGACGCTGGCATGCCCAGCGTATTCTTGCAGTATTCAGCAAATATGTCCCCATCATTCAGGGCATTGGGGACTGCCGCAACATCCTGGTAATTCTCATTGGCAATTATCAGCGCAAACGTGTTTTCGTTTGCCTGTTTATTGACCGGTATGTTCTGGTCGACATCCGACTTTGCTTGCTCTGCTTCCCGATTGTCCGCAACATCATCACTTGCACCCCTGGCATCGGGATTAGCCGTTGGCAAGACAGCCGGCTGCTGAACCACCGTTATGTTGTTGACAACACTTGGCAATTTGACTACGACCGAATTGCTGTCTGCGACCGCCGCTCCAGCCACTGGGGACAATGCGAAGTTCTCAGGATGCGCAAGCCCCTCTGAATAAAGCTCGTATATATCAGGCAGCCGCAATTTGCCGCCCTTCTTCTCGAACCGCTGCAGCCACTCGCCGCTGCGGGCATTGTCAATACTTACGCCCCAACCGTGGCTATACAGCACCGAAAGACGCTGCATCGCATCGGGCAAGCCGCGCTCGGCAGCCCTTCGGTATAACCGGAATGCCTCCCTGGAGTCTTGCGAAACACCGATACCCTTTTCATAGCACACACCGAGGAAAAACTGCGCCGCAAGGTCATTCGACACCGCAGCAGCGTTCAATTCCTTCACGCCGTACTCTATATATCCGCACTTTATATGATCCAACGCGGAGACCGTACGCTTGTCAACACCCTGTGACATCGCGTTCAGTCCGCATGCAAACAATATGGCAATCAATATCCACCGCATGGCATCATGCTAAAATTACAGAAGGGAGGCCATACCGAGACCGATACAACCTCCCCTCAAATCAGGTTATTCTGAACGCTTGGTATCAGTTATTTTCCCAGTATAAACCATCTTACCCCAATCAGAGTCTGTCCCATCAAAATGGATTATGCTTTTATATGTCACTTCAGATATATTATTTGTAACAGCTGCAAACGCAGTTGCATAGCCCAAAGTAAAGAAATTAGCCCAGAAACCAGGCATTTTGACTTTAGAGATTCGAGTTGATTTCAATTCAAATGTTCCTTTTTTGAAATTACCGACCCAATCACACACTATAATAGGTGATTTATCCTCATCAAACTCAAATGGAGAAACAGCTTTGACATGAATTGTTGCCGGCGATGTTTCTTTGACACCAAAACCCTTCTTTTCTTTCTTGGAAAGCTCCTTAGGCATTTCCACATAATATGGTGCAAATATAATATCTGACACCCATGTGGAGATAGCTACTGAAGTCCAGTTTTCCGACTTCTTGTTGAACGCATAAGCAATAGATGCCCCAATATTATTAACGCTCTCATCCTCTGTAAGATGTCGTGTCACCGTTCCCAAATATTGCTTGCCCTTAGGATCTGCGGAAAGAGACTCGGTGGCAAGTTCACCGACTATATTCAGCAGACGCTTGTCATACTCTGAAAAGTCTTCCGAAGGACTCTCCGCAGACGAATACTTGCCATATATTCGCATTGACATATTGCAGATGAACGTTTCATTCTGTTTTGTACCAGTTGCCGGAGCAATTGTGAGGTACTCATCAACAGCAATACCTGCCTTTGATGCTTGTTTCTCATTTTGCTGGCGAGACCACATAGGGTATGAAGAGCCGTTGTTGACCAGGAAGCATTGAGAGAGGTCAATGAAGATTGTCTTTTTGGTCTTGTTGGTTGCATACAGCTGTTCGTTGTAGATTTCCAGCTTGATGTTGTCATCCTCGTACACGCTGTTCACCGGGGAGTACGCAAATATCAGCGCACTGCGGTAGTTCGTTTTCCCCCCCTTAGCCGCCGTTACTCCGGCAATCAGGCAAAGGAATGTGAACAAGAAAAATACTCTTTTCATGTCGTTCTTTTTTTGATTGTTATGTAGATGTTTGTTGTTTGTATATCTGGGTTGCGCAACCTCATGGCTGCACTCCATTTGTTGAAGTCTGGGTATGAAAGCTGCCTCGGCGTTGCGGCATCCCGCTGTTCCGCATTTGCCCTGACCATTTCCTGCGGCGCGAAAAACAGGACTATCTCGTCCAGTTCCATTTCATCTCCGCAGGTCATGACATATTCGTCCACGCTGTCGCTCATGTACTCGGAGGCATCCGTAGGCGAGAAGAACAGGTATTTCCTGTCATGCTCAATCTTCTGACAGGCATCGGCAGTTGAGCTGTACGGCAACAGGCAATACGCCGTATCAGCCGCGTAATCAACCAAATAGACCAGCAAAAAGCCGTCTACCGGCGACTGGAAACCAAGATAGAGACTGTCTCCTGCCAGAAACTCCGTAGTCGCCGAGCGCGAATCCGAGGCATTCCGGTATACCGTGGCTTGTGTGCCGTAGCCCACATTCGACAGCTCACGGATGCGGCCTTGTACAGACACTGCTATCACAAGCATGCCGCCCTCGTATGATATGTCAAACGTCGGTTCTCCTATCGTCTCAATCCACTCACCCTTCACATCGCTGTTGCCGACAGACATGAAGTCGATGCTCGAGTTGCCGGAGCTGTTCACTACCTTTGCCGCGTTGACCTGCGACAAAGCCGTGCCGAACTCATCGGCAATCGCCTGTATCTTTGCCCGCTGCAACGCTGTATGCTTCGCCTCGGTCAACGACACTGTCTCAGGCACATAGTATGTATATGCAGCCTCGACAGTGCGTATTTCCCGGGCATGCAACGACCCGGCAATAAACGGCGCGGTGACGGCAAGGAGAAGCAGCCTGTTCATTTACCAACCGAGGATTTCGTCAAGTTTGTCATGCAGGGCATCGCCTCTTTCCTC
The DNA here is from genome assembly GCA_002404675.1 of Porphyromonadaceae bacterium UBA4702. Taxonomy (GTDB): domain Bacteria; phylum Bacteroidota; class Bacteroidia; order Bacteroidales; family Muribaculaceae; genus Lepagella. The sequence goes on along the minus strand of DHKE01000056.1, from coordinate 30,241 downwards.
CAAATCCTTCTTGACTACGGTTTTGGTTAAGCTCTTCGCCATGTTCATGCTGTATGCGATGCGTACCAGCACTTCGCGCTCGTTTCCGTTGACGACACGGTAGGTTTCGACTATCGGGATAACGCGCCCCAGCTTGTGGGAAATCATGTTCTTGCTCGCCATAACGCTGCGTGTCACAGATGCCGCCTGGCTTTGCTCCATCTGCTCGTTTGCAACTGTGTTTTCGACCAGAGCGGCGATTTCAGTCTGTATTTGAGCTGCGAGATTCTGCTTGGCAAGCTCGAGTGCCTGCATTTTGGCTGCGTCATAGTTTCCGCCGACGCTCATAGCCTCGGCCATGATGAACTCCGGGAAACCGTTGCTGTCATACTGGAACTGCATCATGTACGACTTGTCAAGCTGTTTCTCGAGGGGAAGCGCGCCTGGAGCTGTCTTCCACCCCTCTTTGCGGAGCTGCTTGGCCTCATTGTTGGCAGCCTTGCTGGCCTTTTCATTGAGAGCCTTCTTCGATTGCTTTGCGAGTTCTTGTCGTTCCTTGTTTTGGTCTTTAGTGCTTTGCGCTGTCGCCGCACATGAGGAAACAATGAGGGAGACCGCAGCCAATCCGATAACAAGTTTGTTCATTTCGGATTATGATATTTGTTGTTGGTGAACCCTCATTCCAACAGGGTACATAAAAAAAGCGCAGGGTCCGTACTCGTTGCCGTCCTGCAGATAGTGGCTCTCGCATTGCCATTCACAGTGGGAACGGACAACGTAGAGCCTACGCTGTATGACATACTCCTCAACAGCGGCATGCCAACGGCTCGCCGCACAAAGGGCAAAATCATACCTAAGGCATCTACTGTTGCCTCATCCTTGACTGTGAAGTTGAATTTGCGAGATTCCTATCCGCCAAGAACAAAGCGTCAAGTAAACGCTTCCATATTTTATTTACAACCGCTACATCAGCAGGCGAGCCAAAGCTGCTACCGAGTGTAGGGTCACTGCAAAATTAGAACTTTATTCCCAATCGGCAAAATTAAAATGAAAAATTTTTCGCCAGCAGAATTGCCGGACATGGAAAACGCTTCGTGCGAACACGCCACCAAGGTGAGGACACGGCGTGCCGTGCCTCAAGAGCAACAAGCACGTATATCCTTGAATTACACCGACTTGACACGAACACGGCTCGCCATATTCCTACCTTGCCGGGGGATGATGCACAACGCGGCTTCAGGGTCTCGGACGGTCGAGGAACTGCACTGCCCCGGTATCGTCCATGTCTGTCACTTCAACGCCAGCAAGTTTCGCCTCATGCAGCAACTCGTCGCGGCGGTGATTCCACAGCGAGGTGTGCAGCACTATCTGCCGTGGATTGTATGACTGCCGAAGTTCTGCAAGGTCGGTACGCGAGCCGTCCGCTATGACAAGTATGTCACAGCCCTGTTGCAAATGCGGATGCCTTGCATCGTCTGCACCAGCAATGCGTATATCCTTGCCGCATATTCTCATAGCCGCCTCAGCCCCGATGCGGCTTTCACATACCGTTTCCAGCCCATCGCTGTATGAAGCGATGACAACCGAGGAGCGGCTGTCGCGGATTATGAACCCGTCAGCAGGTTTGTCGCCGGGAAACAGCCAAACCGTAGCCACAGAACACGCCAAAACGCAGCCGGCAGCCGCGCCGCACCACTTGCGCCGTGCGTTGACGGAATAAGCCAACAGGGCAAGCCCGGCAAGCCACAACACCGGCGTTATCCACCCCACCCACAGCTGCACCACCGTGCCAGCCGTGACATGGCGACAACCCTCTATGAGCCAGCCGTAGCCAGTGTCAAGCACCGCCGATGTCCACTCCATGCCAACTCCAAATGAACACATCAGAAGATGCAGCAGAGCCACCACCAAATACAATGGCAACAGGGGCAAGACCACCAAGTTGACCGGCAAGAACACTGTGGAGAACGAATGGAAATAGTATGCCAGCAACGCCCATGAGCCGAACACCGCAAGTATCGACGAGACAAGCGCAGAGACCACTGTCCGCACGACAGGCCGCATCAGCGTCTTTGATTTTGTGGCGTATGAGCCGAACGCCACGAGCGAACCGACACAGATGAAACTCAACTGCATGCCAGGATCAAACAACGCCCTCGGCTGGAAAAGCATTATCAGCAATGCCGCGAAGCACAAGGCGTTGAACGACGTATGCCGCCGGTCGAGTATATATCCGCCGAGGACGACAGTTATCATGACCGCCGCACGAACTGCAGACAGATGCATGCCGCTGAGGCATACATAGAGCCATATCATCACTATCACCAAGCCAAAGCGGAACTTCCGCGCTCCAGCAAGCACCAGCGGCGCGGTCAGCAGGTATATCAGCGCGGAGATGATGCCTATATGCAGACCGCTCACAGCGAGTATATGCGATATGCCGGCATCCGAAAACACCTCCTTGTCCTCGGGCGAAAGGGTGTCGTCGTCACCAAGAAGCAGTGTCTCGAGAAACGCCGCTGTAGGCTTGCCGATGCCGCTCTTTTCCAGCACAATTTCGGCATCCGTACGCAGCTGCTCGCAGCGGCCGAAGAAGTCCGTGCACGGCTCGAGCATCGCAAACTCACCTTCGTCCACACGCTGCTGCCACAATATGCCCCGACGCGCAAGGTACGACACATAACCGGCGTTCTGGTAATTCGGATTGTCCTTTATGCGTTTCAACCCGTTGACGAACCGCACCCGCGAATGGGGTGCAAAAATGCCGTCGCTGCTCGTCAGCAACACACGGATATTGCGCAGCGGCATATCGGACGTGCCATCCGGCTCGACCATGCCCTCGAGCCGCACAACCATGCGGTCGCCGTATGTCATCGTCCTCACCTCCTCGACCTCGCCATAGACATAATACGGCAGCTCGTCATACTCGAAATCCACATTGCCGGGCCTCCTGAAATCGTCAATGACCATGCCGAGGGCAGCAAACGCACCCGCGACGAGCAGATACTTCCACGGCTGGAAGCGAGCGAGCAAAGAGGGACGGCGACGGCATAACAGATAAGCAATGGCAAGCAGCACACACAGAACTGCCGGCACAGACGCCCATACCATGCCGATGCCGGCAAGCGTGCTCACTGCCACGCCAACAGCAAACGCAGCCGCCGGCAACATACACGGGTATTTGTCAAACAGCCGCCTCATCTCTCGTGCCGGTACATATCACACCAAAAACGCCACGACGCTTCGGCCTGTCCGATGAGCATCCGAAGGCCATTGCATACCCTTGCACCCCTCGCCGCACATTCTCGCATGAACAAAGTTTCCGCAGGGTTGTAGACCAAATCGATGCAGGTATGCTTTCCCGAAATGAGGGAATAATCAAGCGGCGGCTTTTCATCAGAAAGAGTTCCCATCCCGAGCGGCGTGGCATCAATGATGAAATCTATATTACTCATAAGATTATCGTCAATATCAGAATACGACAATACCGCATCTGACTGCGGACTTCTTGATACCATTCTGTAATCCACCTTCAGCTGCACCAAAGCAGCAGCAACTGCACGAGCGGCTCCGCCAGAACCCAATATCAATGCTCGCGGATTTGCGTATGTTTCAAGGTATGGAGTGACTAAAGTTCGGAAGCCTTCAATGTCAGTATTGTGTCCGAACACAGTCACTCCATTGAGTATACATCCATGATTTGCAGATGTCGAATTACGCCGTATATATACAGTATTCACGGCCTGAACAGCTTCAGCATCAGGAGACAAAACATCGACATATTTCATGACCTGCTGCTTGAATGGACTTGTAACATTCAAACCAATCAAATCAGGATTATCATTTAACAGATTAACCAGCTTGTCAATATCGTTTAGTTGATAAGCATCATAACGTGCATCAATACCGTTTTCAGCAAACTTGGTATTGAAATAGTCAGCTGAAAAAGAATGATCGACTGGATTTCCTATCAATCCGTATTTATCCATACTTTTCTCATTACATCAATAATCAACAATACATATAGATGAACTTCGCGCAACATAATCACACGTGCCAATGATTACATATTAGAAATACGTAAGCAGTTCACAATCTCAATAAAATGAATAGAACTCACTATCATATATTGCTGCACTCGCTGTTCAAATTCAAATCACAGACATAATATATTGACTGAAATAATCAGCATATTCGGCGAAAACAATATCCCACCTGCATCCGGATAGGGGAATGAGGTCGAAAAATTTTTCTGGTCAATAATGACAGACAGCACTCATACGACTTTATCATACTGACAATCATCTTAATAATGGCAATGTCCAAGCAATTAACGGCATCGACAATAAAATATATGACCAAGTACAACACTCCTCGCCACATATATTTCAAAATCTCGAACCTGAAAAATACACCTCAAAGACGAAAAAACTTCAGTCCCCTTTCCCCTAAGAACTGCAAACGAGAAGAAGCCTCATCAAACTGGCTCAATAGAGGCGATGCCAAATATTGCACAAACATCACTTGCGAGGATAGAACGTTTCAAACGTAGAATCATCGTAATAGACCGTAATATGGCTGATTTTCTTAGCCACAGGCAGCGTTTCCGCTATTTTCAACCGCAAAGCCGCCTGCTGGTCAATCGGTCTAACACCCTGATTTATCGGATAGATACGACTGTTTGAGGCAGAATTAACCGCTGTTTCCTTGGCGTTTTCCACGCTCGCTATACCCTCGGAGGGCAAATTTACTTCGCTCGCGTCCGATTCTCCCTGCACATCGTGCATAGCGGCATCCTGAACCATCATTTCACCTTCACCAAAGAGCAGCCACATCACAGACAGCGATGGGTAAGCAGCATGGATTTGACCCACCAGCTTGTCGCTGATCTTCTTGTTCCTCCCGGTGATGATTTGCGAAAGTGTCGGACGAGGAATGCCGCAGCTGTCAGCGAACTGAGAGTTGGACAAACCCTGAAACTCGAAAAAGAGTTTTAGACGAGTCGCTATATTTTCTTCTTCCATAGACTGATTTCGTTGCTATTTTTCGGCCTACAAATGTAATCAATAAAATTCAGAACCGCAAATTTAGAAGCACAAATCGACATATTTGCATTTACATACCACCATGCACAACCAGCAGGTATGTCGTTCCAAATTGAGAAATGCAATCCTAAACTAGTTATTTCATAGAGAGACTCCAACAAGTTGCAGTATAACAGATTATTCTTCGGGAGTTGGGCGCACTTCGATGTTGCGCCAGATTTAGGGCGATTTCTTCAAGCCGCAATCAGCCATAGGTGTTATATGCATATAAATCAGCAGTTTACACACGTTGTAAACAAACACTAACGACAAAAATTCGCAATGGCAAACCATTCTCGCTTGCGAATTTGAAATACCACATACCATGTTTGTTGTTGCAACCCGCTCCGAAAATCATTTCCATTTGCAGCAAAATTTGCGTTACGCCACAGTTTGCAAATGCAATGTTTGCAAGTACACACAACTCGTGTGCATTTTCAAATAGGCACCTATCCCCCACCCAGCCTCGAGGAAAAATTGACCAATTCAAAATCTTAGAACCCGGAAGTCAGATGCCAAGAATTTCACGCCACGAGCCTGCACCACCGCCCCAGCCTCTTCGAGTGAATTTTTTCGAGACGAAAATTCGCGACAATGCGATTTTTTCGACCTGTCAATCGCCCCACTCCCACACATCGCGCTCTCATCGCAGTTAATTAACCGACAATACCCTATAATTCACTACACATCAATATATTACACCATTAAAATCACATCCGGCCAATTCTGGCAGAAAATCAAAACCGCCCTCAACTCGGCACATTTCGGGAATAATTGCCCCACGATTGTGCCGAGACGCTCTGCTTCTGACATTTGCACTCACCCCTCTTCGGACACGCCTCGCCAAAACCTCCGATAATAATTTGGACGAAGCCTTTTTGCAAACAAGAGGATTTCGGCAACAGCCATATTATCGACGCATTACCCTTGACTTAGCAGAAACACGGCGTGCAGTGTCCGAAGAGCGACAAGTCAATCATTTTTGATTTATCACAATCTACCGCATTCCGCGTCTCCACGCCGCCTGAAATATGTCGAGTACCATTTTTGAACTGGTTTCGACACTGAAAACACCGCTAATGAGGCGGACATGCAATTTTCTGACGAGTTTTCAGATGTAATTTCCAAAATGCAATTTTCATCCGCAATCGCAATTCCCGTTTTCAAACAGACATTCACGCAACATTCCTCGCAACTTTTTTCGTCTACAACCGCATTTATGCCGACATTTATGCCTCACAACCTCAAGCGAGAATCGAGTTTTCAAATCAGCCCCGATTAGCCCCTCGGAAAATTCAGTCTACAGAAGAGCAACAAGACTCCCCTCAAGACACTCAACCAACACCTTTCCCCATGACAGATGTTGCACCAATCGACACACAACGTACCTCGATTGCCAAGTACAGTCCCCGAAACGTTATACATACGCTGTATGGGAAACACCCCTAACCGAGCAAAAACAGACCAAGCGGCCGCAGGTTGGCTATTTGCACCTCTACCGCCACAGAACAACAGCACAAGCAGCATGAATGAAGTTTGATATCACGTCTCAGAGCCTGCAAATGATGAAACATACTTGCCTGGCAAAATCATTCAAGCATTACATATCAACATTGATGTTCAATTATATGAGCCATGGACGCTCGAGTTTTCATCGCAAGCGGTATGTCAATCCAAAAACAAGAAATGCGTCACGCTGCAAATCTATATGCTCAATCAACACGCTGTGACGTCACTAACAATTCGCAAACATGCAGAGACACTGACTGAATATCAGCAACAATCTATTGAGAAACAATCAATGCACATTAAGGGATAATCCATTTAAGATGCAGATCCGCAAATACAAAGTTGAAATGTTCTACTAACTAATCAGCCAAACATCGGCAATCAAGTCAAATTATCACAGCCATATAAAACAACCTCTTACACGAGGACAATACCGTTTTTATAAATGAACTTTGCCGCTCACACGAACATGACAAATGATTGTTTTGCCAAATGCGGTTCATAGGACTGCAAAGCAAAGACTCTCGCGACAAAAACGTATACACTTAAGATTATCATTGCATGTCCCCAGCAATTATACTATATATGCAAATCAAACAGCCGTATTCTCATAGTTGAATTATTTATATCAATCTCTTCAATCATCGCATTTCACAAGAGCCAATACTATTCCCAATCTTAACCCACTGGTAAAAAATCATCATTCTCCACAAACTCCGTTTCAACTCAAACCACCTTTTTCTCACACCTCGGCTCGTGAACATTTTTCATAGCAACAACAGCGTTACCTGCACACAACAATTATCTCCTGTATTAATCCCCGACAAAACCATACATCAAAACAGTGAACTGTCCTGTAACAATTAAGACACACACAACAAAATTGCAACACTGCACTTTATATATCAGTGATATATATTATATGTTACAACTTCATATTCATGGAAACATTCAAATGTCCAAACATTAATCAACGACAAGATATTGCATCGCTAATTCCCCTGTTCAAATCAACCGACCATTTCAAGTCCATGTCATCGCACGCATCAACAATCAAATTCCTCAATTTCGGATAGTCAGAGAAAGGCAAAACCAATGACCTCAAAGCAAATAAATCAACGCCATACTGCAGACTTTGCGAAGGCTATGCAAGACCTCAACTCAACCGCACATACAGTCATGAGCATTTGAAAATATCAACCGCAAATCAACGCATAGGCACAGTGCCAAACGAGCCGGGTTGCAATCGTCAAGCGAGGCGGCGCGGCGACCTGCGGCAGCTGCCGCTGCAACTTAGATTTTGCCATGCGAAAAGGATTTACTATCTTTGCACCAAATACCTACTACAAATAACTGAAAATCTAATTACGGATGAAAACGAAACAACTGTTGCTTGGCGACGAGGCGTTGGCTCTTGGAGCGCTGCACGCCGGACTGTCCGGAGCATACGCCTACCCTGGCACACCTTCGACCGAAATCTTGGAATACGTACAGAGCCACCCGCTCACCAAAGAAAGAAATATCCACTCTCACTGGTCGTCAAATGAGAAGACCGCAATGGAAGAAGCGCTGGGTATGTCCTTCGCCGGCAAACGTTCAATGGTGTCGATGAAGCACGTCGGACTGAACGTGGCCGCAGACCCGTTTGTCAACTCCGCAATGACTGGCGCCAACGGCGGCATCCTCGTCATTTCAGCAGACGACCCCTCGATGCACTCATCGCAGAACGAGCAGGACTCTCGCTACTACGCCGCATTTGCATTCGTTCCCATTCTCGAGCCGACTGACCAGCAGGAGGCTTATGACATGGCACGCTACGGCTTCGAACTCTCCGAAAAGCACGGCATCCCCGTGATGCTCCGCATGGTGACACGCCTCTCACACTCGCGTGCTGTAGTGGAGGTGGAAAAGGAATATACAGAGCAGAACAAGCTCAAGTTCCCCGAGAAACTCCCGCAGTGGGTGCTCATGCCAGCCAACTCGAAACGCCGCTACGTGCAGCTGCTCAAGGACTATGACGAGCTGCGTAACGTATCTGAGACTTCCCCCTTCAACAACTACCGCGAGGGCAAGGACAAGTCTATGGGCATCATCGTAAGCGGCATCGCTGCCAACTACCTCGACGAACTCTTCCCCGGCGGCTGCCCCTTCCCCGTACTCAAGATTTCGCAGTATCCGCTGCCGACAGGCCTCATAGCCAAGCTGGTTGACGAGACCGAATCGCTCATGATAATAGAAGAAGGCCAGCCCTTCATCGAGCAGAAGGTGCGCGGCGAACTCAACCGCAACGGCATTATCTACGGCAAGCTCAGCGGACAGCTGCCCCGCACCGGCGAACTCACGCCCGACGCAGTACGCGCCGCGCTGCTCGCAGTTCGTCCCGAAATGGACAGCCTCAAGATCGCCGAGGTCACACCGACCCCGAAAATCGTCATGCCGCGTCCGCCGGCCCTCTGCCAGGGATGCAGCCACCGCGACGTATACGGCGCACTCAACGATGCGCTGAAAGACTATGAGGCGCCGAAAGTGTTCGGCGACATAGGCTGCTACACACTCGGCTACCTCTCGCCGTTCAACGCCATCGACACATGCCTCGACATGGGCGCGTCTGTGACAATGGCCAAGGGCGCTGCCGACGCCGGCGTTCACCCCTCTATCGCCATCATCGGCGACTCCACGTTCACCCACTCTGGCATGACCGGCCTGCTCGATGCTGTCAACGAGAACACCCACATGACCCTCATCATCTCTGACAACCTGACAACCGGCATGACCGGCGGACAGGATTCCCAGGGCACCGGCAAGCTCGAGGACATCTGCCTCGGCCTCGGCGTTGACCCCAAGCACCTGCGCACCATCGACGCTCTGCCCAAGAACCACGACGAGATGAAGCAGCTCTTCAAGGAGGAAATCGACTATCCCGGCCTGTCTGTCATCATCTCGCGCCGCGAGTGCATACAGACAGCACGCCGCCACGCCGCTGCAGCCGCAAAGGCTGCTAAAGCCAACAAAAAGTAAAGGCGGCATACCAACAGAGAGTTACAACATACAGGGTATTGCGGACACTGCAACCGCATCCGTCCGCAATGCCCGACCACACAAACATACACGAATTAATTCATGAAAACCGATATAGTACTCGCCGGTGTCGGCGGACAAGGCATCCTCTCGATTGCCACAATCCTCGGAGCTGCCGCTCTGCGGGAAAACCTCTACCTCAAACAAGCCGAAGTGCACGGCATGTCACAGCGCGGCGGCGACGTGCAGTCAAACCTCCGCCTCAGCTCTGACCCCATCAAGTCTGACCTCATCCCCCTCGGCGGCGCAGACCTCATCGTTTCGCTCGAGCCTATGGAGGCACTGCGTTACACTGAATACCTCAACCCCAACGGCTGGATCGTGACCAACACTGCACCGTTCATCAACATCGGCAACTATCCCGACCAGGACGAGCTGATGAAGGAGCTGAACAAGCACTCCAACGTTGTGGCGTTTGACATGGACGCTCTCGCCAAGGAAGTGGCTTCTCCCCGCACATCCAACATGGTGCTGCTCGGCGCGGCTGCCCGCTTCATCGACCTCGAGAAGGAGAAAATCGAGGAGGGAATACGCACTGTCTTCGGCGCAAAGGGCGACAACATCGTGGAAATGAACATCGTCGCATTCCGCGCCGGATACGACCACACTGCAAAGTCCCTTAACAAGTAAGCCATGTTTCCTATCACGAAAGAACAACTGGAAGGCGCAATCAAAGACCTCCAGATAGCCGACATCACTCAGGCCACAATACGCCAGATATGTTCGCTGGCTGCCAACCTCGAGAAGATAGCCGACGACAAGTTCGTCCACCTCGAAATCGGCAACCCGGGACTGCCCGCATCGCAAGTAGGCATCGAGGCTGAATGCAAGGCCCTGCGCAGCGGCATCCCCAACAAGTATCCCGACATCTCCGGAATACCCGTACTGAAAGAGGCCGGCTCGAAGTTCATCAAGGCTTTCCTCAACGTTGACATTGCTCCCGAGGACATTTTCGCCACAGTTGGCTCGATGCAGGGCTCGTTTGCCCTCATGCTGACTCTCATGCACCGCCTCCCCGGCAAGGATTCAATACTGTTCCTTCAGCCGGGCTTCCCTGCCACTCTCACCCAGGCACACATACTCGGCATCGGCATCGAGTCATTCGACATCTACGAGTACCGTGGCAAGAAGATGGAGGCAAAGCTCGAGGAATACCTCAGCAAAGGCAACATCACAGCCCTCGTGTACTCCAACCCGAACAACCCGGCATGGACCAACCTCACCGACGAGGAGCTGGAAATCATAGGCCGTCTTGCCACCAAATATGATGTCATAGTCATGGAAGACCTCGCCTACATGGGCATGGACTTCCGCACCGACTTCAGCCACCCCTACGAGGCTCCGTACATCCCCACAGTGGCGAAATACACCGACTCGTACATCATGATGTGCAGCGCGTCCAAGATATTCAGCTATGCCGGCCAGCGCATCGCCATAGCGGCTATGAGCCCCAAGGCAGCAGAACGCGAATACCCTGCGCTCAAAGAGTTCTTCGGCATGCCCCGTCTGCGCGACGCTTTCGTATTCGGCACACTCTACGCTATCTCGTCAGGCACAGCCCACTCTGCACAGTACGCCCTAGCAGCCATGCTGAACGGCGCGGCAGAGGGGACACTGAACTTTGTCGAGACAAGCCGCGAATACGGCCGCCGCGCAGCCATTGCCAAGAAGATGCTCCTCGACAACGGCTTCCATATCGTCTATGACATCGACGGCAATGTGCCCATCTCTGACGGATTCTTCTTCACCGCCGGCTACAAGGACATGACCAGCGAGGAAATGCAGCTCGAACTGATGCGCTACGGCATCTCCAGCATCTCGCTCCCCTCGACCGGTTCAGAGCAGAACGGCGTGCGCATCTGCGTGTCGATGATAAGCGACCCCGAAACGTTTGAAATGTTCAACTCGCGCCTAAAGAAGTTCAACGATGAGCACTGATGTCAAATACGTAAGCGCAGCCGAGGCCCTGAAGCTGGTCAAGGACGGCGACCACGTCTACATCCAAGGGTCAACGTCCGTGCCGGAGGCTCTTTGCCAGGCTCTCGCCGACCGTGGAGGCGAGCTGCACGGTGTGACCGTATACAGCGCGTTCTGCGTGGCAAAAGGCCCGGCTCCGTACTGCAAGCCCGAATACAAAGAGGCGTTCCTCGTTGACTCGTTCTTCGTCTCCAATTCCGTGCGCAAATGGATCAACGACGGCTACGGCACCATGACGCCGCGCTTCCTGGGCGAAGTTCCCGCCCTCTTCCGCGACGGCACCTGCCCCGTTGACGTTGCCCTCATCAACTGCTCAATGCCCGACGAGAACGGCTATGTCAGCTTCGGCGTTTCCGCCGACCTCGCCACTGCAGCTGTGGAGTGCGCAGACCGCGTAATCGCGCAGATCAACCCCAACATGCCCTACTCATACGGCGACCCGGTGATACACGTCTCCAAGCTTGCGGCTGCTGTCTACGTTGACGAGCCCCTCATGGAGGTGCCTACCGCCGTGCCTACCGAGAAGGAAATCAAGATAGGCAACTTCATTGCAGAGCATATCCCCGACGGCGCAACACTGCAGATAGGCGTAGGCGGCATACCCAATGCCGTCATACGCGCCCTCGAAAACCACAAGCACCTCGGGCTGCACACAGAGGCAATGACCGACGGCGTGCTGCCGCTGCTCGAAAAGGGCATCATCGACAACTCGCAGAAGAAAGTCATGCCCGGTGTCTCCGTAGCCTCGCTGGCTCTCGGCAGCCGCCGCCTGTACGACTTCATGAACTACAACAAGGACATCATCTTCAAGGACGTGGCATGGACCAACAACCCGTTCATCATCGCACAGAACCCCAAGGTCATGTCCATCAACTCATGCCTCGAGATTGACCTCACCGGCCAGGTATGCGCCGACTCCATCGGCACACGCATATTCTCCTCCGTCGGCGGCCAGCACGACTTCGTCTACGGCTCGTCGCAGAGCGAAGGAGGCCTCTCCTTCCTCGCCATGCTCGCCACTACCAACAAGGGCATGACCAAAATCAAGCCCGTCCTCACAGAGGGCGCGGGCGTGGTAACAACACGCTTCCAGACAAACTACGTCGTGACTGAATACGGATGCGTCAACCTGCGCGGCAAGAACCTCGCAGAACGCGCAAAACTGATGATTTCTATAGCCGCCCCCGAGTTCCGCGAGGAGCTCGAGCGTGCAGCCGCAGAACGCTTCGGATACTCATTCCTGCGTCTGCGCTGACACGACATCGGCAACCGCATACACAAAACAGCCGCCCCGCGCTTCGGGACGGCTGTTTTCATTATCTGTATTTCAGGGGGCTGTCACTGGTCTTTCACACGCTCCAGTTCAAGCACCACTGTGCCGTGGTTGTTGATGAGAAGCACCTTGTCCGCGCTGATAGGCTTCGCCGTAGCGGCATCCTCGAGAGCCACTATCAGGTCATTCTCAAACTCCATGTCCGGGCATACGCGGTCGGTGATTGTCAATGCCTGGAACGAAATCGAGTTAGGCGCGTCCATCTCCGACACCAGCTTGCCGTTGAGCGTGTTGCAGCCCGTGTTGCCGTGTATCTTGTTCTCCGCCACGTCAATCACGAAACGCAGGTCAGGGATGTTCACCGCCTGGTCGTCAATGGCCTTGACCAGCCACGTGCCGTTGAGGAAATCGAAATTCTGGTGCATCAGCGTCAGCAGCACCTGACGATGCTCGTTCTCGAGATACAGGTAGTAGCGCGAATCGTCGCGCAACTCCCACGAATAACGGCGCACAGCGTCGAGGGCCGCGTTTATCTCCGCGTCAGTGATGCCAACCTCCGGGCACTCGCGCATCGTGCTCAGGAAATTCGTGAAACGGATAGTGCTGTCAGCCGGCGCATACTCATAGTCGCCACTGATGTAGTTGCACCCGTTGTTGCCGTACACGCGGTGCAGCGTGATGTCAAACTTCAGGTAAGGCATCTCCTCGCAATTCTCCGTCGAGGTATTGCCCACCTGCTCTATCGCCCAGTCGCCCTTGATGATGCCGCGCCCGAGCTCGTCAGGCGTGTACGTCTTGGCAGCCTTGTCGATGATGAACTGCTGGCGGTCCTGCGGCAGCACGTCGCGGCGCGAATGTTTCTTGCCCTTGCCCTGCTTGCCGCTCTTTCCGGCCTCTCCGGCATTCTCCGTCCCATCACCGCCCAGAATTTCCTGAATGGTCGAACAGGACGACAGCGACACCATAACGCCCAGCGGGAGCGTCAGCAACATATATTTGAGATACTTGTTGGTCATACGATTCACACTTGGTATGCTGCAAAGGTAGTAAAAATCCCCGTAACGGCAAACCCTGCCGCACTCTCGCCGCCGCTCATCATCTCCGATTCAACTGCGGTTCAATACCAACCCAGGCGGCAGTAGCACTCATCCTTTGTATACTTTATGTCCACGCACTTCTTCGGACTGCCGGAATAGAAGCGGAGTATAAGACCCTTTTGGGCACGTGAAATCGAGTTTGGCCGGATTCGACCTGACACATAATCATTTTCCTTCTGGGAATCGCTCTTTGGCAGCGGCATTTGGTCCACTCTCATAGAGGTCTGTGCATTTATGGAGTCGGCATTGGCCCGCAGACTGTCCATCGCAGCCTTGTTTTTCACCTGGAAATAGTACACCACATTCTTCTTATCGTTCACCACCTTGGTGGCAGTAACGCCGTTGCCCAAGTCCCGGGGGCAAAGCTGGTTTTCAAACTCCACAGCCGCCTTGAGATATTCCCGATCCAATTCTTCCTCGGACAGGCCGTACTTCGACACCTCCTTGATTTCCTCCGGGGTAAACAGGAACTCCTTTTCGTTATTGCTTTCAGGGAAATTGACACGCAGACTGTAATTAGCCTCGACAAAATCCTTCGCCAACGCACGTAGGTCGTAATGCATGAGCAATAGCCCGACAAGCTTTTTCGCCGTTTTCTTGTCATTAGCACTCATTGATTTCACGACTCGGGGATCATCGAAATGCACCGTCATCGTGCCCTCACCCTTAGCGTAGTCGCAGCCCAGACTTACAGTCGCAAAATCAATCATTGGGGGGTCAAAATCCAAATGCAACAGCTCCAGCTGAACATGCCTGTTTCCGCCACCACAGCTGCTGCACATCAGCGACATCGCAGCCACGACGATGCACATCACAGCCGTCATCAGCGGCTTCAGCCCACTGCCCGCACCCGGCATGGCTTTCATCTCGTCTCTTGAAATTCCTTTCATGTCGATATGTATTATGCTTGGTTATTACTGCCTGCCGCCTCGCGGCAGGTTCTCATTTTCAGCATTGTCAATTTATCGAGCTCCGCAGTTCGTCAACGGTGATTTTAATGTCCACGCCGTCTGTCGGGTCATCGGCAAAGAGGCGGCATACGAAACCGGCACCGTTGCTTACCATTAATTCGGCAGCACCAGCACCTGCGAGTCTCGTCAACATCAAACCTTTTGTAGTATCTAAGTCACCGGCGTTGTCCCGCAGGTAATCAAGTTCCTCTTTAAATGGCGTATGCACGTACATGACCACGTTGTCGCCTTCACGAGCAAACTGCGTTACAGACATGCCGTCACCCATATCCAGCGGGCAGGCCTTGTTCTGCGTTGCCACCCAAGCGTCCAAATCCTGGTTCATGCCAGTCTGTGGCACTTTGCCCTTAGCCATCTCCTTTACTTCTTCAGCAGTGAACGTAAACACTGCGCTCTTGCCGCTCGGCACTCCCTTGAATACCGCCTTGAATGACGCTCCGGCATTTGCCAGCTCTACCATCCACTGATTGCCGCTGCCCTGCGAAAAAGACGCACACAACATCTGTTTCACGATTGTCTCATTGCTCTTCAGGGTCGCGACGTCGAGGCTCCCGCCATCCACCGACAAGGTCATTGTTGCCTCATTGCGGCTCTCGTCATACTTGATGCTCTCCAGCTTGGATCCGTTGCCGTAATCTACCGGACACATGCTGTTCGCCATGGCTATAGCCTCTTTCAGAGTGCTATTGCTGTTTGATTTGCCTCCGCAGCTGCACATCATCACTGCCGAAACAGCAATGACAGCGTACACGATCATGCTCACCAGCAGCGGTATCACATGGCTGACCGCAAGAGTTGCGGCTTTTGTCTCGTTTCTCGAAATTTCTCCTTTCATGTCGATATGTATTTTGTTTGGTTATTACTGTCTGCCGCCGCCCGGCAAACCGGTTGTCTGACGGTGACGCTGCGAAATTACACACAAACCGCAACAGCGGCAGCAGCTCCGCAACATTGCACTGCACCGGAAGCCAACTTCCGCACATTCGCGCCGCAACATTGCAACAGGCAAAGCAGGGACACCGCTAAATCATGCCGAACATGGAGTCTTCCAATTCATCTGAATCTACCGCTATGTCATAGTGCGCCTTTTTCGGGTCATCGGTATAAAAACGGTACTTGATTCCGGTATAGTTCCACACGCAAACCCTTTTCATGGAGACAGGGTTGTTGAGGATTTCCTGTTTCCATTCCCCCTCCAGCTCCTTGTAGGTCTTAAGGTCGTAATGCGTGTACATGTATATCACCAAGTATCCGTCTTCCAATTCAGCACGCATACACATTTCCGAGCCGTGATGATAGCTGAGACCGCTGCTGTTATAGGTATATATATAGCTTTCCAGGCACATACGGTTAATCTCCTCACGAGGCACTTTATGCCCTGCCATTGCAGCCACTTCGGCGGCAGAAAACGTGTATTGGGCGGGTTCGCGATCCCACAACTCCTTATAGACCGCCTTGACGCTCGCCCCGGCATCGACAACGTACTGGAACAGCTGCCTTTTATCATCTGGATAGTCCTCAGATGAAATCAACGGAACAAAAAAGTCCTGCAACAGCTTTGCCATATTCTCCTTACGCTGGCGCAGGTAGACTGCGCTTATATACCCGTCGTCGAGGGCGCAGGCCAACGTCACCTCGTTCTTCGCTTCGTCATACTTCACAGAGAGGAGAAATCCCTCTGTTGCCCATGACGGACACTCATCATTCATCTTGGCGACATGAGCCGCCAGTTTTTGCGTATTGGTATTGGCGTTGGCCTCGGCACTGCAGCCGGCACACGCCGTCATCACGGCAAGCAGGACTGCATACGCCACAGCCCGCCATGCTCTTCTCCTATACTTTTCCATATATGCTCCTATTGCTCAATTCCGATTCCGTTCAGCACTGCATTGTAATCGCTGCGTGTCAGCCTGATGACCACGCTGTCCATCGAATCATCATAGTTGAGGCGGTAAAACTCGTACACTACATCAACATTCTGAGCCGCAAGCAGCGACACAGTCGCGCCTCGGCTGCCGAAGTAACAATCATCTGCCAGCCTGGTCAGCAACTCCTGCTTCAAGACACCGGTGTCAGCACGAAGTTTCTTCAGGTTGTCACGGTCTTGCACCAAAATTTCCACCAACACATCGGCGTTCCTCCGATGCGCCCACGTGACTATAAACTCCTCTTTCCACCAGTATTTAGGCACGCCCTCATTTTGCCAAGCCACCCAGCTGTCTAGACTTGCGGCACGCCCGTCCGGCTCATCCTGCGTCAGCCCATTCAACGGGCTGTCCGGAGCCGCAGCGTCCGCTTTGACAAGCCAAGGACAAGCCACTGCCATGGCGAGCAATATTGCGCCAGCCACGGCTATGCACACAGCTGTAGTTCTCATGCCAGTTCTCGTCAATGTGTCGTTTTCTGCATCGCTTTCTGCAACTCGTCAACAGAGTATGTGATGTCAGCGCTCTTCTTCGGGTCGTCATGATAGAAGCGGAACACCAATCCGTAGCCGTTGCTTGCCAGCAGCGCGAATTGCGATTGGGTCGCTACGTCTTCTGCCAGTCCAGACATCATGTTGCTCTTCATAAAATTATAATAATCAGAATCATCCCGAATATAATCGATGGTCTCATTATCCTCGCCTTGAATATAAAGGACTACAAAGCCTTCTTCAGCCACGACCTTGGCAATGGCCGTCCCATCTCCAAGGTCCTGCGGACAAGCCCGGTTTTGCACCAACAGCCAGTTATCAAATTTCATCTTGCCAATCTCTGCCTGAGACAGGTTGCTCTTTGACATTTGCTTCACTTCATCAGGCGAAAGCAGCACATCAACAGTTTTGCCGCCCTTCTTATCTTTGAGCACCACCTTGAATCCCGCGCCGCCATTGGCTATATCATTCACCATCGGCTTGCAGTCACCTTGCGAAAATGACAAATACACGTTCTTTTTTGCAACATCTGCATTGGTCCTCAGATAATCCATGTCAAAGCTCTCGTTATCTACGGCAACTGTCATAGTTACCACATTGCTGGCTTCGTCATACACGACGCTCTGCAGCGTCATGCCGTTGCCATAATCAACCGGACACCCTTCGTTTGCCCTGAGGGCCTCCATTTTCAGCTTGGTGGTTGCGCTGTTGCTGCAACCGCCTCTCATCAGCATTATTGCCCCCGCCATAGCTGCGCACACAAGCACAGCTATCACCAGCGGCAATATGTTGCTGCTTCTCTTCTTCGCGTCTGCGGGCGCGTCTTCCACCATGTTGTACGGATTCTCTTCCATGTCGGATATGTGTTTTTGTTTGGTTAATACTGCGCCGCCGCTTGCACAAATCCATCTGGTTCGCAGCGACACCGCAAAATTAGCAATAATCACCCACACGCGCAACCCCACCGCAACATTGCGCCCACAAATCCTCCGCAATCTCGAATTTTATCGCTATCTTTGCAACTATATCATAAAACAGATATGGCGGAACAGACTATCGACATACGTGAGGACAAAATCCTCGCCCGCTCGTCGGAATTGCTCGCCGCCCTGCTCAAGGACCACACCATGAGCAGGGTGAAAGGCCGTGACTGCAACATCTTCTGGGCGACAGCCGATTATGCGCCGTTAGGCGAGGGCTTCCAGTACGGCGACGAGATACTGCCCGAAAACATCACCGGCAAGTACGGCGACGTGGTGCAGCCGCGTGTCTGCAAGGACCGCGACACGCAGACCGCCCGCTCTCGCGACAAGGCGGAGGTGTTCACCCCGTCGTGGATATGCAATGCGCAGAACAACCTGATAGACGCAGCGTGGTTCGGGCGCGAGGGCGTTTTCAACACCGAGCTGCCAGACCATACATGGGCTGTCAACACCGCCGCCGTCACTTTTCCCGAGGGGAAGACGTGGCTGGACTATGTGCGCGACACTCGCCTCGAGATCACCTGCGGCGAAGCTCCCTACCTCGCCTCGCGGTACGACACCGTCACCGGCGAGTACATACCGCTCGAGCGGCGCATCGGCATCATCGACCGCAAGCTGCGCGTAGTCTCCGAAAACTGCCGCACCTCCGGCGAATGGCTCGACGCTGCACAGGCCGCCTACAAAAGCACCTACGCATACGAGTGGCAGGGCGACAGCCTCCTCATAGCCCGCGAGACGCTGCTGTACACTTTCATGGAATACTACCGCCGCCAGTTCGGGCGCGACCCGCTCGACAAGTCGCTCAAAAACATTGCATACATCATCTCGTGGAACGTGTGGCAGATGGACGGGCTGCGCGGCGTAATACCAGGCACGTGCGGCCAGCCCCGCGTGGAAAGCGGGCTGTTCGGCGACGAGGTGATAACACGCCCATGCGAGGGGTGCCGCACAGGCGACATACACGCTCACAACGGCATACAATGCCTGATACGCGACTGGCGCAAGTCGCCGCGAGAGAAACAGGTAGAACCGTTCGTCAAATCAATATCACGCTGACTCCCAAAACAAAAGACCATGACATTTGAATCGACACTGACACCGAAACTCATCTATGTGATGCGCATCAACGACAGCGCACACGCCGGATGCCTGAAAATCGGCGAGGCCTCAATCCCCGACGGCAGCAATGTCTTTGACCTGAAGCCGAACTCGAGCATCCTCAACCGGGCGGCCCACGAGCGCATCGACAGCTACACCAAGACCGCCGGCATCAATTATGAACTCATACATACCGAGACGACCATTTACTTCAGCGGGCGCAAAGTGAAGTCGTTCAACGACAAGGAGGTGCATGACGTGCTGCTGCGCAGCGGCATACGCCGTCACGAGGGCGCGAATTTCGGCAATGAATGGTTTGAAACCGACCTTGAGACGGTCAAAAATGCCATACGCGCTGTCCGCGAGGGGCGCAAGTCGCTGCTCAACTCGGAGACTTCACAGGGACGCAGCCCAATTGTCCTGCGCGACGAGCAGCGAGATGCCATCGAGATGACCAAGAAGCGGTTCAAAAAGGGCAACCAGATGCTGTGGAACGCCAAGATGCGGTTCGGCAAGACCGTAAGCGCATTGCAGACAGTACGCGAACTGGGCTTCAGCCGCACGCTCATCCTCACCCACCGCCCGGTGGTGGACGACGGCTGGTACGTAGACTTCCAGAAGATATTCTACGACCGCGACGACTTCCGCTATGGCTCGCGAAACCGGGGCGACTCTCTGGCATCGCTCGAAGCGGCAATGCGTGCTGACTCCACGATGCACTACGTCTACTTCGTCTCCATGCAAGACATGCGCGGCTCGGAGGCCGTAGGCGGCAAGTTTGACAAGAACCACGAGATATTCTCCGCGCAGTGGGACTTCATCATCATCGACGAGGCGCACGAGGGCACGCAGACC
The DNA here is from genome assembly GCA_002404675.1 of Porphyromonadaceae bacterium UBA4702. Taxonomy (GTDB): domain Bacteria; phylum Bacteroidota; class Bacteroidia; order Bacteroidales; family Muribaculaceae; genus Lepagella. The sequence continues at coordinate 9,921 of DHKE01000056.1, read as the reverse complement.
GAACTGGGGCAAAGCGTAATCAAGGAACTGAAAAAGCCCAAGACCAAAGTGCTCTCGCTCTCCGGCACGCCGTTCAACCTGCTGGGAAACGACCAGTTCAAGGAGGAAGAGATATTCACCTGGGACTATGTCATGGAGCAACGCGCCAAGGCCGACTGGGACAAGACGCATTTCGGCGACCACAACCCGTATGCCGGGCTGCCGGCCATGAACATATACACCTACGACCTCGGACGGCTGCTGCGCGACTACGCCGACGTGGACGTGGCGTTCAACTTCCGCGAGTTCTTCCGCGTCAACGATGCCGGCCGTTTCGTCCATGAAAAGGACGTTGCCGCCTTCCTCAACCTGCTCTGCAAGTCCGACGAGCAGAGCGCATACCCATTCTCCTGCGACAAGTACCGCGACACATTCCGCCACACCCTGTGGATGGTGCCGGGGGTGAAAGCCGCGCTCGCGCTGCAGCGCATGCTCGAGGCTCACCCGGTGTTCCAGCACTTCTCCGTAGTCAACGTGGCTGGCGACGGCGACCCGACAGAGGAAGAGAACGCCAAGGCGTTGCAGCTGCTGCGCTCCAAAATCGGCGGCGACCCCGACCAGACACGCACCATAACCCTCTCCTGCGGACGGCTCACCACCGGCGTGACAGTGCCCGAATGGACTGCCGTGCTGATGCTCTCCGGCTCGTTCAACACCGCTGCCGCAAGCTACATGCAGACCATATTCCGCGTCCAGTCGCCCGCCACCATCAACGGACGTGTCAAGGAGCAGTGCTACGTGTTCGACTTCGCCCCCGACCGCACCCTGAAAGTGCTCGCCGAGACCGCGAAAATATCGACACGCGCCGGCAAGACTACGGACAGCGACCGCCAAGCGATGGCCGAGTTCCTCAACTTCTGCCCCGTGATAAGCTGCGACGGCTCCCGGATGCGCGAAAGGATGAGCGTGGACACGCTGCTGCGACAGCTCAAGAAGGTTTACATCGAGAGGGTCGTCAACAACGGATTTGAAGACGGATACCTGTACAACGACAACCTGATGCGCCTGACCGACGTTGACATCCGCGAGTTTGACGAACTAAAGGGCATCATCGGCAAGACTAAGGCAATGGCGCGTGCCAACGACATAACCGTCAACGACCAGGGGCTGACCAACGAGGAATATGAAGAGAAGGAACGCCTCGAAAAGAAGAAAAAACGCGACCTGACCGAAGAGGAGAAACGCCGCCTCGAGGAACTGAAGAAAAAGAAGAAAGTCAAGCAGGACGCAATCTCCATACTGCGCGGCATAAGCATCCGTATGCCCCTGATGATATACGGCGCGGACATCGACGACGAAAAAGAGGAAATCACCATCGACAACTTCGCCTCGCTCATCGACCCGCTGTCGTGGGAAGAGTTCATGCCTCGCGGTGTCTCAAAGCAGCGGTTCAACTCCTTCCGCAAGTACTACGACCCGGACGTGTTCGCTGCCGCCGCCAAACGCATACGCGAAATGGTGCGTTCTGCCGACCGCCTATCGATAGAGCAGCGCATCGAGCGCATCACGCAGCTGTTCGCCACGTTCCGCAACCCCGACAAGGAGACCGTGCTGACACCATGGCGCGTAGTCAACATGCACATCTCCGACACGCTCGGCGGCTACTGCTTCCTCGACAAGGACTTCAAGGAAACGCTTGCCGAGCCGCGCTTCGTCGACCGTGGCAAGGTGACAGCCGAAGTGTTCAACCCCGACACGCGCATCCTCGAAATCAACTCCAAGACCGGCCTGTACCCCCTCTACATGGCATACTCCACATACCGCGCACGCCTACGCGACGAACTCACCTCCGTCGAGACAGTCGAGGACGAATGGGCAGTATGGGCAAAGACCGTGAAGGAGAACATCTTCGTCGTCTGCAAGACCCCGATGGCGCAGCGCATCACACGCCGCACACTCGTCGGCTTCCGCGATCTGCGGGTCAACACGCGCCATTTCGAGGACTTGATAAACCAAATCAAGAACAAGCCCGCCAACTTCATCGAGAAGGTCTGCAAAGGCAAGACCTACGGCGGCAACATAAACGACAACAACATGAAATTCAACGCCATAGTCGGAAACCCACCATACCAAGTCATGGACGGCGGAGGAACAGGCAGCAGTGCTACACCAGTATATAATGCTTTCGTACAAATCGCAATCGACACAAAACCTCTATACATTTCCCAAATCATGCCAGCTAAATGGTATAGCGGAGGCAAGGGACTTGATGAGTTCAGAGAGCAAATGCTGAATGATAGGCATATCAGCAAACTGGTAGACTTCGAAGATTCGAGAGATGTATTTCCGACAGTGGATATCGCTGGTGGCATTTGCTATTTTCTATGGGATAATAGCCATAATGGCATGTGCAAAGTGGTCAATAAAACATCAACTTCCACTATATCATCAACCCGATATTTGAATGAGTTTGATGCGTTTATACGTGACCAAAGAGTCCTCGATATAATCGCAAAGGTGCAACAATCCTCAACCTCCTTCTTATCCCAAACGGTTTACGTGAGTAAACCGTTTGGGATAAGAAGTTTCGAAAAAGGATTCCCGGCGGAGCCGGGTCGAAATATTTCACTTTTCGGAAGTTCTGGTATTTCATATCTCTCAGAAAAAGACATCCCTCAAAACGCTCATTTGATTCCGAAGTGGAAGCTAATCATGTCAAAAGCTTCCGCTGAACATGCTGGTCAAACTGATAAAGAGGGACGCAAACGTATTGTTTCCCGATTAGAAGTCCTCCAACCTGGCTTCATTTGCACTGAATCGTATCTTCTTATCGACACTTTCAACTCCGAGAATGAAGCCGAAAGCGCAAAGAAATACATCAAAACCCGGTTCGTCCGATTTCTGCTTGGTTCAATTCTGATAACACAAAACATCGTCAGAGACAAGTTCCGATTCGTCCCGCTGCAGGACTTCACAGACGCATCAGACATCGACTGGTCGCAGCCGATAGAGGGCATTGACCGCCAGCTGTACCGCAAATACGGGCTGACCGACGACGAAATCGCCTTCATCGAATCAATGATCAAACCCATGTAAAGCGAGTTCCTTTCGGAACTCGCATAAGTAGGGACACGGCGTGCCGTGTCCGAATGACAGCAAGTGCGTATTTTATTGAATTGCAGGGACTTGAAGCGGACACGGCACGCCGTGTCCCTACCCTGCCGAAAACGAACCAGTCCAATTCACGAGGCTTGAACCTCGGTTGGTTCGGAGGGGCGGAATTTGGGAGTGTGGCATAATTTTCGTAACTTCGCAAAGTGTGGCGGTGTCACATCCCGCGCCAGCGGTGCGTCAATGTATTGTCGCGGCAGGGCTGGCAACACCGCAGCTGCGCATGACAATGCAGGGACACGGCGCGGCGGTGTCCGAAACCAAGCCATTAAGCAAACAAGCAAGTACGTGATGATAAAACGTATTGAACTATCCAATTACAAGTCCATTAAGTCCGCCAGCATCGACTTGCGGACACTCAACATACTGCTCGGAGCAAACGGAGCCGGCAAGAGCAATTTCATCTCGTTCTTCGAGCTGACACGCCACTTGCTCGAACAGCGGCTCGGGGCATATATGCTTGCGCATGGAGGCATCGACTCGATGTTGTACCGTGGCCGCAAAATATCAGAAAGCATCACCGCCCTTATCGAGTTTGACAACGGCAATTCGTTTGGCTTCCGGCTCAAGCCATCAGCAGGCCCGAAAGCATACATCGAATACACAAGGGGAATAATTGCCGCTCCTTCCCCAAATGAGCAATCCGCAAAGAAACGGCAGATGCAGGTATGGGACTCTGACACAGAGGAATCGGCGATTATGACCAGCCAAGACGAGACCTCAGAATTTATACGCTCTTTCATGCGAAGCCTCACGGTATATCATTTCCACGACACGAGCGAGACATCGCCGATGCGCCGTCCCTCGCGAGTCGGCGACAATGAGTTACTGCGGCATGACGGCGCAAACATTGCCGCATACCTGTACCGCCTGAGAATCTCTGACGAGAGGACATTCAACATCATCGAAAGCACAATACGCTCCATAGCCCCCTACTTCAAGTGCTTCAAGCTGACTCCGGACAAAGACATGGACGGCTACATCTCCCTCGAATGGGAGGAACGAGATTCCGACATATACCTCAATGCTTCTGATTTTTCCGACGGCACATTGCGTTTCATAGCCCTTGCCACGCTGCTGCTGCAACCGTCGCCGCCACAGGCTATAATAATCGACGAGCCCGAACTCGGGCTGCACCCGGCAGCAATCAACAAGCTGGCAGCATTGGTGAAACGCGCCTCCTTCAAGTCGCAAATCATCGTTGCCACACAGTCTGTGAGCGTGGTGGACTGCTTCTCGCCCGAAGACATCATAGTCGTAGACCGCAAGGACGGGCAATCTGCTTTCGACCGCCTCGACAATACAAACACCTCCCCATTGCTTGCATTTACTGGAGCTGTTACAAACGACAACAATTAGCCAACGACTCTCACTGTGAAGAGAAGCATCAAGATATTACTCGGGCCGATAGTGGCAGCGGCGGTGGCGGCATCGCCGCTGACTGCCGCCGCACAGGTCAACGCCGAGCAGATGGTCAACATCGGCAGGAATGTCCTGTCGATGGAGGACTATATGCTCGCCATACAGTATTTCAACCAGGCTATCAAGGCCAAGCCGTACCTCGCAGAGCCGTATTTCCTGCGTGCACTGGCCAAGCTGAACCTGGAGGATTACCAGGGGGCGGAGCAGGATTGCTCGGCATCGATAGAGCGCAACAAGTTCAGGGCAGAGGCGTACAAGCTGCGCGGCTTCTGCCGCCAGAACCTGCACCGCGACTCGCTCGCCATCGAGGATTACGACATCGGGCTGAAGTATGAGCCTACGGACAAGTATTTCATGTTCTACAAGGGCGTCGCGCTGCTCAACCTGGAGCGTGCCGGCGAGGCGGACACGCTGCTCACCCGCGCCATAGACAGCAACCCGAAATTCAGCGAGGCGTATTCGGCGCGTGCGCGTGCCAGACTCGTCATGGGCGACACCATTCAGGCCATGCAGGACATCGACCGCTCTATCGAGCTGTCAAACTCGGAGATAAACAATTACCTGATGCGGGCGGACGTGCACGTCAAGCGCAAGGAGTGGAAAGAGGCCGTGGCGGACATGGACGAGGTGATACGCCTCGACCCGCAGAACGCGGACATGTACGTGAACCGTGCGTGGCTGCGCTACAACATCGACAGCTATGCCGGGGCGTTGGCTGACTACAACTATGCGCTCGAGCTGGACCCGGACAACACGGCGGCGACGTACAACCGCGCGTTGCTGCGCCTCGAATACCTCGACATGGAGGGCGCATACGACGACTTCTCGCGTGTGCTGAAACACGACCCGGGCAATTTCCACGCCCTCTACAACCGTGCTATCATCTCGCTCAACCTGCACAGGTGGCGGCAGGCGATAGCCGATTTCACAGCCATACAGAAGCGTTACCCCAAGTTCTACCCTATCTATTACGGCATAGCCCAGGCGCGGCAGGGGCTGGGCGACCAGCGCGGCGCGATACAGATGATGATGTATGCCGACGACATGGTGCGCAAGTATGTTGACAACCCGCGCCGCAACCCGCTCGACCGCCCGACCATCGAGGCGGGAGTGGCCAACAACCGCGGCATGGAGCAGGGCGAGGGTGAGTCGGAAATCGACGTCATGGAACGCTTCAACCGCCTCGTGACGGTGAACGAGACGGAGGATGTGGAGCTGAAATATGCCGACAAGATCAAGGGGCGCGTTCAGGACCGCTCCACACGCATCGACCCCGAGCCGATGTTCGCCATATCGATTTACGACGGACGCACGTCGCTGCGCCCCATGTCCAACTATTTCAAGGAGATAGAGGACATCAACCGCTCGCGTCTGCTGCCTCGCACCCTGTACATCACCAACAGCGGCGGCGCACTGACACAGCAGCAGGCCGACGAGCTGTTTGCCATTGCCGACGACTTCACCTCAATAATAAGCACGGGCAACGCCCGCCCGATAGACTACCTCGGGCGCGGAGTGGTGCACTCGCTGCTCAAGAACTATGACAGCGCGCTCGCCGACCTGGACAAGGCTGTCGAGATGAACCCGCAGTTCACCGCCGCCTACCTGGCCCGCGCCACCGTCAAGGACGCGCTGTCGCGCACGGCATCTGCAACCGACGAGAAGAACTCGCTGCGCCCCACGGCAGCAGACGCAATGGCAGACCTGGACAAGGCTGTCGAACTGAACCCGCGCCTCATCTACGCATGGTTTGACAAGGGCAACATATACTATAATGTGGGCGACTACACCACTGCCCTGCAATGCTATTCGCGTGCCTTAGAGCTGAATCCCGAGTACGCCGAAGCCTACTACAACCGTGGGCTGACATACCTGGCGCTGGGCAACCGCCAGTCGGCATTTGCCGACCTGTCGCGAGCCGGCGAGCTCGGCATCCTTCCCTCGTACAAGGTGCTGAAAGGGATGAAGTAAGGCACGTCACAAACAGCCAAAAATGATTTTTTCGCACAGCAGGGGCGACTTTATTTGCCGCAATGCGAAAAAATGCGTATCTTTGCGCGATATTTGCCGAGGAGAGCGTGGCGACAACCGTTGCCATGCCGCCAAAGGCATAACAACAAACACAGACACAGCTGATTATGAACATAACTTTTCCGGACAACAGTGTCAGAGAGTATCCCGAAGGAACTACCCCCCTCGAGATAGCACGCAGCATAAGCCCGCGTCTGGCGTCAGACGTGCTTGCTGCCAAGGTCAACGGTGAGGATTGGGACCTGTCCCGCCCAGTCACGGGCGACGCGACAGTCCAACTGTTCAAGTGGGATACGCCCGAGGGCAAGCACGCCTTCTGGCACTCCTCGGCACACCTGCTCGCGGAGGCTCTTCAGGAGCTGTACCCCGGCGTGAAGTTCGGCATCGGCCCGGCCATCGAAAACGGGTTCTATTACGACATCGACCCGGGTGAGAACAAGCTCACCGACGACGATTTCGGCAAGATAGAGAAGAAGATGCTCGAGCTGGCACAGCGCAAGGAGGCTATCGTGCGCCGCGACATCTCAAAAGCCGACGCGCTGAAGATGTTCGGCGACCGTGGCGAGAAGTACAAGTGTGAGCTGATCAGCGAGCTGGAAGACGGACACATCACCACCTATACGCAGGGAGCGTTCACCGACCTCTGCCGCGGGCCGCACATACCAGACACCTCCCCTATCAAGGCTGTCAAGATACTCTCGCTGGCCGGCGCATATTGGCGCGGTGACGAGAAGCGCGA
>DHKE01000056.1:0-2467 GCA_002404675.1 Porphyromonadaceae bacterium UBA4702 | reverse complement strand
AAGAAGCGCGACCACCGCAAGCTGGGCAAGGAGATGGAGCTGTTCGCGTTCTCACAGACCGTAGGACAGGGACTCCCCCTGTGGCTGCCCAAGGGCGCGGCTCTGCGTGACCGCCTCGAACAGTTCCTGCGCAAGATACAGAAGCAGTACGGATACCTGCAGGTGATAACCCCGCACATCGGCAACAAGCAGCTGTACGTGACATCAGGGCACTGGGCAAAATACGGCAAGGACTCGTTCCAGCCTATCCACACACCCGAGGAGGGCGAGGAGTACATGCTCAAACCGATGAACTGCCCGCACCACTGCGAGATATACAAGACCTCACCGCGCAGCTACCGCGACCTGCCGCTGCGCCTGGCAGAGTTCGGCACCGTATACCGCTACGAGCAGAGCGGCGAGCTGCACGGACTGACCCGTGTGCGCGGATTTACGCAGGACGACGCGCACATATTCTGCGCCCCCAACCAGATCAAGGACGAGTTCCTCAAGGTGATGGACATAATCCTCTACATCTTCAAGGCTCTCAAGTTTGACAACTACGAGGCCCAGATTTCGCTGCGCGACCCGAACAACAAGACAAAATACATCGGCAGCGACGAGAACTGGCATCTGGCGGAACAGGCTATCATCGAGGCCTGCGCAGAGAAGGGGCTCAACGCCCGCACCGAAACCGGCGAAGCCGCTTTCTACGGGCCCAAGCTCGACTTCATGGTGCGCGACGCAATAGGCCGCCGCTGGCAGCTCGGCACAATCCAGGTGGACTACAACCTGCCGGAACGCTTCGGGCTGGAATATACCGGCTCTGACAACCAGAAGCACCGCCCGGTGATGATACACCGCGCCCCCTTCGGCTCGATGGAACGCTTCGTGGCTGTGCTGCTGGAACACACAGCCGGCAAGCTGCCGCTGTGGCTCATACCGGAACAGGCCGTCATCCTCCCAATCTCGGAGAAATACAACGACTATGCCTACGAGGTGCGCAAGCAGCTCGACCAGGCAGACGTGCGTGCCATGGTGGACGACCGCAATGAGAAAATCGGCAAGAAGATACGCGACAACGAGCTCAAGAAGATACCCTACCTGCTCGTCGTAGGCGAGAAGGAAGCCGCCGAATGCCTCGTGGCAGTGCGCCGCCAGGGCGAGGGCGACAAGGGCGCGATGACGATACAGTCGTTTGCCGACCTTATCAACGCGGAAGTTGCCGCCATGACCGACTGACAATAACAGAAACAACTAAAAACAAGATAACAACAAACACATCCAGAAACTACTGAATGGAGAAAAAAACCCAATTCAACGGACCACGGCGACCGGGCGGCTCACGCCCCCGTCCCGGACAGCGTCCGCGGCCGGGCGACCGGAACAGCAAAGACCCGTATGCAACCAACGAGCATATCCGTGCGCGTGAGGTGCGTCTCGTGGGCGACAATGTGGAGCAAGGCGTCTACCCGATAGACAAGGCCCTGCGCATCGCACGCGAGCAGGAACTCGACCTGATTGAGATTTCCCCCACGGCAGACCCGCCCGTATGCCGCATCCTGGACTACCAGAAATTTCTCTATCAGCAGAAAAAACGCCAGAAGGAACAGAAGCAGAAGGCGACCAAGGTTGTTGTCAAGGAAATCCGTTTCGGACCGCAGACTGACGACCATGACTACAACTTCAAGCTGAAGCATGCCAAGGGATTCCTCTCCGAGGGCTCAAAAGTGAAGGCATACGTGTTCTTCCGCGGACGCTCAATCCTCTTCAAGGAACAGGGAGAAATCCTCCTGCTGCGCTTTGCCAACGACCTCGAGGAATACGGCAAGGTGGAGATGATGCCCGTGCTCGAGGGGAAGCGCATGACCATCATGCTCTCGCCCGTAAAGGCACAAGCGCCTAAAAAGGAGAAAGCCCCTCGCCCTGAAAAGAAAGAGGACGGCGACAAACCAGCAACAGACAACAATTCTACACGAGAATAAAATTAACAGAGACCGTAGGCACCCAGTGCCGAGGTGAATTACAAACAACTAAATTTTCTTCACAACAATGCCAAAGGTTAAGACCAATGCCGCCAGCAAGAAGCGTTTCGCCCTTACTGGAACAGGCAAAATCAAAAGAAAGCATGCCTACCACAGCCACATTCTGACCAAGAAGTCGAAGAAGCGCAAACGCAACCTCGACCACACAGGACTGGTAGACAGTGCCAACATCAAGGCTGTCCGCGAACTGCTCGCCCTCAAGTAAGCACCGCGCGGCAAACGCCTGACAACAAAATTCAATCTCATCTCAATTTTTATTAACCGGATGCGGAGCACACCAAGAGCAATCTTCACACTGCCGCTCACATCCAAAAAATCGAAAAAGAAATGCCAAGATCAGTCAACCACGTTGCATCACGTGCCAAAAGAAAGAAAATCCTGAAACTCACACGCGGCTACTACGGAAGCCGCCGCAACGTATGGACCGTCGCCAAAAACACCTG
>DHKE01000076.1 GCA_002404675.1 Porphyromonadaceae bacterium UBA4702 | reverse complement strand
ACATTATCGGCTGCAATTTGCTCGCATGATTGCACACCGACGATTGATACCATTCACGCGGTATTTGCAAATCACAAGGATAATATGCAGTCGTATTTGGCGGCAAAGCTGTTATAGCCAATATGGCTATCGGAAGACAACGTAGTGCGGTGTCAACGTGGGGACACGGCACGCTGGAAATTGCACGTATTTGAAAGGGGACACGGCACGCCGTGTCCCCTACCTTGCTGCGCATAAAACGAGGGTGCGCCGATTGGCACACCCTCGCTGTGTGTTAAAATATCAGCATGGGCTGATATTATTTGATGACTACCTTCTGAGCCTTGCCGTTCTGAACGCAGATGAACATGCCGCTTTCGGGGTTGGCTACGCGCATGCCATGCATGTTGTAGTACTGCGCTTCGCCTTCGGCTGCCGTGATTTCATCTACGCCTACTGAAATGTGCTGCTTCACTGTGAGGGGCGTGCTTGCGCCCTTTGTGCAGAGGGTGAAGCTGACGGTGCGTTCTGCCTCTGCCGGCGTTGCGTTAAATCTTAATGAGTGCTCGCCGTTCAAAGACATGCCGCTGACGGTGAGCCAACCGTCAAGTTCCGCGCCTGAAACCAGCGGGTACTTGTTGCCGTTGTATTCTATCCACCAGTTCTCGGGGGAATTGGCAGCCGCTACAATGACTTTCCCATTGTCGTTGCCGGAGTTGAGCGTGATTTCAGACTCTTCGGGCATGAGGAAGTTGTATGAGCCGAAGAATGTGAAATACAGGGCGTTGTAGAAGTCTTGGAGGGCGTTGTCGCCGGTATACCAGCTTGTAGCGCCGTTTGCAAGCGTGAGGCGCATTGCGGTGTAGTTCTTGCCGGACTCGTTGTTGGCGTACTGCGTGCAGATGCCGAAGCTGCGCACCTTCGGGTTGTTGCTGTAACCATAGACATCGACAACCATTGGCTGGTCATAGACGAAATATGTCTGAACCTTGTTGCCGGCTTCGTCCTCTGTGTAGAATTTGAACGGCAGCGAGTAGAGGCCGCTCTCTGCCACAGCGTCTGACGCTTTGGCAGTTGCCTCAATCAGCGGGCTGTCCTCATTGATGTATCCGTAGCTGTCATAGCCGAGTATCCTCAGCTTGAACTCAGCATCGGGGTCAGCATCGAGTGCGCCGAGGAGGACATGGATTTCGTCGATAGCGAACGGAGCTGCGGGAGCGTCGTACATGTTGGCGGAACTTGCCTGGACTATTCCGTTGCCCCACGTCCCCTCTTCAGAAGTGCCGAAGCAATAGTTGCCCTGGGTGAAGTAGGCGGCATACATCGAGCCGCGAGCATAGTCATACACGCCCACGCCGTATTCGCGTCCGTTGTTGGTGAAGTTGCCGCCGTATACTGCGCCGCCGGTCGCCTGCTGTCCGTTGCCGTCGATTACGACACCGAAGTCGTACACATCACTGCCGAAAGAGTTTCTTGCCGTCAGCTTCGGGAATGGGTAAGCCTCGCCCTCTGAATAGGGATAGTTGGTCACGGCAGTTGCCCCCTCTTGCGTGTCCATCGCGCCGGTCTCGGGGTTGTATACCTGCCATTCAGTCGATTCGGTGTATGAATTGCAGCTCGACTGCCATGTTATGTCAGTGTATGCGGGGAACAGTCCGAATGGGGCTGAGAATGCGTAGAAGTCGCGTGAGAGACCTGCCATAAGCGAGCCGGAGGGCATATAATACCGTGCTTGCGGCATGGTTGCGCCCACGGTGACAGCGTCGATGCCCATAGAGTTGCCGCTGTAGCCGTCGCCGATGTTGAAATAGCGGAAGGCGATTTTCACTTTCTTGCCGTAGTACTTCTCGGGGATGTCCACGCTCTGCGAATTGTATTTGAGGACAGCCATCAGGTCGTACAGCTCGCTGTCGCTCTTGGCACTCGCGAGGTCAGCTGACACCTTCCAGATGCTCTCCCAGTTCGCGCCGTCGTCTTCGGTCATGAGGATTTCAAAGTCGCACATCACCTTGGAGCGGTCGTATGCGGAAGTGTTCCAGTCGAAGTCATAGACCGACCCCTCATCAAACTGCATTTCAAAGAAGAGCTTGTGCTGGTTGCCGACGGTGATTTCGGGGGTGACGAGCCATTCGTCCTGTTTGGCCGCGCTGAACTCATGCTTGTTGCCTTCGTCGTCGGTATACGAGCCGGTGTAGGTGAAATGGATGAAACATTCTTTTTCGCCGTCGGGAGTCTTGCCCGTCCAGTAGCCGTCGCCGGTGAATGTGCCGTACCAGGTGTTGTTGATATTGCGCTTTAGCATATCCTGGTTAGGCGTGTTTTCGGGCGTGTTGATTTCTCTCCAGCCTTCGGGTATCCAGTCGAGCGTCTCCTCGTCCCAGCCCTCGAAGTCCTCGAAGAATGCTGCGCCCTCGGGTGCGGCATGGCGCGAGGCACGGAGTTGCGGAGCGGCTGTGGGCTTGCCGTCGCGCACGACCTGCTTGTAGATTCTGCCGTCAGCGTCGCGCACTGCGCGTACAGTTACGCCGTTGGCGACAGCCTTTTCAGAGAGGATTGTGGCCTTTCCGGAGCGGAGGACTGCGGAACGGTCGAGAGCACCCGATTTTTTCATGGTCAATGGTGCCGTGTTCATTGTGGCTCGCTGCGATGTAGGTGTGGCGGCTGCCGGCAATGACAATGCCGGGAGAAGAGCCAGTCCGAGTGCCACTTTCGTAATTGTAGTCATAATGATTAGGTTTAGGTTAGTTGCCCCTGGTTCGAATTGCTTCGCCTGTGAAGCGCAATTGCGGTACTGTTGATTTTACCGCAAATATAGGGCTTATTCCTGACACCCGCAAACAAAAGTGGCCGAAAAGATTGACAGACGCATTTAGCGGCAAGGCTGTTGTGGCCATTATGGCTGTTACGGCTATCGGAAACTGGCAATAGAGTGTGTAGCGTCACAACGAGGACACGGCGTGCCGAAAGCTCTGCCTCGCGCAATCAAAGTACTCTGGGAACTCTGGCACATGGATGCTCGCGGGGTGCGTTTCGCCGGACGCGCTGCGGTTTTTTGGGAAAATGAGAGGCAGACCCGGCGCGGATGCGGGGTCTGCCTCGTGGGTGTAAGCGGCTGCGTGCCGCTATGCGGGGATTGTTATTTTTTCTCGATGGTGCAGCTGTAGGGCAGTGTGCCGAGGTTTAGCGTAACCTGGTATGTGCCTGCTGCGTCAAACTTGAGGTTGTCGCCGTTGGGCTGCAGGTCTGTGACGCTGCCGCCGAGGTTGATGTCCCATGCGTTGTTCATGCGGAACTTCCACTCCGTAGGCTCTTCGATAGTGACTGTGCCTGTCCATGTGCGGAAGTCCTGTGAGGGAGTCATTTCAGCATCGCCGCCCCATCCGTTGAAGCCGCCGATCATGCCGATAGCGGAGATGAGGGTCTTGGTGAAGGTGAGCTCGTCGATGCGTGCTGTCACCCAATAGAGGCCGTCCTGGTCAACTGTGATGTTCGGGCCGTCCTGTGTGAGCGACACGCCGTCGGGAGTACCCCAGTTGAGAGGACTCCAGCCAGCCTGACCTGTGAGCTTGAACTCCTGCTGCACGTATACGAAGCCCTGATAGTTGATGTAGTCGTTGGTGTAGAGAAGCATGTTGTTCTCAAATCCCCAACCGTTGGCGGGACCCGGAGTGTACATGTAGTCAAATGCGTATGAGAACTTGTACGTGAGGTCGAGCATGTTGACTTCAATCTTGATCTTGCCGGACATGTTGACCTTGCCGTTTGCGCCGTCCTGCATCAGGTTGCCCTCCGTGTCAGTGGGTTCGCCGGTCTCGCTCACGCCGAAGTGCGTAGAGTGCGAGGTGTAAGCTGATTCAGGGACGATGCTCCATTCCAGTCCGGCAGCGACCTGCTCGGGAGTCACCTCGAAGAGGAGTGAGAATGTCGGGTCGTCATACTGGTGGCGTGTGCTGTGTGTCAGCGCGGTGTAAGTGGAGTTGCCGTTCTCTGTCAGGCAGAGGTAATACAGATGCTCCACGGGGAGTTTGAGGTCGTATGGAGTGACATTGAGCTTCTTTGCAGCGTAGTAGAAGTCTGCGCCGCCCATGCGGATGTGTTCGCTCTCAGAGTTTGCGTAAACGGCAAAGCGCACCCAGTTTTCGCGGGTTGTCGGTGCTTTGCCCAGCATTTCGATGAAGGCGTTGTCCCAGTCGTTGGCCTTGACCTTGCCGTCAGTGACTTTCAGTGTAGAATATGTGGAGAAGTCCTCTGAGGGGGACACCTGCAGCTCGAAATCAATTGCAGCGTCTTCTGGCAGGTCCTTGGCTTCGACGAGCTTGATGACGTCGATTTCCTTGTTCTCGTAGTCCGGGAGGTTGAGCGCGTCGCCCTTGAGGTCGTCGCCGAATTCGACAGTAATGCCGTTGGCAGACATTATGGCGAGCTGCGGGTTCTCCTGCATTATACCCAGGTCGCTCTTGTCGTCGCACGAGGCGAGACCCAGGATGAGAGCCGCAGACAGGAGTATGTTGGTTGTTTTCATTTTGAAATCTTTTTTGTTAGCGGCTGTGCGGGGAAGCAGCGGGCATCCCCGCACTGCCTGATGAAATGTCTGTACTATGAATTAGAGGGCACGGAATACGACAGTCTTGTTCTGGAGGTTGACAGTCATTTCGACATCGCCGCCTTCCCATGTCGTACATTCCCAGGAGCCCTTGCCTGCAGATTTGGTTGTCGGGTCATAGCAGCACTCGCCGGCATATTCGCCGTCGGTGAAAGAGATGCCTATGGGGCTGTCAGTATCCTGCGCGCCGATAGAGTAATAGTCCCAGTCGCCCAGCTCGTCATAGAAGCGGAACTGGAACTGTCCGGCCTCGATAGTGTAAGTGCCTTTGTATACCTTTGAGCCGATTTCTGTCTCGTATAGAGGCATCGTGGTGGCGTTGATGTCCCAGCCTGATGGCTGGCCGATGAGGTAAATTGCATCGGGGAGCTTGACAGCGAAGTACACCTTCACCTGCTCGAGCTTGACAGCGTTTGAGGCGATGGTGTATTTGTCGCTCGCGTTTGGCACAGACGAGATGCAGCGCACCCAAACCGGCACTGACTGCTCAGCCTGAGAAGCCACTGTCCAGCCGTAGAGCGAGCAAACAGCCATTGCGAAAGGCTCGGCGGGGATTATCATGTCAGCCTTGGTGGTAGTGTAGTCCACTGTCTGGTACTCGGCGAAATCCTCGGTCTTTGACACCTGCAGCTGGTATGTGGGTGTCGTGGCGAGGCCGTAGTTGGCCTGTGAGCAGGTGAAGCGGATGAAGCCGTTCTGCTCCACCAGGATGAGCTGGTCGGCATACGCCGGGCGGTTCAGTACAAACTCGGTGGGATATTCCAGGCGGGGCTGGGTATCCTCTTTGCAGCTGGTGAACGTCATCGTGAACATCACCAACAGGGCTGCAAGAATTGATATCTTTTTCATGAGTGAAAATGCTGTGTTGAGGGTTATTAGTTGGTGTAGCCGTCGTTCTGTATGTACGGAGAGTCATACGAAGCGATGACGTTGGTCGGGATGGGGAACAGGTTGTAACGCTGGTCGATGTATGTGCCGTTAGGCTGTCCGCCCTTCCAGTTCCATACGTATGCGTTGCCGGCAAACTTGCCGAAGCGGACGAGGTCTGTACGGCGGACGTTCTCATAATACAGCTCACGGGCACGCTCGTCGAGGAGGTTGTCGAGTGTCAGCTCTGCCATGTTCCATGTGGGGACGCCCGCGCGAGAGCGGAGATAGTTGACATACTTGACAGCGTCAGACAGGTTGCCGGCGCCTCGGAGGGCGCACTCGGCTGCTGCGAGGTAAACCTCTGCAAGGCGAATGACGGGGAGGTCGGTGTCAACAAATGAATTGCAAGCGGGGTTGGGCAGACCGATGCGGGTCAGTCCGGTAGCCTCGTCTGTGTAAACGGGCATTGAGCCGTCGGGGTTGCACTCCACGTTTGTGAACTTGATGGGGAGGTAGCCGTCCTGCAGCTTGTCGTAAGTCTCGTTGGTGATGTTCCAGCCGGACTTCTCTGTCATCCAGAGGAGAGTGCGCTTATCAGCGCTCACGCCGTTCACGAAGTTGAACTTCTCGCTGAACTGCTCACGGGCGTGCATACAGCCCCAGCCGGTGTTGAGACCGTACCATGAGGGGTTGCAGAAGCCGTCCGCCATGGAGGTGCCTGAACCTGCGAATACCGTAGCCAAGCAGAGGAAGTTGGAACCGCCGTAAGACTCGGTGTTTACATACTCGTATGGAGTGTTCCAGAGTATCTCGTTCTGAGCGGAGAGCGCGCCTGGTGCACCAGCCACGAATATGTGGTTGTTCTTGCAGAAGAGCGAGAGGTAGTCAGTGGCGAGGCCGGAGTTCTCGAAGCCGCCGCCCTGGTGACGGTTGATGATGTTCTGCGCGTGCTGCCAGCACTTGTCGTAGGCCTGTGTGCGGCCGTCGGTGAACACCTCTGCGTTGAGGTAGAAGCGGACGAGGAGAGCCTCGACTGCATCCTTGCCGATACGTCCGTAGACGGGAGTAGCGTCAGAGAAGTTTGCCAGCACGTCCTCGAGGTCGGCAACGACCTTGTCATAGAGCGCGGCGCGGCTCTCCGCCTGTTTCGGCTCAACGCCGTATTCTTCATCGTCCCATGCCACAACGGCACGACCGAAGATGTCAATCACATTGTAGTATGACATGTCGCGCAGGGCGCGTGCCTCAAGCACCATCTGGTCAAACTCCTTCTTCTGCTGGTCTGTGAACGAGATGCCGTAGTCGCCAGCCTTGCGTACAGTGCGGATAAAGTCGTTGCAGACCGCGATGTGAGTATAGAGACGCGAGTAGATGAGGTCAACGACCGGGTTGCCGGCAGACCATGTGGTCTTCACGAAGTCGGAGACGCCGGCATCGGAAGAGTAGATCCAAGCGGTCTCATCGGTAGTGAACTCGTTTGCCATGAAGACAGCGCGGCTGTAGCAGGACATGCCGGCATCAGGCGATTCGATTTCGGAATTGCCCGAGCCTTTCTGGCCTGACACCGCCATGCCGGAGTAGCACTTGGCGAGGAAGCCTCCGAGATACGCCTCGGGGTCTTCTTTGAATGTATTGGGAGTGGTAGACTGCGGGTCCTGAGGCAGCTGGTCGAGGTCGTTGACGCAAGAAGTCAACCCTGCTGCCGCGAGGAGAGCGGCTCCCATCATCAGTTTGTTGATATATGATTTCATTGCTGAATATTTAAGTGTGGTACACAAACGAATTAGAAAGTCACGATCAGGCCGAGAGTGTAGCTTGTGGGACGCGGGTAAGTAGAGTTGTCCACGCCGCTGAACACTTCGGGGTCGATGCCCTTGTAGCGGGTTATCACGAAGGGGTTCTGTACGGCGCCGTATACGCGGATGCGCAGGTTGTTGTCGAACAGGTTGTTCCAGGTGTAACCGAGCGTGATGTTGTCGCAACGCACGAACCCGGCGTTCTCGAGGTAGTAGTCAGAGAGGTACTGCTGGTTCTCGAAGTATACGCCGTCGTTGTGGACGAGGTTGCGGAGGGTAGAGTTGCCGTAAGTGTTGCTGATGAATGTACGTTTAGCACGCACGTTGTTGTATACGTAGTTGCCGATGTTGGCGCGGAGTGAGAATCCGAAGTCCCAGTTCTTCCAGGAGAAGGTGTTGTTCCACGACATGGTCACCTTCGGGTCTTTGGAGTGCTTGATGACACGGTCCTCGTTGTTGATTTCGCCGTCGCCGTTCTGGTCAACGTATGCGCCTTCGATAGGCTTGCCCATTTCGTCGTAAACCTGCTCATAGAGGTAGAACGAGTTGGCGGGCTTGCCGACAGTGTGCACCTGGCACTTCATGCCGGTCGAACCCATGCCCGAATCGCCCACTTCCATGATCTGGCCGTTGACGAGGTCTGTAATCTTGTTCTTGTTCCAAGCGATGTTGTAAGTGGTAGACCATGTGAAGTCGTCAGTCATGATGGGCTTTGCGCCGACAGTGGCTTCGAGACCCATGTTGCGGAGCTTGCCGATGTTCTTGGTCAGCACGTTGGTGGTGGCAGCGCCCGGAGAAACGGTCACGCGGGCGAGCAGGTCCTTGGAGTCACGCAGGTACCAGTCGAGGGCGACTGTCAAGCGGTTGTTCCACCATGCCATGTCGAGGCCGACGTTCCATGTGGTGGTAGTCTCCCACTTCAGGTCGGGGTTGTAGCCGTTGGGGTAGTATGTTATGCCGTACTGTGCACCGTTCTGTCCGTTCCATACGTTGGGATAGTATGAACCCGGCTCAGAAGCCTGGAATGTAGGCATGTAGTCGAACAGGCCGCCAACTGCCTGCTGGCCGGTCTGACCCCAGCCGAGGCGGAGCTTGAACTCGTTCATGTTGTTGCGGGCATTCTCCATGAAAGGCATGTTGAGGATCTTCCAGCCCAGAGCCAGCGAGGGGAAGAGCCCCCAGCGGTTGTCCTTGGAGAAACGAGAAGTGCCGTCGTCACGCAGGGTGAATGTCAGCAGGTAGGTGTCCTTGAACGAATAGTTGAAACGTCCGAAGAATGAGACGAGCTGAAGCACGCCGTCGTTCCAGAAGTATTCGGGGTTGTCGTTGAAGCGGCGGCCCACGCGGTCAACTGTAGTCTCGTCGATGAGGAGCTTGCCGTCGTCAGTCACGATGAAGCCCGGGGTGGTGTAGACGCTGGCGTTGTTGCGTCCGTGAGAGTCGAAACGCTGCCATGAGTAACCGGCCATGATGTCAAAGTTGGACTGGATGGCGTCAACTTCCTTCTTGTAGTTGAGGTAGAAGTCGAGGAGGGTATTGCGGCGCAGCTCATAGCTGTAGTAGTACATGCCGGCACCGTCGTTGTTGTATGAGTTCCAGGTCGAGGGTGCATTGGCAGGGTTGTCGATGCGGTTCTCGCCTTTGCTGACATCGTAGCCCAGGTTGAGGTTGGCGTGGAGGTCAGGGAGGAAATGGAATGCGTAGTCTATCTGCAGGTTGCCGTTTGAGCGGTATACCGTGCCGATGTTTTCCTTGTCAGTAGCAGCAGCCACTGGGTTGAGAGTACCCTGCGTGTTCCACTTGTAGCCAAGCAGCCAGCTGTTGTATCCGTTGTAGAGGTAGGGATAGCTCTCCAGGCCGGAGCTGATGTTGCTGTATATGGGCTGTGTCGGGTCGGCGTCAACAGCCAGACCGGTGCAGTCCTCGTTGGTGAACTGGTTGCGGATGTAGTAACCGTTGGCGTTGGCGTATACCTTGAGGAGGCCGCCGAAGAATTCCGGGGTCAGGTTGAAGCCGGCGGTGACGCGCTGCATACGCGAGTCCTTGAGGATACCGTTGTTGTCGGTGTATGAACCGCTGATACGGTACGGCAGGAAGCCAGCAGTGCCGCCCACGCTGAGGTTGTACTCGTGGCTCACTGATGTGCGGAGCACCTCTTTCTGCCAGTCAGTGTCGCCGTTGCCGAGAGCCTTGGCAGCTGCGCTGTCCTCGCCCCAACGCTCGCGGATGATGCTTGCGAACTCTGATGCGTTGAGCACGTCCCAGGTCTTGCGGGCGTTGTTGACGGTCACGTTGGCAGAGAAGTTGATCTGCGGGCGGCCGCTCTTGCCCTTCTTGGTAGTGATGATGATGACGCCGTTTGATGCGCGGCTGCCGTAGATGGCGGTTGCGGAAGCGTCCTTCAGGATAGTCATCGACTCGATGTTGTCCGGGGCAATCATGGCGAGGGGGTTTGCCATGCCGTTCACGGTTTCATTGGTCAAAGGCACGCCGTTGAGGACGATGAGCGGGTCGTTGGAGGCGTTGAGTGACGCGCCGCCGCGGATACGTATCGTCGCGCCGCCCTCGGGGCTGCCGCCGGTAGTGGTGACTACCACGCCGGGGCTTGCACCTGTCAGCAGGTCTTGCGCCGATGTCGAGATGTTGGCGTCGATTTCGTCAGGCGTAACGAGCGCAACCGAGCCGGTAGCGTCTGTCTTCTTGACCGAGCCGTAACCGATCACCACCACGTCGTCGAGCATGGTGTTGTTCTCGGAGAGTACGACATTGATAAATGAGCGTCCGCCTACAGGCACGTCCTGTGAGGCGAAGCCGACATAACTGATTGTCAGCGTCGCGTCGGCGCTGACGGACAGCTCGAAGTTGCCGTCGAAGTCTGTCGCCGTGCCATTGGTGGTGCCTTTTTCCATAATGGACGCGCCGATCAACACTTCGCCCGCCTCATCGACCACGTTGCCGCGGACGGTGACTTTTTGAGCTAATGCGGGAAGCATGACAGTCAGCAGCATTACCGCAGTGACCCACAGCTTCCGGTTCAGATGAAAACGTAAGTCTTTCATGCAAGAATTAGTTTTAGTTCTACATTAGGGTTATTTTGTTGTTTTATTTTTCTCTTTCGTCTATTTAGTCAACCTGTATCCCCTTGTGCCTCACCCAAAAGCGGACTTCCGGGAACGCCGAGTATGAACGCGCAATGCCCTATGGGAATTGCCGAACACATTCTGTGGCCAAATATTGTGGCAAAAATACCAATTAATCGGCAATTATGCCCATAATAAATTGCGGCAACTATTGTTAATTAACATATTTAACAATGTTTTTATACCAGTTCTGCTGGTAAAATGCCAGTTGCACATTGCCGCATCAAGAGTGCAATGACAACGAGGCGCACACGCTGTTTGCCAGCCGCTTCCCTTGCGCTGCCCGGCACGCCGCCCCGCTTGCAAATAGGCACTTGCGGCTCTGCTCCCTCACAAACGCCATGCAGCGGTGACTTTGCGGCGCACAGCGAGGACATTGCACCCCACGATGACTGCCGTCAGCGCCACGCCGGCAAGGGGCGCAACCCACAGGCTGCCGCCTCCGCCGCCGAGTCCCTCGACAGAGCCGATATAATATGTGCGGAACAGCCACGTTGTCGCCAGCGCCAGCGCGAGCGCAACCGTGCAGGACAGCAGGATAATGCGGCTGTACGGAACGGCGATATCGCCCAGCGGGTGGCCCAGCTGAAGCAGCAGGTGCAGCTTGTCGCGGTTCTTCTGCATCAGCAGCGAGATGGAGAGCATTAGGATGAACAGGGAGAGGACGGTGATGACCGCGCCCACGCCCATGACTATCCCGGTGACGACGTTGAGCAGAAACGAGGCTTGCGAGGCAGACTTGTCGCCGGCGCTCTCAAGGTCGTGGTCTTCAAGGTACTGTGCTATCGCCACGTCGCCGGGGCTGCTCACGTCTACCACGAGGCGTGCCGGGTCGGCCGCCGTTTTGGCGCCGCTGCCGAACCGCTCGTTGCTCCACTGCATGAACGCCTCCGGCACGAGGATGGTGTTCAGACGGTTGGAGAAGCCGACTATGCGGCCGTCAAAGTCAGCCGCCAGCGTGCCGTCCTCGCTCGACAGCCGCAGCCGCATCGGTATGCTCCCCATGATCTGCTCCGAAATCTGCGGAAGACCTGCGGACGAGGCGAAACCGAAATTGTAGAGCGTCAGGTAGTCCTTGGAGATGATGATAGGTACATTCCTGTCGCCTGGTGTGTAGTGCCAGTCGGAGGGGCTGACATCGATGAACCGGTCGGGTATTGACTCGAAAAACATGTATGTGGACATCGACCTGCCGCCGTTCTCCAGCGAGGCGGCCACACGGTAGTCCGTGGCGGTAAACTTGCCGACAGCCCTCACCCAGGGCTGCCGCTCGAGGTCTGCCACTTCGGCGGCCGAGATACGTGCGGACGCGCCCAGAGTGTTGGACGATGTCACCCGCTTGTTGACTATCAGGTAGTCTTTTTTGATGAAGCTGTCCTCGTCCTGCCATATCGGGCTGACATCCAGGTACAGCTGAAGCCCGGCGACCACTATCGCAAGGCCGATGAAGTTGGAGACCACGAAGCCGGCTATCTGTGCCGGGCTCATATTCTTGCGCAACAGGCGCGAAACGATGCTCATGTCGTGTGTAGTGTGTATGTGCTGTCGTATTGGTGTTTATAACTGTCACAGCCGCAGCAGCTTGCAGCCGTCCAGCGCGAGCTGGTTGCCTACGGAGGTGGCTATCACCGCCGCCCCCTGCCGCTGCGCCTCCTCTGCTATGATTGCGGCGGCTATGCGGTTGTTCTCGCTGTCGAGGTGGCTGACCGGCTCGTCGAGGAAGATGAAGTCGAAAGGCTGGCAGATAGCGCGTATGACAGCCACGCGCTGCTGCTGCCCTATCGACATCTGTCCCACGGGGAAGTCCGTGCGTGCGCCTATCCCCATGCGGTCGAGCCAGCCGCGTATCTGCTCGTCGGTGGCATAGCCCGTCAGGTCGTTCTTCAGCTTGACGTTCTGCAATGCCGTCAGTTCCGGGAACAGGGCGAGCTCCTGCGGCAGGTACGCCAGATGCCGGCGGCGTATCTCCTGCCACTGCGCTATCGACAGCGACCGTATGTCAACGTCATCAAAGCGCATCACGCCCTCATAGTCCTGGCGGCTGCCGAAGATGTAGGCGCACAGGCTCGACTTGCCCGTGCCGCTGGCAGCCTCTATCAGGTAGCGGCCGCCGCGCTCAAAGCGCACGTCGCGCTTCCATATTTCCGATTCGGGTATCTGCTCGTCAAGGAACACCCGGGGGAGCGTCCCCTCGAGGCTGATGGCCCGTATCTCTGGATAAGTGTCTCGCTTCATTGCCTTGTGTATGAGCTCACTGCATCTGTTTAAGCACGTAGTTCAGGAAATTGTCGCTTCCCGGAGTCTTGACGGTCATCTTCATCAGCAGCCCGCCGTGCTCCACATAGTACATGGCAGTCATGGTTGCGCCGGGGAGGAACGGGGGTTCGCCTACGTAACCGGCCACTGCGCCGCTAAACTCGCCCGCCATTTCCGAGGGTATCAGCGTGCCGTTGGGCGTGTCGCCTTGCTGCACACGCAGATACTTGCCTTCTTCCGCCACAGTCATCTTCTGGTCAGAAAGAGCCTTTGACAACGCAGCCGTCGAGCCGTCAGCAGTGATGATGCCGGCCATGCTGCTGAAATTGTCGCTGAAAGACACGGCGACAGTGCCGTCAATGGGGCTGATTGCAGCTTCCACCTCACCGGGGATGCCGCCGAATGTCTTGCCAATGTCGCAGACCTTGCGCACCAGGCTCTTGGGAATGTTTATCGCCACGATATGCTGCGTGTTGCTGCTAAGCATCTTGATGACAGACGTGTCCACCTTACCGGTCGGCAGCTGGAACTCCGCCATTTTGTACTTCGAGGTCAGCACCTTGGATGTCATTTCCGCCTTCCCCTTGTTGAAGTTGATGCCGCCGGCTATGTATGAAGCGTCGTTGAACAGCATCTGCATCGCCAGGCTGCCGTACTGCGAATTGCTGACACCCGTGCTCATTTCATACATGGCGTGGATGTCGCAGATGTACGCTATTTCCCCCTCCTTGAGCAGGTCGTCGCAGTATGCCGAAGAGGCGAAGCTGCGGTTCTGGCTCAGCTTGGAGTACGACTTGATGTTGGTCGGGTTGAGCGTGCCGCCCGACAGCAGCATCCACAGCTGGTCGCCGACGACGGCAAACTTGTCGTTGCACTTCACGCCGTCCTGGTCAGTAAACTCGACCTTGTCCGTCCGCTCCATCTGCGCCATGACAGCCGAAGCGTTAGTGAGGTGCGTGGTCATGTACAGGTATCCGCCGTCATAGAACACCACTACCGGCGCGGGGTCCCACACCTTGAACATCTCGTCAGCCTTGGCCTTGCCGCTGCGCTCGCGCACCAGCTTCTTGAGAAATTCCGCGCCTCCGGCGTCGTCGATGATGCTTTCAGTGTCGATTACAGCCACCACGCCCGCGCTCGACGGCACGGTGGAAAGCAGCTGCCGAGCCACGTCCTGCGAGTCGCTGGAGCAGGAAGTCAGCAGACACGCCACGGCCGCGAGCATGACCGCAGCCGCCGAGAAAAACTTGTGAAATATCTTGTCCATACTTTCGTGATATTGATGGGTTATAATTGCTGGTTAAAACGTTTCTGTCCTAATAACGGCAAAAAGGGGGTGTTTGTACGGTCATTCGTGCATTTCCGTGAAGTAAGGAGCTTCCGGCTCTCGAAACAATGTGCCGGTTGCCGCGTCGGGCTGCATTATATACGAATACTCTTGGCGGATGTGTCGCTGTGAGGCAGCGGCATTACGCGGTTTTGGCAAATCAGCCTCCTCCGAAGCCGCCTTCTCAAGGGCTTGCGCCACATACCACATCATGACAGGAGGGACTGCGTTCCCTATTTGCTTGTACGACTTGGCCTCGGACGAGTGGAGTGCAAAATCGTCCGGAAATGACTGTATCCGCGCTGCTTCTCGCGGCGTAAAACGCCGGTACAGCTCTTTCTCGGGGTCAACAAGGAGTATCGGATCCCGTGAATTCATGCTTGTCTTTGCCAAGTGCGCGGTTATTGTCAGGCATGGGCCATCCAAGCGTTGCCAAAGCCCCCGCTTCATGTTGTTCTTGGCATTTTTCATCCCCTGCACAGCCCTTTCTGAAAAGTAATACTTCTTTTCGGGAATTGCCAATGAGGGTATGACCTTGCCGAGCGGCACGTATGAAGCCTCGTCCAAAAGAGGATGCGGAAACTCGTATGTAAAATGCATGTCATTGCGGATGCCTATGATTATGACACGCTCCCGGCGCTGAGGCACGCCAAACTCAACAGCCTTCATGAGCTGGTATTCAACATTGTACCCTGCCGTTCGAAACTCGTCTGTTATCTTGCGGATTATTGAGCCTTTCTGCAAAGTAATCAGCCCCTTGACATTCTCGCAGATGAAATACTTGGGCTGCTTTTCTCTCAGAAACCGGGCTATCTGGCGATACAGGTTGGCCCGGTCATCGTTGGTGTCTTTTGTGGGATTGACAGTGCTGAACGATTGGCAGGGGAAACCGCCAATCATGACATCGACATCGGGGGTCACGGAAAAATCAACTTCGGTAACATCTGCGCACACCGCAGGATGGCAAAAGTTGCTGTTGTATGTTTCTACAGCGTGTCTGTCAAAATCCACGGCATAGACTATGTCAAACCCGAGGCGCGGGTATTCTTTGCCGAGGAATTTGAATCCGCCCAGCATACCCAAATCCGCGCCTCCGCAACCGCAGAAGAGCGAAGCAACCTTAAGCGTGCGCATCGACATATCTTTTTTCTATTACAGAAGCATCGATGTTCATTTGGTAAACAGTCGGATAAACATCGATTCGTTGTTCTTGGCTCAGCCTGTACGGGTCTTTGACGCGGACGACTATAGTTTTATTCTTGGTGAAATATACCCGGTAGACATTGTAGTGTTCGCCGTACTGCTGTGCTGCTATCCACTCTTTGGCAGTCAGGTTCATCGAGTCAGACCATTCTGCGTCAAATGTCGGCTCAGTGATGCGCCTTGTAGATTTGACCTCGATGTACCGGGCAAATTCAGGGTGTTCGGCATCTTCGTCAGCCTCGATTGAAGAAATGTCATATCCAAGCCCCTTTATATTGCCCAATAGCAACACCTTGTTGACGAGGCGAGCCTTGTAAGCCCGCACACGTTCTTGCTCAAGCCGCAACACAAGGGCTTCGCCTTCATTCCCTAAATCGGTGGTAGACTTGTGCATGCCTAAGACGGCCTCTGCACCCCCCTGAGACGCAGATGCAATCGTCGCAGGAGCAGAAATTTTTGCCAGCTGCTCATTGAACTTGCCGTAATACTGTTTCCACTGCTCGATATATGCGGTTTTCCCAACAGCCGAATCAAGGTCGTCGGAATTGTATTCAAAAAACGGCTCTTCCAGATGGTCAATGAACATGGCGATTGACTCCGTTTCCGCGTGATTGAGCCAAACGTATGTAGAATCACACTCGATGATATCGGCAAGTTCCAGAAGGTTAAACTGTTCCTTTATATGCTGCCAGTCTCTTGAACCGGTCAGTTTATCTTTGGTTATACCGTTTTTACGGTCTTTCGCTATGCGGTCGCAAACGGTCTCAACAGACACTTCACCGCGCAGCACATCAAGGTTATTGAGTACATAATACCCTATTTCCTGTTTGGTCAACACCATTTTGTCCTCACGGTTTTGGGCGTGATGCAACAGTTTCACCACATAGCAGAATGGCTTGATGTGCACGCCATGTGCAAAGTCTTCCTCAATGTACTTCTTCGACTTTGAGCCGTTGGGAAACTGGAAGTTCAGGCACAAGTTCTTGAAGAATGTCGGGTAGTCGTTGCTGTCTATCAGGAATTGGCATGCCGCAGATTTGCGGACGTACACTGTCCCGGTGTCAGGGTCTGTATACGGATAATACGGTCCCAACAGAGAACCGGCTACCTCTGTGAGATGATTTTGGACTGTCTTTTGGTTGGATGCGGACAAATTGCCATAGTCTTCCGTATTGAACAGAGCCTTGGAAAGCATCCTGAACCCCTCCGTCCTGAACAATTCGAGAGCGCACGGACAAGTTCGGTCTACTATGTTGGCATACAGCGAGAGCAAGTTTTCCATGTCAACTTGGCTCTTGCCCCTGATAATGGTGCATCGGTATTGGTTGTCAGGGTTATACATCGAGATAGGGCTTTAATTGTTTTGATATGCTATAGGCCAATAGCGGGGGGACGGCATTGCCGACTTGTTTAAGTTGGCTGCCCTTGTTGCCCAAGAACACGAACCGGTCGGGAAACGACTGCAACCGAGCCGACTCCCTAACGGTAGGAACGCGATTCCATTTGTAGTGGAAATGGTGGTTGTGTCCACAGTCTATTGTGAAACTGGGCTTGTCGCTGTTCATCCGCGTCCATGCTATATGCACCTTCCGGGTATTTTGCAGCTCAAGCGGAAGGTCTTTGTAGTTGCCGCCGTCCGGCACCATGGCTATTATCTCCTGCGTTTTCCGCGTATGCACCGTGACATTGTGATTGTAAATGCCTTTCGAACCCGCACGTGCGTATTTTTGGAAATCAGACGATGCATCGTTGGGGTATGCCCCTCCATCGGGTATGCTGTATTCCGGCAAATCGCTGAGTGCCTGAGACGAAGTCACCTTGGCTGAAGCAAGAGTTTCAGGAAATGTGAAAGACCGTCCGTCGTTCAACCCCACGAAAATAGCCCTCCTCCGGTTTTGCGGAACGCCGAAATCGGAGGCTGTGAGGATTGAGTATGAGACATTGTAGCCTAATTGCGAAAAGTCCTCAAGAATGGACTCTCGAATTATTCCTCCGCCGATTGTCAATATTTGCGGGACATTCTCCATGACAAAAGCTTTGGGGCGGAATACGCGGACGAAATTGACAAAAGACTTGTAGAGCGTGTTCCTCTCGTCGTCAATAATCCGTTTGCCTGCCACCGAGAATCCCTGGCACGGAGGTCCGCCAATCACAAGGTCAACCCCTTTGATTTGGAATTGCTCACGCACTGTTTCAGGCGAAAGCGAGGACAGGTCTGCACACAGTGTCACCGCATCCTGCCGGTTGTATGCGTATGTGTCGAGTGCGTCTTGCCAAAAGTCCACGGCAAGCACGCCCTTGTATCCGCACATCTCGAATCCGAGAGACATGCCTCCGCATCCTGCAAACAGGTCGATGAATGTGTGATTGCGTTCTGTCATAAGTCTAAGTATTGCCCAATGGCTGCTGTTTGGTATTGCGCATACGTTTGGCAAAGGTACGAAAAAAAGTTGAGACGCACACGTCTGCTTGCATTGACGGCAGAAATAAACGTTTATTTTTGGCAGCATCGGCAAAAAGGCTTATCTTCGCATCATAATCCGCTGCGGCGCGGTTTCTCGAGAGGCTTCCTTCCCCTCGCGGAGCTGCCGCCCTGGCGAGGTTATCCTACTGTCTAACCTTTAATCAAACATACCCATGAACCAGCCATGCCTACAAGGCACCTGCAACAAGCGGCTGCTCGAGGTACTCTCACAAAACTTCGGCACGGTGACTGCAGCAGCCGCCGAAATCATCAACCTGGAGGCTATCCTGAACCTCCCGAAGGGGACGGAGCATTTCGTAGCCGACATACACGGCGAACACGAGGCGTTCAGCCACATCCTGCGCAACGCTTCGGGCAACATCAAGCGCAAGGTGCAGGAGTTGTTCGGCAACACGATGCGCGACGATGACATCCGCCAGCTCTGCACCCTCATCTACTATCCCGAGCGCAAACTGGAACGCATCAAGGAGGAGGAAGAGGGCGACATGACCGACTTCTACCACATCACCCTGCACCGCCTCGTCAAGGTGCTGCAGCGCGTTTCCTCGAAATACACACGCTCCAAGGTGCGCAAGAACCTCCCCAAGCAGTATGCCTACATCATCGAGGAGCTCCTGCACGAGTCCCCTGCGGACATCAACAAGCAGAAATACTACAACCGCATCATAGAGACCATCATCACGACAGGCGAGGCGGACGCTTTCATCAAGGCTATATGCAATGTGATACAGCGTCTCAGCATCGACCGTCTGCATATCCTGGGCGACATCTACGACCGCGGCCCGGGTGCGCATATCATCATGGACAACCTGAGCCGCTACCGCTCGTATGACATACAGTGGGGCAACCACGACGCGCTGTGGATGGGCGCCGCTGCGGGCAACGTCTGCTGCATCGCCAACGTGCTGCGCATCTCGCTGCGCTATGCCAACATGGCGACGCTCGAGGACGGATACGGCATCAACCTCGTGCCGCTGGCCTCGTTTGCCATGGACGTGTACGGCGACGACCCCTGCGAGGTGTTCATGCCCAAAGTCCCGGCTGACGACACGGAGCACAACGAGAAGAGCCGCCGCCTCATAGCTCACATGCACAAGGCCATAAGCGTGATACAGTGGAAGCTCGAGCATGCCCTAATAGCGCAGCACCCTGAATGGCACATGGAGGCTCGTGACATCCTCCATACCATTGACCGCGAGAAGGGCACTGTCGAGATCGAAGGCCGTACATTCGAGATGCCTGACCTCAATTTCCCGACTGTCTCCAAGGAGAACCCTTACGAACTCACAGAAGAAGAGCGCGAACTGGTCGAGAAGCTGTCGCACTCGTTCATGATAAGCGACAAGCTGCGCCAGCACATGGACATCATG
Organism: Porphyromonadaceae bacterium UBA4702; assembly: GCA_002404675.1. Taxonomy (GTDB): domain Bacteria; phylum Bacteroidota; class Bacteroidia; order Bacteroidales; family Muribaculaceae; genus Lepagella. The sequence continues at coordinate 1,400 of DHKE01000076.1, read as the reverse complement.
TTCTCTCACGGCTCGATGTACACCGTTACCAACTCCAACCTGCTCTTCCATGCCTCTGTGCCTCTGAACGAGGACGGCTCGCTCAAGGAGGTGGAAATACGCGGCCGCAAGTACAAGGGCAAGGCTCTGCTCGATGCCGTGGACTACCTGATGCGCTCGGCGTTCAACCCCGATGCTGACGCTGATGACCGCAAATTTGCCATCGACTATTACTGGTATCTGTGGTGCGGCGCAGACTCCCCGCTGTTTGACAAGGGGAAAATGGCGACCTTCGAGCGTTATTTCCTCGACGACAAGGACATACGCCACGAGGAGAAAGGCTTCTACTACAAGTTGCGCACTTCTGCCGACGTATGCCGAAGCGTCCTTGCAGCCTTCGGCATAGAGGGTGAGCATGGGCATATCATCAACGGTCATGTCCCCGTCAAGGCCTCCAAAGGCGAGACGCCTGTCAAGGCGGACGGCCTTATGATGGTAATTGACGGCGGCTTCTCCAAGGCGTACCACAACACCACCGGCATCGCCGGATATACCCTCATCTACCACAGCCGGGGCTTCCAGATGGTGCAGCACGAGCCGTTCACCTCGGCCGAAGACGCGGTGCTGCGCGGCACGGACATCGTTTCCACCACGCAGATAGTCGAGCTCAACTCCGACCCCGTGCGCGTGCGCGACACCGACATAGGCCGCGAGCTGCAGCAGCAGATCAACGAACTGGAGGAACTGCTCCATGCATACCGCACCGGAGCAATCAAAGAGCGGAAATAACACCTTATGCTATAAATGTTTTGAGGGGGTGTGTCAATGCGTGCGTTGGCATGCCCCCTGCCCAAACGACGGGACCATGGACAAGATGACCGAGGAGCAACGCCACCGCTGCATGGCGGCGATACACAGCCGCGACACCAAGCCCGAGCTCGTGGTGCGTAAGTTCCTCTTCAGCCGTGGCTTCCGCTACCGGTTGAACCACCCCCGCTTGCCCGGACGGCCCGACATCGTGCTGCGCCGATACCGCACAGTTATTTTCGTCAACGGATGCTTCTGGCACGGACACGAGGGCTGCCGTCATTTCACGATGCCCAAGAGCCGCACCGAATACTGGCAGGCCAAGATAGAGCGCAACCGCGAGCGCGACAAGCGCGTGACGCAGCAGCTCACAGCCATGGGTTGGCACTGCATCACGATCTGGGAATGTCAGCTGCTGCCCAAGGCGCGGCAGCTGACCCTCGAATCGCTGGAATATACGTTGAGCCTAATCTACCTCGGCGACCGCACGCCGCATCCATACGCAGAAGAGCCGGATGCCGCCGTGCCGCCCATGGCCGCAGAGCCCGAAGCCCCCTACGGCCCTGACTGAACGCCCCATTTGGATTTCAGGGGGCGTATGGAACTGACGCAGG
>DHKE01000055.1 GCA_002404675.1 Porphyromonadaceae bacterium UBA4702 | reverse complement strand
GCCTCAAGGGCTCGCCCACCAAAGTTAAGACGGTGGTCAACGTGGTGTTCCAGGCCAAGGAGGCCAAGCGCCTCGACGGCGCCGACGAGGCCCAGCTCGAAGGCCTTGTGAAGGAACTCATCGCCGACCACATTATCGGCTAACACACATTCAATCTTTTTCTCAGAACACAAAAATGGAAGACAAGAATAATTTAGTAGTATACTGCGAGTATGATGAGGGCCGCGTGGCCGACGTGAGCCTTGAGCTCCTCACCAAGGGCCGCGCCCTTGCCTCGCAACTCGGCATAAAGCTCGAAGCGCTTGTGATTGGCGACAAGCTTGATGGCATCGAAAACCAGCTGTTCCCCTACGGCGTGGATGTGGTCTACAAGGTGCAGGACGGCCGTCTGTATCCCTACACCTCGCTGCCCCACAGCCAGGCCGTGATCAACCTGTTTAAGGAGATTGAGCCGCGCATATGCTTCATGGGCGCCACCACCATTGGCCGCGACCTGGGCCCGCGCGTGTCGTCGTGCCTGCACAGCGGCCTCACCGCCGACTGCACCGCACTGGAGATAGGCGACCACACCGACCCCATCAGCAAAAAGGAGTATAAGGACCTGCTTTACCAGATCCGCCCCGCATTCGGCGGCAACATTGTGGCCACCATCGTCAACCCCGAGCACCGTCCGCAAATGGCCACCGTGCGCGAGGGCGTGATGAAGAAGGAAATCCTCGACCCCAACTACAAGGGCGTGGTGGTGGACCTCGACCCGAAGAAATACATCGACGAGGCCAGCTATGTGGTGAAAATCATCGACCGCGAGGTGGAGAAGTCGAAAATCAACATCAAAAACTCGCCCATCATCGTGGCCGGCGGCTATGGCGTGGGCAGCAAGGAGAACTTCAAGCTCATCTATGAGCTGGCCGAGACGCTGGGCGGCGAGGTTGGAGCCTCGCGCGCCGCAGTTGACGCCGGCTTCACCGAGCACGAGCGCCAGATTGGCCAGACAGGCGTCACGGTGCGTCCCAAGCTGTATATTGCCTGCGGCATCTCGGGCCAGATTCAGCACGTGGCCGGCATGCAGGACAGTTCGATAATAGTGTCAATCAACAGCGACCCCAACGCGCCCATCAACAACATTGCCGACTACGTGATTACGGGCAATGTGGAAGATGTGATTCCGCGCCTCATCAAGTATTACAAAAAGAACTCGAAGTAAACCATGGCTAATTTCTATACAGACAACACAGCGCTGAAGCACTACCTCGCCCATCCCCTGATGGAGAAGATAGTGGCCCTCAAGGAGCGCGACTTCGCCGATGCCGGCAAGTACGACTACGCCCCCCTGAACCATGCCGACGCAATCGACTCATACGACAAGGTGCTCGAAATCGTGGGCGACATCTGCGCCAATATCATTGCCGAGAACGCCGAGGACGTTGACCACCAGGGACCGCGTGTCGAGAACGGCCGCGTCATCTACGCCGACGGCACTGCACGCAACCTCGACGCCTGCCGCAAGGCAGGGCTGATGGGCATGGCCATGCCGCGCCGCCTCGGAGGCCTCAACTTCCCCATAACCCCCTACATCATGGCAGCGGACATCGTAAGCCGCGCAGATGCTGGCTTCGAGAACCTGTGGGGACTTCAGGACTGTGCCGAGACACTCTACGAGTTCGGCAGCGAGGAGCAGCGTATGAAATACATCCCCCGCGTGTGCGCCGGAGAGACCATGTCAATGGACCTCACCGAGCCTGATGCCGGCTCTGACCTACAGTCAGTCATGCTCCGCGCCTCACAGCGCGAGGACGGCAGCTGGGTGCTCAACGGCGTGAAACGCTTCATAACCAACGGCGACAGCGACATCCACCTCGTCCTGGCACGCTCCGAGGAGGGCTCACGCGACGGGCGCGGTCTGTCGATGTTCGTATACGACAAGCGCGACGGCGGCGTGACTGTGCGCCGCATCGAGAACAAGATGGGCATCAAGGGCTCGCCCACCTGCGAGCTGGTATACAAGGACGCTCCGTGCGAGCTGGTAGGCTCCCGCCGCCTCGGCCTCATAAAGTACGTCATGGCGCTCATGAACGGAGCACGCCTCGGCATCGCCGCACAGTCTGTCGGACTCAGCGAAGCCGCATACCGCGAGGCATACGCATACGCGCTCGACCGCAAGCAGTTCGGAAAGGCTATCATCAACTTCCCCGCAGTGCGCGAAATCCTCTCGGTGATGAAGGCCAAGCTCGACGCTTCGCGCTCGCTGCTCTACGCCTGCGCACGCTACGTGGACCTCTACAAGGCATACGAGGACATCGAGCGCGAGCGCAAGCTCACCCCCGAGGAGAAGAAGGAGTGCAAGGCATACAGCCGTCTGGCAGACGCTTTCACCCCGCTGGCCAAGGGGATGACCTCCGAGTTCTGCAACCAGAACACCTACGACTGCATACAGGTGCACGGCGGCTCGGGCTTCATGAAGGACTACCGCTGCGAGCGGCTCTACCGCGACGCACGCATCACCTCGATATACGAAGGCACTACGCAGCTGCAGGTAGTGGCTGCGATACGCCACGTCACCACCGGCACATACCTTGGCCGCATACGCGAGTTTGAGGCAATGCAGGTGTGCGAGCAGGACAAGGCTGTCCGCGAGACACTCGCCGAGATGACACGCCGCTACGCCGAGGCTGTGGAGAAAGTCACCACGTCGGGCAACAAGGAGTACGAGGACTTCATGGCACGCCGCCTCGTCGAGATGGCCGGCCACATCATCATGGGCTACCTGCTGCTCGAGGACACGCAGAGCGACGAGAGCTTCCGCCGCTCATGCCACGTGTACGTGAAATACGGGCAAGCCGAGGTGGCGAAGCACGCCGAGTACATCAGCGGCTTCACCCCCTGCCAGCTTGCCGACTTCACAGCCGAATAAGATACATGTAACATTACGTCATAATTTTTATTGGTCTGGGGCTTCGCCGTGAGGCGCGGCCCTCTTTTTATGCGCAGCCCTCCGGACACCTCCTCGCTGCGTCCACGCTGTGCCGCCGCTTCCGGAGCTCCGGCGAGGGCGGGTCACCAGTCGAAAGGGGCGCTGATGCAGGCGGCGGGGACATCGCCGAGGTCGAGGGGCAGCAGCCCCTGCGTCATGTTGCGCAGCAGCGCGTCGTCAGGGCCGTCGCCGGGGTTGGGCTTGTATGCCAGCTCCCCGGGGTTTTCCATCATGTCGCTCACGGTGACCGAGGGGCAGACGCGCTGCAGCAGCTGCGACTTTTCCAGCCACTCGCGGTATTTCCCCTCGTCAGGGAGCAGCACCGCGGGGTGTCCTGCCAGCACGGCGTGCGCGTCGTCAGGGTCTGTGAGCCGCTGCACCGTCGGGCACAGCCCTCCGCAGCCCCCCGTGGCGAGCGGGATTGCCCCCTGGTAGCATCTCTCGCCGAGCGTCATCAGTGCCATGGCGGTCATCAGCGCACCCTTCTCGCTCTCCATTACCAGCAGCGTCTGCGAGCTGTCCTGCACACGGTGCGAGCCGAACCAGCACTGGCGCAGGCGGAAGTCCTTCAGCCCATGGTGCATCCAGTGCATCAGCGGCTTGGGGCAGCGCACACGGCGGCCGTCATGCCCGTAGCCGATGACCTTGCCGGTGCGTATCTCGCCCGAGGGCGTCACCTGCCAGAACACCGGGCTTCCGCCGAACAGCGGCGTAGTGCCGACCAGGTAGTCGCGCAGGACGCGGTCAACGTTTTCCGCGCCGATATACGTGTCGAAGACGCTGTGCAGCCACCGCGCCAGCGTGTTGCCCTCGTATCCTCCGAGCGTCCCGGTGAGCAGGGCGCGGCTGACGCAGGAGTGGCGCGGCGGCTCTGCCGTGTAGAGGCCGCCGCCGAGGGGGCGGCGCGAGGCCGCGTCCGGGTGCAGCTTGAAGTACTCGCGGGGCGGCAGGTGGTAGCAGCAGTGCAGCAGGCGGTCGCACTTGCCGCAGACCGCAGGGTCGAGCGGCTGGCCTGTCTCCCAGTCGATGTAGGGGGAGAGGGTGCGCTGGCCGCACTGCGGGCAGCGGTATTTGCGCGGCGTGTGACCGGCCGTGCGGCGGTCGAGTGAGTAACGGTGAGGTCTGTTGTAATCGTACATAGTGATATTCGTTTTATCGGTTGTTGGTTGATGATTTGTATCATGCTGTTGCACGTGTTGCATCTGTTGCAGGGTGTTGCACCCCTGAAACGGTGAAACAGATGCAACAGGTGAAACAGAGGGTCAGCTTTCTGCCTGCATCTTTTTGAGGCGGCGTGATACCGTTGCAGCCGACAGCCCTGTCACGGCGGCTATCTCGCGGCATGAGCTGCCGTCTTCCGTCATGCGGCGTATGGTGGAGTTTA
>DHKE01000034.1:4199-4736 GCA_002404675.1 Porphyromonadaceae bacterium UBA4702 | reverse complement strand
CTGGCCAACTGAGCTAAAGAGGCTTGTATTCGTGATTTCAGCATGACACCGATTGGCGTTGTCCGAAATCGAGTGCAAAGTTAGGGAGTTTTTCTGACCCGACAAAATATTTCGAGAAAAAAATGCACTCTTCGCGTTCATTTCGCGGTCTTGCCGGGCAATCTCCGCCGCCGGCGAGGCTAATCCGAGCCTCGTCCGAGGTCACTCCACGGTGACTGATTTGGCAAGGTTGCGCGGCATGTCCACGTTCTTGCCCCTGTTGATCGCTATGTAATATGACAGCAGCTGCAGGGGTATCGTTGTGATGATAGGCGACAGCATCTCGGGGACATCCGGCACTTCAAGCACATAGTCGGCGATATTATGTATCTGCGAATCGCCCTGCGAGACTATCGCCAGGGTGCTGCCTTCGCGAGCCTTGACCTGCTGCACGTTGCTGACTATCTTGTCATACAGGTGGTCGTTTGGGGCGATGATTACCGACGGCATCTCCGCGTCGATGAGCGCAATCGGGCCGTGCTTCATTTCGGCGGCGGG
>DHKE01000034.1:0-4162 GCA_002404675.1 Porphyromonadaceae bacterium UBA4702 | reverse complement strand
TCGGCGGCGGGATAGCCCTCGGCATGGATGTATGATATTTCCTTGAGTTTCAACGCGCCCTCGAGAGCCACTGGATAGCTGTAGCCGCGACCGAGGTACAGGAAGTTGCGTGCGTATGTATACCGCAGCGACAGCCGCTCAATCTGCGGCGCGAGCTTCAGCACCTCCTCTACTATCGAGGGTATCTTAAGTATCCACTTGCCGAGCTTCTCTATGTCTGCCTCCGCCATGGTCTTTTTGAGCTGGGCTATGGTGAGCGCGAGTATGGTCAGCACCATCACCTGGCCGGTGAACGCCTTGGTGGAAGCCACACCGATTTCGGGGCCTACATGTATATACGTGCCGCTGTCGGTGGCTCGCGGTATCGACGAGCCGACTACATTGGATATGCCGTACACGAATGCGCCCTGTTTCTTGGCGAGCTGCACGGCTGCAAGGGTGTCAGCAGTTTCGCCGGACTGCGAAATGGCAAGCACTACGTCGCCCGGGCCGATAACCGGGTTTGAATATCTGAACTCGCTGGCGTATTCCACCTCAACGGGTATGCGGCACATGTCCTGAAGGAGGCGTTTCCCGATAAGGCCGGCATGCCATGACGTGCCGCAAGCGACGATGATGATGCGGCGGGCGTTCAGGAACTTCTCCTTGTTGTCATATACTCCGGTGAGCATCATTCGTTTGCCGCCCTCGATGACGCGGCCGCGTATGCAGTCGAACAGCGTTGAGGGCTGTTCGAATATCTCTTTGAGCATGAAATGGGGATAGCCGCCTTTCTCAAGCTGCGAGATAGACCATTCGAGCTTCTTGACGCTGACGGTAGACTCCTCATTCTTCAGGTTGAGGAGGCGCAGCGGCTTTCCGCGGCGTATCAGTGCAATCTGCTCGTCCTCAAGGTAGACCACATTTTTTGTGTATTCTACAAACGGCGTGGCGTCGGAGGCGAGGAAAGTCTCGTTATCTCCCATTCCTATGACGAGCGGGCTGCAGTTGCGTGCAGCGACAATCGTGCCGGGGTCGTCCTTGGCAATCACGGCAATCGCATACGCACCGACGACCTGCTTGAGCGCAACGCGTACTGCCTCGACCAGCGAGCAGTGGTTTTCGAGCCTCACGAACTCGATAAGCTGGGCCAGCACTTCTGTGTCGGTCTGCGAATAGAACTTGCAGCCGTGCTCAATGAGCGCGTCTTTGAGCAACTTGTAATTTTCGATGGTGCCGTTGTGGACTATGGCGAGATTGCCGTCCTCGCTGCAATGCGGGTGGGCATTGCAGTCGGAAGGCTCGCCGTGTGTTGCCCAGCGTGTGTGGGCAATGCCGTATGTGGCTTGCTTGTCCTTGTCCTTGCAATAGTTGACAAGGTTGTCCACCTTGCCGTGAGTCTTGTATATGTTAATCTTGCCGTCGCGCCCGAGGGCGATGCCGGCGCTGTCATATCCACGGTATTCGAGGCGGTAAAGCCCTTTGATGAGAACATCGTAAACGTTACGGTCTCCTACGTATCCTACAATTCCGCACATACTTGCTTAAAATGGATAGGTTGTGTTGTTGCAATAAAGCGGCAGCAGCGAGTGTCAGCGTAAGCCTCAAGGCGAGCTGCCTGACAGATAAGTAACGCGGCGTGAAAACCGATATTGCTATTTATCGACAAAAGTACAAAAAATATTCGGGATAGACAAGGCACGCACCTTCCGAGACGGAAGATGCATGCCTATAGTGTTTATGCCGGGAGGGAATTATCAATCCTCGTTGAGGTTCACGCGCTTGAAGGCAACGACGGCGAGGCCCTTCTTGACAGACTCAAGATACTGGCCTACGGTCATCTTGCCGTCACGGTGGTATTCCTGCTCCATGAGGCAGTTCTCCTTGAAGAACTTGTTCATGCGGCCCTGTGCGATGTTTTTGATCATCTGTTCGGGGAGGTTTGCAGCCTTGGCCTCAGCCGTAGTCTTGGCGATTTCGCGGGCCTTGTCTGCCTCTTCCTGAGTGAGCCAGCCCTTAGCCATGTTAGACTCGATGTGGTCTTCGCTGTCAACGAGGTTGGGGTTGATGCCGGCCTTGCGGATGGCAGCCTCGACAGCCTTGTGCACCTGCTCGGCCTTGGTCTTTTCTACAGCCACGGTGTACTCGCCGTCCTTTATGCTCTGGGGCACGCTGTCACGGTCAACTGCCACGGGGTTCATCGCTGCGACCTGCATGGCGATTTCTTTGCCGGTGTAGTCGTCAACACCCTCCATGTTGAGGCCGATGATAGTAGCGAGCTTGTTGCCGAGGTGGTCGTAGCCGGCCACGGAAGGCGCTTCAACATACTCGTATGCGCCGAGTTCCATCTTCTCTCCAGTCTTGCCGATTTCGTCGGTAATTTTCTCCTCAACAGTGCGGTCGCCGATTTTGAGAGCCTTAACTTCATCGAGAGACTTGGCAGAAGCGGCGAGAGCGGCGTCAAGGATGTCCTTCGTAAGCTGACGGAAAGACTCGTTCTTGGCAACGAAGTCGGTTTCGCACTTGAGAGCCACGATAGCGGCGAAACCGGGTTTCACAGCTGAGAGGACGCAGCCCTCGGCAGCCTCGCGGTCTTCGCGCTTAGCAGCCACGGCCTGGCCTTTCTTTCTGATAATCTCGATAGCGGCATCGATGTCGCCGCCAGTTTCTGCGAGAGCGTTCTTGCAGTCCATCATGCCGGCGCCGGTCATGTGACGGAGCTTTTTGATGTCTTCTATATTTACTGCCATTGTATTCAGTTTATTAGGTTATGAAAATGAGAGGAGAGAAGGAGTGAGGGAAGTTTGTCACTCTGCTGCGGAAGCCTCTTCAGCCCTGGGAGCTTCCTCAGCTGCCGGAGCGGGAGCGGGCTGCTCGGCAGCTTCGTTGCGGCGCACGCGGCGACGCTTTCCCGGAATGGGCTGCTCCGCAGCGTCCTTGTTGTCTTCTGGAGTGTCGAGCTTCTCAACCTTGCGCTCCTCGAGACCCTCTGCCATGGCAGAGCAAACGGCGTCAAGGATAATCTCGATGCTCTTTGATGCGTCGTCGTTGGCGGGGATTACGAAGTCGATGTCCTCGGGGTTAGAATTGGTATCGACGATGCCGAACACGGGTATGCCGAGACGCTTTGCCTCAGCCACAGCGATATGCTCTTTGAGCACGTCAACTACAAACAGGGCTGAGGGGAGGCGGTTGAGGTCGGCGATAGAGCCGAGGTTCTTCTCCAACTTGGCGCGCTGGCGGCTGATTTGCAGCAGCTCGCGCTTGGAAAGGTTGTCGAAAGTACCGTCGGACATGAGCTTGTCGATGTTGGTCATCTTCTTGACAGCCTTGCGAATGGTGGGGAAGTTGGTGAGCATACCACCGGCCCAACGCTCGGTGATGGAAGGCATATTCACTTCGGCTGCCTTCTCTTTTACAATGTCCTTTGCCTGTTTCTTGGTGGCGACGAAGAGGATCTTGCGGCCTGACTTTGCAAGCTGCTTCATCTCCTCGGCCGCCTCGTCTATCTTGCCGATAGTCTTGTGCAGGTCGATGATGTGGATGCCGTTCTTCTGGTCGAAGATATACGGAGCCATCTTAGGATTCCACTTCCTGGCCAGATGGCCGAAGTGAACACCTGCATCAAGCAATTCCTGGAAATTTGTTCTTGACATCTGTCTGTTTCTGTTTTTGTAAACTGTCCCCTTCCGGGGTCTCTTTTCTTCAAGGCGGAGTAACGGTCTGACCGGTCTCCGGCCTTTTCCGCAGCACGGCAACCTTCCTGCGGGAGCGGTTTCAAACCGGGCTGTGCCGTAATCAGCAGTATACTAACGTTTGCTGAACTGGAAGCGGCGGCGTGCACCAGGCTGGCCAGGTTTCTTGCGCTCTACCTCGCGTGAATCGCGGGTGAGGAAACCGGCAGACTTGAGCGCCGAACGATATGCTTCTCTGTCAAGCTCACTGAGGGCGCGTGCGATACCGAGACGCACAGCCTCAGCCTGTCCCTTGATGCCGCCGCCCACGAGGGTGACCTTGACATCGAACTGGCCGAGAGTGCCGGTAACTTCGAACGGCTGGTTCACGACATACTGGAGGGACTCAAGAGGGAAATAAACCTCAAGAGCACGACCGTTGATCGTGACGTTGCCTTTGCCGGGAGTGAGATAAACGCGAGCTACAGCTGTCTTACGTCTTCCAAGGG
>DHKE01000062.1 GCA_002404675.1 Porphyromonadaceae bacterium UBA4702 | reverse complement strand
ATCGAAATCAACCGCAAAGTCCTCGCTGACCTCGCTGTCAACAACCCCGAGGCTTTCAAGGCTATCGTTGACAAGGTGAAGAACGCCTGAAATACCCATTCGGTGGGACTGTCCACCTGAACAAGCATAGCAAGGCTCTCCACGACCGTATGCCGTGGAGAGCTTTCTTGCACATGCTATGCCTCAACCGGGCTGCCAATTATGCCACAGCACAAAATAAAGGCATTGCGGCATCGTTAATAATGTAGTTATATTTCAGGTTATCCGACTACCAGCGATATGAAGGTTCTACAAGTCAACAATTACCATTACCTGCGAGGCGGGGCGGAAAGGGTATTCCTCAACACCATGGAGCTGCTGTCTTCACATGAACATGAGGTCATACCGTTCTGCACACGATACCACAAGAACCTGCCGTCGGAGTTTGACAAATATTTCGCTGACGCACCTGAAATACGAGAGCAGAGCTTTGGGGGGAAAATCAAAGCCATACCAAGGTTTTTCCGTAACAGCGATGCCGCACGCAAGCTGGATAAGCTTCTGACAGACACCAAGCCTGACATAGCGCACCTCCACAACATATTCAACGGTCTGTCAATGTCCATCCTGCCGGTATTTGCCAAACACGGAGTACCGGTAGTTTGGACCTTGCACGACTGTCGCATGGCCTGTCCCACGCCAGACTGGATGAAATACGGGCAGAAATGCGAGAACTGTCGCAAAAGCCTGTTCCTGAATTGCATCAGACACCGGTGTTACGACAACAATGCATCTATCAGCCTGTTCAGCATGCTGGAGATGATACACAAGGATTTCCTGTTCAATTACGACAAATACATCTCACGATACATATTCCTCAGCCGGGAGTACCAGCGTATCATCAGCATGCACCGTCCCTATTTCAACTCGAAGGGACTGATCTTGCACAACTTCACCACTATACCCGACATAGAAGAGAATACTGGAGACTATCTGCTGTATTTCGGAAGGGTAACTAAAGAAAAGGGGGTGAAAACCATTCTGGAAGCAGCGGGAAAGATGCCGTCGGTCAAAATAAAGATTGCTGGAACGGGGGATATGACAGAACATATACAGCAGCACGCTCCTTCGAATGTTGAGGCATTGGGATTTCTGAATGGGGAGCCGCTCACAAAGGCTGTCGGAGAAGCAAAAGCCGTCCTCGTCCCTTCGGAAAGCATGGACAACAACCCGATGTCGATAATCGAGGCGAATATGCTCGCCCGGCCGGCAATAGGCACGCGGATAGGCGGCATCCCGGAAATCATCGTGCCGGGCAAGACTGGCTGGCTCATAGATGTCGGGGATGCCGACGCACTCGCCAGCTGCATGGAGGAAGCATGGAATATGCCTGAAGCCGAGTATGCCGCCATGCGGGAGAGCTGCCGTGAATTTGCCATGGAGAACTTCTCGCCAGAGAGCCATTACAAGCGGCTTATGGAGATATACGAGGCTGCCATAGCGTCCTCGAAAAAATAACCTGCACCGCCAGCAAACAGCAATAAGCGCCGTCACGCACACTTGGCGGTATCGCGATTTTTTCCTACTTTTGCGGCATAGAAAACAATCCTATATGGTCTACTTCCAACCCACGGGAATGGGCGTGGCTCTCGTCACCCCGTTTCAAGCAGACAAAAGCATTGATTACGAGGCTCTGAAACGCCTTGTTGAGTATGTAATTGATGAAGGCGCGGACTTCATCGTCGTGCAAGGCACGACCGGAGAAACCGCGACCATGACTCACGACGAAATAGAGCGAGTGTCCGATGCCGTGCGCCGTTATGCCGGCGGGCGCGTTCCTCTCGTCATAGGCATTGGAGGCAACTGCACGACGACCGTATGCCACGAGATACAAAGCCGCGACTTGGACGGTTACGCAGCAGTGCTGTCAGTAGTACCCTTCTATAACAAGCCCCAGCAAGAGGGGATATACCGCCATTACACCGAAATAGCGCAAGCCTCTCCCCTGCCGGTGATATTGTACAACGTCCCGGGGCGCACCGGGGTCAACATGACAGCGGAAACCACCCTGCGGCTGGCAGAGATTGACAATATCATCGCCGTCAAGGAAGCCTCTGGCAATTTCACGCAGATAGAGCAAATCATCAAGCACGCCCCGCAGGGCTTCAACGTCATATCCGGCGATGACGGCATCACGTTTCCGCTGATAAGCCTTGGCGCGTCAGGTGTGATTTCCGTACTCGGCAACGCCTGTCCTCGCAAGTTCTCAGAAATGGTACACAAGGCTCTTTCGGGAGATATGGAGGGGGCACGCCTGCTGCACCACGAGTTTGCAGAAGTGTTCCGCCTGCTGTTCATTGACGGCAACCCGGCTGGCATAAAATGCGCACTGGCACATCTGGGATTAGCGCAAGAGATACTGCGTCTGCCGCTGGTGAGCGTCACAGACCATACGCGGCTGCTGCTGCAACAGGCATTAGTGTCGATAGGCTACGACAGCCGCATCTGATTACGAGGTGATTGACAAAGCCACAGTCCAACGCATAAAGGATGCCGCCGACATCGTCGAGGTGGTAAGCGACTATGTGCACCTGACGAGGCGCGGTTCAAACTACATGGGGCTGTGTCCGTTCCACAATGAGCGCACCCCCTCTTTTTCCGTCAACAAGCGGCGCAATTTCTGCTACTGCTTCTCATGCCACAAGGGCGGCTCGCCAGTAAACTTCATAATGGAGAAAGAGGGCATATCATATCACGATGCCCTGCTCCAGCTCGCGGCGAAATACGGCATAGAGGTGCACGAGCGCGAGCTTACAGACGAGGAACGCGACCTTCAGAATGAGCGCGACTCAATGTTCACCGCCAACAAATGGGCGATGGAGCAGATGTCGGCAAACCTGACAGAAACCGACGAGGGCAAAGACGTAGGACTGCAATATTTCTACCAGAGAGGACTGACCGACGAGGCAATCCGCGCTTTCCACTTGGGCTATGCCATAGACCGAGGCAATGCGCTTGCTACATCTGCACACAATGCCGGCTACGACCAGAATGTACTGGTGAAACTCGGCGTACTCGGCAAGTCGCAGGACGGCCGCATTTACGACCGGTTTCGGGGGCGCGTGATATTTCCCGTGTTCACCACGTCAGGCAAAGTTGTTGCGTTCGGAGGCCGCACATTGAAAGGCGACAAGGCGAAATACATCAACTCGCCCGAATCTGAGATATACAAGAAGAGCAACGAGCTGTACGGCATCTACCAGGCCAAAGACTCGATAGTCCGCGAGGACAAGTGCTTCCTCGTCGAGGGGTACATGGACGTCATCGGGATGTGGCAGTCCGGGCTTCAGAATGTCGTGGCGTCTTCCGGCACCGCGCTCACAGACGGGCAGATAGCCATGATACACCGGTTCACGTCAAACGTCACGCTGATTTACGACGGCGACAACGCCGGTATCCACGCCGCTCTGCGCGGCATAGACATGCTGCTGTCGCACCGCCTCAACGTCAAGGTGCTGCTCCTGCCCGACGGCCATGACCCGGATTCATTCGCCAAGGCGCATACCCCCGACGAGTTCCGGCAATATATCGCCGACAACGAGACCGACATCATCCGCTTCAAGACCAAGGTCCTGCTCAACGCGAGCGGCAACGACCCGCAGCAGCGGTCGGCGGCAATACACTCGATAGTCGAATCTCTGGCGTGCATACCTGACAACATAGCCCGCAACGTGTATATCGGGGAATGTGCACGGTTGCTCGGCGTAGAAGAATCAGTGATTGCCGTCGAGACACGCCGCGCTCGCGCCAAAGCGGTTAACAACGCCTCACGCACGCGGACATACACCGCCATTGACGCAACAGACAACACAACACCTTCCGACACGCAACAGACCCAACCAGCGGCTCAGACGGCACAGGCTGCACAAACGAATGAGCCAGCAAACACAAACACGCAAGCCTCCCGACGCAGGCTGTCGCCTCAAGACCGGCGGCTGCAAAAGTGCGAGGAGGAAGTGCTGCGCTACTGCGTGCGCTACGGCATGCTGTATTTCTGCGAAGGCATTGACGGCAACGGTGAGACGGTGCCAATGAACATCAACCAGTATATCCGCAGCGAACTTGGCGAAGACAACATGGCCTTTTCGGTCGAGGCTTACCGCAAGGTGTTTGAAGAACTCGACAGGCTGTCCGCCCCGTTCAATGAGGCTTTTGCCGAATTTGCCGCGTCAAAAGAGCCAGAATATGAAGAGATGAGAACCAGCAGGTACGCCGAACTGTCAGAGAAGCAACTGTCGCTTGCCGAAATGCAGAACGAGGAACAACAGCTGGAACAGGCCATTGCTGAAAAACGCAATGCAGACCTTGCCGAGTTCGCGATGATATGGCCCGGCCAGCAGCTGGCAAACGACGAGGACAACGACGTGCGCACCACAGCGACACGGCTGCTTACGGAAAAATACATGCTCAGCCGCGTCTACAGCCGCAACGGCGCACACGTGGCTGACGAGTCAGAGAGACTCGGGGAATTGATACCGCGAGCCCTGGACGAATGGAAAGACTCGATACTCCAGCAGCGGCAGCAAGACCTGCGAAAGCAGCTGGCCGACGCATCAGCCGCCGGCGACACAGCAGCTGTGTCACAGCTCCAACAAGAACTATTGAACCTCATAGCAATGCGGTCACAGGTGGCACGAAACATCGGCGACCGAATAATATCAGCAACATAAACCCTCCCGAAACATACACCCGAAATGGCAGAACTGAATGACAATACGCCTGCAATATGCGCAGAAGGCCTGACCAAGAATTTCGTCTCGGCTGGTGAGGCAAGCCCCACAAACCGTGCGCTAGACAACGTGTCGCTATCCATACCGCGCGGCTGCATCTGCGGGCTGCTCGGTCCTAACGGCGCCGGCAAGACCACCCTGCTGCGCATCATCAACAACATTCTTGTTGCCGACGCCGGCACCGTCTCTATACTCGGGCTGCCGGTGTCGATGGGAACGACATCGCCGCTGATAGGCTATATGCCAGAAGAACGCGGACTGTATGACCGTATGCGCATCGAGGAGCAAATCATGTACTTCGGCATGCTTAAGGGGGGCGACCGCCGGCGGCTGCGCGAGGTGATGGATGAATATCTCGAGCTATTCAACCTATCTGGCGACAAACGGAGGCGCATAAAGGAACTGTCAAAGGGAAACCAGCAGAAAGTGCAAATCATCGCCACGCTCGTGCACGAGCCGCAGGTGGTGATGCTAGACGAGCCGTTCTCGGGCTTCGACCCCATAAACGGCGAACTGCTGCGGCAGCTGATAGAGCGGCTTAACCGCAAGGGAACAACCATAGTGCTGTCATCGCACAATATGGAGGCTGTCGAACGCATGTGCAACCGTATAGCGATGATAGACCACGGACATATAATGCTCGACGGCGACCTGACGGAAATAAAAGAGCGATACCGGGACGGCTCGCTCATAATATCCACACGCGGTGAACTGCACTTGCCCCTCTTGCTGGACAGCGGCATCATCCAGAGCATCGACGCCTGGAGCGACGCCCATGCCCAGCGAGGCTTCACCTACCGCATGACATTGAAACCAGATGTTCCTAATTCAGAACTGCTCAGGGTGGTGTCAATGCAGGGTGACATCATACGGTTTGAGGAACACCTCTCTTCGCTCAACGAGATATTTCTGGGCATTACCGCGCGGTAATGCCCAACTGGCTCAACTCGTCGAGTATCTCCTGTGCCGACAGCGTGCGGCGGCAAGATATTGCTCCGGCGAACTTGGCTATGGCTGGGTGCAGCCGCGTGTTGCCGAAAATCTGGCGATTGTACGTCAGAGCCTTGCTGTATACTTCTTCCGCCTCATCCTCCTCAAGGTCACACGTTTCGCGTCCCTCGCGGATTATCTCGTCATGGAGTGTGTTCAGCAAATCATGCGGCACTGCGGTCTTCATGCGCACCAATGACCGCGCAAACAGGTTCGCAACTACCATAGCTGATGTAATCTGGAAATTGCGTACCATGCTGCCCCACGTCGCCTTGGGTGAAACAGACGGAGAACCGATGAAGTAATAGCCGTCTGAAAACAAAACCATGTTGTCCTCGCTGTCGAGGGATATGGAGGAGATGAGGTCTGATGCGTCAAGGGCTACAGCTGACAGAGCCATTCCTGCCAAGCCGTATGCCCGGTCATCCTCGTTGAGGTATTGCAATGTAAGAGTTTCCACTTCTTCTGATTTCTTTTTGCCGCCACCTGCTCCGGAAGCGGACAAACAAACATACGACTGCGCTGGCGGCAATTATCATGCCACCCGCGTCAGAATGTCACAGACAAGCCGCCCAACACGCTGATGCCTTGGCTCTTAACATCTGGCAAAAGCATATTGTGCCGGTTGAGGACATTGTCTGCCTGAACACTCAAAGTAAGGGCAGGAGAAACTGCGTACGAGACACGCGCCGACAGGTTGGTGATGTCAGGCAGACGCATTGCGCGTACGCCTGTCTCCGCGCCCTCGCCGCCGATTATGACATTCGGGTCGCTCTGCTGCATCTGCGTGGGGCAATATATGTTGCGAACGCCTCGGTAATTGTATTCCACGCATATACGCAGCGGCTTGACAGGAGCAACAGAGGCCGAAGCTGTCAGCAGCCATCGCGGACGGTCGATGCCGTTGTAATAGCCCGTACTGCCGTCCTGCGGCTGATACGACCCCTCCACGCCGATGTTGACAATATCGGAAAGGTCATAATTAATATGTGCCTGTATGCCCCAGCCCTTCACGTCCATGCCGCCAGGGTCAAGAGGCATATAGCACACGCCTGGCTCTGCAATAGCCGCAGGAGTGTTCAGGTACATGGTGTACAGCCCGCCAAACGGCTGGTGGCGCAAATACTTGTACGCAAAAGAGACACCAGCGGTAACTCCGGCAAACGGGCCAAAATTGACACCCAGCTTGCCGTCCAAAGGCGAATGGACGGGGCTTGTGGTGAGCAACCCCGGGAGACCGTAATAGTCACCAGTCCCCTGCGCAGCGAGCGTGTTCAGGTGCGTTCCGCCACCGACATGGAGGTAAAGACCGGCTATTCCAGCCTTGTAATCCAAACGCACGTCAGGAGCAATGTGGAACGCGCTGTAACGGTCGAGTTCTGGACCGGCACAGAAAGTGAAATCTAGTTTCGCGCCAAGGTTGATGTTCAGGTTGCCGCGCTGGAAACGGTAGAACGGAGCAAGGCGGATGTCGCCGTATCCGTCACCGGCTATCTGGCTCCATTCAGGCGAATCATAACTCAGCACATCTCCGTTCAGCCGTATGCCGAGAGTTGACGAAGTATCGAAGTCGTATGAAATGCCGCCTTCGAGCATCGCGTGCGTCTCGCGCTGCCCCTGTATGCTCGACAGCGTGTACATTTCACCCTCGGCGCTCTCTATGCGCTGCGGCAGGTAGAGGCTGCGATAGCCGAAATACCGCACTTTCAACGCGGCATCATACTGGAACGGATTGTCAGGCAACGACCTCCACCCTATCCGCGCAGCAATGTCGTTGACAGTCTGCGTGGGGACATCAAGGCCAGGACGCTGTTCCTCCAGCGGGGCATAATAGCCGTAGTAGTTGAAATAGCCGAGGCGGTAGTCCAGCCGGGCGTCAAACCGGCCGGCATCGGCAAATGTATGGGCATAGTACGCCCCTATCACCTCGTCATAGTTCTTCTTGCGGACATCCGCCGTATATTCGGACATATCGGGTTTGAACAGCGATGAGGAGTTGTGCTGCAGCCATACGCCCAGTATGTCGCTCTCGGTATTCAATATGCGGTAGCCGGCAGAAATGGACGAATTGAGCCATGAACCGGCCTGTATGTCGAGATACCCCTTGTAGTCGCGCACTGTGCGCGTGGTCTGCCAGCCACGGTTGGGCAACGCGGTGAACGAGGGCGCAAAGGGAGTGGTCACGCCGCGCTGCTCGTATGACAGCGCAGTCGCGTCAAGCGGAAACGAGTAAATGCGCGGGAGTGTGTTTATGCGGTCTTGGCGTATCACGTCCGGGAGGTATTTGCCGTCAACGACCACGCTGCCGCGCAGCGAATTGTCCTGCGCCATAGCCGGCACACCGGCTGCGAGCAGCAATGCCGCTGCCGCCAATGATTTTATGCTGTTGTCTATTTCCATGATTTGAGTCGTTTGTTAATCATTTCAGCAATGTCCTGGTCATCGCCGGGGTAATTGTCTTTCAGGCTGCGTATGTACTCCAGCGCGAGCTGCTTCTTGCCCGAAGCGCGATAAGCGTCGGCCAGAGCGATGTATCCACGCGCAAGCCAGTACTCATGCGGCGTGCCGGAATCGGTAAACGCCGACAGCACCTCAATGGCCTTCTTGTATTGTTTCTCACCGAGATAGTACTCGCCCAGGGCAACTGCAGCGCGCGAACCTGCAAGGGACTGCGGCGATTCGGCCAATGATTTGAGCGCAGCCACAGCCTCCTGCACGTCAGAGCCGTCAGCGAGCATCCCCTCAACTTCGTAGTACCTAGCCTCGTCGAGAATGTCGCTGTCGAGGCCGCCGGCCTCACGCACCTTGCGGGCATACTCCAGCCGCTCGGCGGCATCAGCGGTATGGCGCATTATCCCTGCCCAGGCGTATGCGGAATATGCCGAGCCGCCGCGATTTTCCACCTCGCGGTACGTGCGCAGTATCTCGTCGGTACGGTTAGGGTAAGCCTCTTCGAGTATCTGCGCTTTCAGCAGCAATGCGCCCGGCACTTGCTGAGCGTACGGGCGTTTCTTGAGCAGCGTCTCGATAGTCTGCAGCGCATCGTCCGGACGGTTCTCGTCGGAGAACTGGTATTCGGCAATGTCGCGCAGAGCCTGTGCCACATACTTGCCGTCTGGGTAATTCTCGACATACTGCACCAGCTTGCGGCCGCTGCCGCCGGCGGCGTATTCAGAGGCGGCAGCATCGTATGTCAGCTGCTCGACCTCGCTGTCGTCCAGCTGCGGCGCGCCGGGGACACGGCGCAAGAAATCAGACAGCTGCGACAGTTCGCCTCGCGATGCATAGATGCGGCGCAGCTCGTCACTGGCAGTCTGAGCCTCATCGCTCGACGGCCATTTGGATATGACAGATTTGTACGCCTCGTCTGCAGCCGCCGCATTGCCCTGCTTGCTGTACAGCAACGCCATTTGGAGCATCGCCGTGCGGGTTTCAGGACTGTTCGGGAACTTGCGGGAGAGGTTGTTGAGCGTCTTTATGGCCTTGTCGTTGTCCTCGGTTTCCATATAGGCGAGCGCCTGTTCGAGCATCGCCGTTGAAATCCACTTGGAATTGGGGTATGTCTCCATCATCTCGCCGAGCATACGCGCCTTGGCTGCATTGTCGCCGTTGACACCGGCAATCACCGCACGGCGCATCGCTGCATAGTCGGCAGCGGCAGCGCCGGCCTTCATCGCCTGGGAATAGACATCAGCGGCTGAATTGAGGCGGCCAAGGTAATACAAGCAGTCTGCCTTGCGTACCAGCGCGTCTGTCGAGAGGTTTGAGGGCAGTTTAGGCTTGCCGGACAGGGCATCGTCAAAATATGCCAGCGCGTTGCTGAACTTGTCCTGCATATACAGCGAGTAAGCCATGTTGTACAGGCCGAGCGCAGAATTGTCTCCGTGCTTGTCATTGCGCAGATACTGCGCGTACGCCTTCTCCGCCTCGCCGTACTTGCGCTGCGCGTACTGAGCATCACCGAGCCACAATGCAGTCTGTGAACCAATTTTTGAGTCAAAACGCGACAGCGTGAGTGCTTCCGACAGGTATTCCTCAGCCTCGGCGGCATTGCCGTTTGACATCTCACGCACACCATATTCAAACAGTATCTTCTGCTTGACGGCAAGCACCTTGGCGTCTGGGCGCGAAATGCGGTTTATGCTTTTCAAGGCGTTTGCATAGTCCTTCTCATTATAGTATGCCACCGCCATGTACTGCTCTATCTCGGAAGCGTATTTCGAGTTGGGGTAATTGTCAACAAACTCCTGCATCAGCGACACCGAGGAGGCGAAAGGCACTTTGCCGCCACGTGTCACCGAGGCTATGTAGTTGTACAGGGCTGTCTCCGCCACCTTGGGGTCATAGTTCATCTGGTATGCCTTGCGGAACGCGATAGCGGCGAGGTCCGGCTCGCTTTGGCGTATGGCGCACTGCCCCATGTACAGGTACGCGCTTTGCGAGATGTCCTCGTACTCCTCGCCTATCTGGCCGAAACGCTCGGCAGCTCGTTCGTAGTCGCCGTTCTCATAGTCTATAACACCGAGCGTATAGATGGCTGATGCTGTGGGTTCAGACTGCGTCTCCTCGACATAGCGGTTCAGGTATTCGGCCGCATTGTCCATGTCTCCCTGCTTGAAATAGCTCTCGCCCATGATGCGGCAAGTCTCGGGTATCAGTTCGGGGACTGGAGTTTTCCTCAGCAATCCGGTGCCGCTGGAAATCACAGTATCATACTGTCCGCGCATGAACTCAATCTGAAGCATATAGTATCCGGCTTCCAGGCCTGTAGGGATATACTCTCCGCGCCTCGGCATATCGCAAAAATGCGCAGACGCTGATGAACTGCTGTCATACCCTCCCATCTCAAGCGACTCTGCAAAACCGTCGTATGCCTTGTCATAATTGCCGTTCACATAGTCGATGTATGCCAGGTAGAACACTGCGGCGCGGCCGTATGTGCCGTTGTCACGCAGCCGCGACAGCAACGGTACGGCACGGTTGAAGTGTCCGGTCTTGATGAGCGAAAACGCCTTGCGGTATGAATAGGCGGCAGCATCGGGCTTGCTCAGCCACTCCACGTCGAGGTCTTCATATACCGTTACGGCATTGGCGAAATCATGGCTGAAGAAATAGAAGTCGCCCAGCAGCATACGCGCCGTCTGAACCTGCTCCGAAGCCGGGTTGGAGGCTATGAAGTCTCTCAGTATCGGCACGCAGCGGGCGTCGCCCATGCGATAGTATGCCTTGGCGAGCATCAGCTCCGCCCCGAGGCCGGAAAGGATCTCAAACCGGGACAGCTGGTCTATCGTGCCTAGAGGGTTGTCTCCGGCCTCCATCATTGATGCGCGGCTGTAATATCCGTCTGGGATAGGCAGCACCGTTGCCGCCATGTCGCGTGCCGAGGTGCCGGGAATAAGAAAGCATCCGGCAAGCACCAGCGCCGACAACCGGCGCGGCGCTCGCGGCAATATCTGTTTTCGCTGATTTGTCATCGTGTCAGTTTGTATATGGTAATCGGTCGTACACGCACGGGCTGTGCTATGCGTCTGCGACAATGCAAAAGTAGCAATAATTTGTGTGTCCGCAAACTGTGGGCGATTTCGGCGCGTCAATGCGCCATGGCACACACTCGCTTGATGCGGGCTATGACCACCTCCGGGCTTAGCCCGTTCAGGCACAAGTAGTCGCCGCGACGGCACGGACGGTTGCCGTATATTGAACAGGGACGGCAGGGCAATGCCAGCTGTACGGCGTTGTCTTCGGGCTGACAACGGCCGTAAAAACCTGTGTACGGATGAGTTGCACCCCATATCGAAACCACCGGGCAGCCGACCAGCGAGGCAAGGTGCATATTGGCGGAATCCATCGACAGCAGCACGTCGCAATGGCTCAACAACGCAATCTCGGCTGCGATGCCCGCCCGCTTTGCCGCCACATTCGTGATGTTGTCTTGGCCGGCACACCAACCTTCCAAGACTGCCTGCTCCTCCGCACCAGCTCCCAGCAGAAACAGGCGCACCGACGGCTCAGCTGCAAAATGCTCCACCACCTTGCGCGTATGCTCCAGCGGATAGACCTTGCCGGGGTGGCGGGCAAACGGGGCAACGGCTATCCACACCTCGTCTGGCTGCTTTTCAACGCCCTCCCCCACAATAGGCGACAACATTTGAACCGGAGCATCGTCCGCACCGAAGAGCGAGACAAACGACTTGTCGCGGCGTATGCCGAGGCGTGTGAACACGTCGGCATACAGCACGCTTACGGGTGTGAGCGGAACGAGGTTCTTGTCATTGGGGCGTGTGAGTGCACGCCGCGCCTTGCGGTGCTTGTGGATATGAGCAGTCTTGACTCCTTTCAGACGGAAGACAAGACGCATTATCTTGGTACGCAACACGTCATGCAGGTCAGCGTATGTGTCAATGTCATACTGCGCGGACAGGCGGCGGCACAACTTGACTATTCCGGCTGGCGAGCCGTATTTCTCCATGTCAACTCCGACGACATCTACATTCTCCGGCGAGTTGATGAATATGCCGGCGGCGAGAGGCCGTGTCAGCATCACGAAATGCCGCTGCGGGTTTGACCTGGCGACATTGTAGAGCAGAGGCAACGTCATCGCCACATCGCCCAGCGCAGAGAACCGCGTCACAAGCGTGGTGCGCGTGCCGTCACTTTTTGCCATAAAGCACCGGGTTGGTCGAGGGGTCGTTGTACAGCTTCATCTGCATGTAGACCTTCATGTATTTCCGTCCGGCGGCTATGTCGTCGAGGAGAGTGTCGATAGCGTCTGTCAAATCCTCGCGCTGCTGCAGGAGTATGTCGAGCTTGCCGCGTGCGCGGGCTGTATGTGCAGCATCGGCATCGGCACGCTCCGCCTGTTCGCGCATGTGCCATATCTTCAACGCCAGAATAGACAGGCGGTCTATCGCCCACGCAGGCGACTCGGTGTTGATAGTCGCGCCGGGAAGCGCCTTGACACCGGCATACTTGTCGCGGAAACGAGCGTCAAGCTGCTCTACCATGTCCGTGCGACGCTGGTTAGAAGCATCAATACGGCGTTTCAGAGCCAGAGCCTCCAGCGGGTCAATGTCCGGGTCGCGGATGATGTCCTCCATGTGCCACTGTGCCGCATCAATCCAGTTCTTCTCAAACAGCACTGCCTCGACCGAACCTTCTGGATACGGCATCGGCATAGGCGCATCGATGTCGTCTGTGACATGGTACAGGCGCACACACTCGTCAAATATCTTGTTTGCGCGGACCGCAAATCTCGTATCTTCCATAATCATTCGTTTTTATTCCTGCCGGAAGATGACGATAACGCTTCCTTCCGGGCAAATTTTCTTCTGTCCCTGCGGCGGTATGCCAAGCCGAGCATTGCGGCAAACAATGGCAAACCTGTCCACCTTGCAATCGTCAACGCCTTGCGCATCTGCGGCTTGGCTCGCGGATTGCTGCGGCACGATGCGCTGTCAGCAGCAATCACCCTGCGGCAACGCTCTTCAACCTCGGGCATACGCACCCGTGCCGCGTGCATCAGCCCCAGGATGTTGATATGCGCGCTCATGCGCCGGCATCTTGCAGCCTCTGTCAGCTCCGGCACATTGGTGGCCATCCACTGCAGCATCCTGTCAGTCACGTCCAGCACGTCTGCCCGACGTGCCTGAAACCGGTGTATATAGCTGCCGCGATGCTGACGGTACAGGTAAAGGCACTCATCAGTCACCGCTACACTGCCGGCATCAAGCATCACGCGGTATATGACATCCAAATCCTCGTAACCTATGCCCTTGCGGAAACTGCGTGCCTCCCACAGGCTGCGCGAGAACATCTTCGACCATACGGAATTGTTGACTCCGCACTGGTACAGCATGTCCTCCACCGCTTCGGTCGCTGACATCAGGCTGACATTAGTTGCTGCGCCGTTCACGCCGCGAGCCAAGTCATCTGCGGAAACCTCAAGTACTTCCCTCGACCCGCAGCACGCCAACGGCACACGCTCGTCCTCGCAGATGCCATGCAGCGTCGAGACCATTTCCGGCAACACGGCATCGTCGGCATCGACAAAGACAATGTAGCGGCCGAGGGCAACGCCCAACCCGGCATTGCGGGCATCGCTCATGCCTCCGTTGGGCTTGTGGATCACGCGGACGCTCTCATGAGCCGATGCAAATGAATCGCATATATCGCCCGAGCCGTCAGTGCTGCCGTCATCGACAATAATGATTTCGAGCGGCGAAAACGTCTGCCGCAGCAGCGAACCGACACACTCGCCCAGAAACGGGGCAGCGTTGTACACCGGCACTATCACCGACACCTCGACCTCGGATGCCGGCGATGTTCCCGCAGAGCTCCGCCAGCCGCTGTTCATGTCAAACGGTCAGGATTTCCTTTTCCTTGGCAGCGAACAGTTCGTCAATGCGCTTCAGAAACTTGTCATGCAGCTTCTGCACATCTCCCTCCGCACTCTTCTCGGCATCCTCGCTAAGGCCGTTCTTGACCTCCTTCTTCAGACCCTCGATAGCCTCGCGGCGCGCGTTGCGCACAGACACCTTGGCATTCTCGGCCTCGCCCTTGCTCTGCTTTACAAGCTGGCGGCGGCGGTCCTCTGTGAGAGGCGGTATGCTCAGGCGTATCACCTCGCCGTTGTTCTCCGGCGTGATGCCGAGTTCAGAATCGATGATTGCCTTCTCGATGACCTTGAACATAGACTTTTCCCATGGCGTGATGGCAATGGTGCGTGCGTCGGGCACACTCACGTTAGCGACATTGGAAATCGGCGACATTGAGCCGTAATAGTCCACGCGGATGCCGTCGAGCAGACGGGCAGACGCCTTGCCGGCGCGGATGTGGCAAAGTGCATCGTCCAGATATTCAACCGCCATTTCCATGGCAGTTTCAGCCTCTTGCAGATATTCGGATACTTCCATAGTGTGTATTCTGTTATAGGGGCGGCAACAGTGTTGCCTCATCTGCCCCATGGTTGTTATTATCTTTTGTTACAGTCAGTTGCTTACGAAAGTGCCAATATTTTCACCTTTCAGCATTCGCATCAGGTTGCCCTCGGTGTCCATGTCAAACACATATATCGGCATGTTGTTCTCCTTGCATAGCGCGGTGGCTGTCAAGTCCATGACACGAAGGTTGCGCGACAGCACCTCGTCATACGTTATGGTGTCAAACTTGCGGGCGTCCGGGTCTTTCTCTGGGTCGGCAGTGTAAACACCGTCCACGCGTGTTCCTTTGAGCATGATGTCCGCCTCGATTTCTATGGCGCGGAGGGCTGAACCTGTATCAGTTGTAAAATACGGGCTGCCGGTGCCGCAGCTCATTATGGCAACCCGTCCATGCTTCAGGGAGTCAATGGCCCGCCACTTGGAATACGGCTCTCCTATCGGGAACATAGGAACGGCTGTGTACACGTCCGCGCCAAGCCCCATGCTTGTCAACGCGCTGCTCAGCGCCAGCGAATTGATGACAGTGGCAAGCATGCCCATCTGGTCGCCCTTAACGCGATCAAAGCCCGCAGCCGCGCCTTTAAGCCCGCGGAATATGTTGCCGCCGCCTATGACTATGCCGACTTCCACGCCATGGTCTGCCACAGCCTTAATCTGCTCCGCATACGAGTGCAGCCGCTCGCTGTCGATGCCGTAACCTTGCGCTCCCATCAGGGACTCTCCCGAGAGTTTGAGCAATATCCTCTTGTATTTCATTTCGTAACTGGTTATTCGTTTACGCCTCCCTGCGGGAGTACATGACAAAGTTAAGCAAAATTCCGATTTTGCGCCAACAATCAAGCGAAAAATTTGACTTGAATGTTTCAGACACACCGTTTCGAGACCGGCCATAGTATCCGGGCAAGCCGCTGACAACAACAAAAGAGAGCATCAAAACGCTGATGCTCTCTCCTGAGGAGGTTCCAACCAGATTCGAACTGGTGTGAACGGTTTTGCAGACCGTTACCTAACCACTCGGACATGGAACCCTGTCTGTCGCAATCCGTCGCCGAATTGCGCTGCAAAGTTACTGCTTATTTTCAGACTGTGCAAATTTTTCAGCCAATATTTTTTGTTTTTCACCAGTCGCGAGCATCAACAACCTGACATCAAGCTAATTACACAGAAGAGGGTACGGCTCATTATTCCTGCACCCTCTTCTGTTATCAGTCTAACAGCGTGTCGTCACTCCCCCTTCTTGCGGTAGTTGTCTACACCGTTTTGGAGGAACTTCTTGTACGCCGGTATATCCTCATCATATCCGTATGACGACTCGAGCGGCTTGCCGTCGTTGTCGAGCAGCACATAATACGGCTGCGCGTTTGACCCGAACTTAGAGCGCTGCAGGTAGCTCCACTTGTCGCCCACGGTGCGCAACGTGCGTTCCGTGCCGTCGCTCTCGCGTACTACTACCGGAGCCGGCAGAGCCTTCTTGTCGTCTACCATAAGGGTTATCAGTACATAATCATCGTCAATGATGCGCTTCACCTCGGGGTCAGTCCATACTGCCGCCTCCATTTTGCGGCAGTTCACACAGCCGTGTCCCGAGAAGTCTATCATGACTGGCTTACCCTGACGGCGAGCAAGTTCCATGCCCTGCTCGAAATCGTCGGCAGACGCGCTCACACCCCCTTCATAAAGCGAGAAATCCTGAGTACTCATCGGCGGCGCAAACGCGCTTATCGACTTCAGCGGCGCACCCCAAAGACCAGGCAACATATACACGGCAAAGGCAAGCGAGATGACACCTAACAGGAAACGAGGCACGCTCACCTTATCCACCTTGTCGTCATGCGGGAATGTCAGCTTGCCGAGCAGGTACACGCCCAACAGCGCGAATATCACAATCCACAGCGCAACGAACACCTCGCGGTCCAATATGCGCCAGCCGTATGCCAAATCCGCGACAGAGAGGAACTTCAACGCCAACGCCAGCTCCAGAAATCCGAGCACAACCTTGACCGTATTCAGCCAGCCGCCGCTCTTGGGCATAGACTTGAGCATGGTCGGGAACATGGCAAACAGCGTGAAAGGCAACGCCAGTGCCAGCGCAAAGCCGAACATGCCCACAGCCGGCGACACGAAATTGGAGGATGCTGCCGCCTCGACAAGCAGCGTCCCTATGATCGGGCCTGTGCAGGAGAACGACACAAGCACCAGCGTGAACGCCATGAAGAATACCGACAGGATGCCTGTCGTTGTGTCAACCTTGGCGTCTATCTTGTTGGTCCATGAGGCCGGCAGCGTAAGCTCGAAACCGCCGAAGAACGAAATCGCGAACACCACAAGCAGCAGGAAGAATATGATGTTGAACACTGCTGACGTGGCAAGGTCATTCATCGCCGAAGCTCCGAACAACGCTGTTATCACCAGTCCAAGCAGCACATATATGACCACTATCGACACGCCGTAGAGCGCAGCCTGACCGACCGACCCGCGACGGCTCTTGTTCTGCTTGAGGAAGAAGCTGACGGTCATCGGTATCATCGGCCATACGCACGGTGTCATCAGGGCAATCAGGCCGCCGAGGAAACCGGCAAGGAATATGTACAGCAAACTCATGTCCTCTGCCGTGTCGCGGTTGTCGTAAGCCTTCAGCTCCGCCTCTACGTTGTCCCACCATGCGGCATATGCGGGCGCAACTGCTGCGGAATCCGCGGCTGCGACGGCCTCTTGCCCTGCCGGCAACGAGTCTGCAACAGCAGTTTCCGATTGTATGTCGTCCGTGTTTTCAGCTTTCGCAGCGGCATCGTCCTTGCCGAGGGCTGTTTCCGGTGCTTTTCCCTTCAACGTATGCGACCCGCCGGTGCGGACACACTCGCTGTCGCTGCATATCTGGCCGTCAACCTCTATGCGCACGCTGTACTCGCGAGCCGTCGGCTTGAGCCGCTGCACAAACTTGACAGTCCCTGTATAGAAATGCTCGTCAGTCTCGAAAATGTCATTGTACGCCTTGGTGTAAACGCGGTTGGCAGTGGGCTTGCCGTCAGCCTTCACGCCCGTCCCCTCCACATAAATCTTCAGGGGAGAGCCGCCTCCGGCAGGATTGTCCTGGGCATACAGGTGATAGCCGGCAGGCACAGCCGCAGTAATCTCGACCGACGGGGAGGCCGTGCCGTCACCCACCAGCTTGCAACTCCACTGCACGGACGCGGCGGCAAACGCCACTACGCTCGTCACGCACATCATCAACAGCAAAAGTGTCTTTCTCATAATAAGGTAGTCCTTTTCTACAATACGTTAACCTCACGGCCAGCGGTCAAGTCTGCGCCACAGCCGCTTAAGTTGCAAAGTTAGCAAATTTTCCCGGCAGACAAGCCACAACCGCCAGTTTTTCGATAAAGAAAAATCCCTCCGCGCCGAAACACGGAGGGATTTCCATATCTATGTACTATGAAATGTCAGAGGATGACCTTGCGGGTCGAAGAGCTGGCGCGGACTATGTAGATGCCTCGCGGCAGGGCTATGGTGCAGCTGCCAGTGCCGCTGTACGCCTCGCGTCCGTCCGCGCTCCATACCGTCACAGCCGTGCCGTCGGCGCACTCGACGCGCATCTCGCCGCCAACGCAGCTTACACGGACCTCCTCGCCGCCGCCAGCAACATCCTCCACCCCGGAGAAGTCATAGTAACTTGACTTCATGAACTTGTACCATGGGAAGACCTTCTTGTAGGCATCAACGTCCGGGACCATGAGGGTCGTGACCGCGTACAACCCGTCTGAAAATGCGGTTTTGGCACATTCTGGTGGCGTGGTCGCTGCACAATAAAGACCCATCACACTTTGGGCTATATCAAATGCCTTGTCCCCTATTTGCGTGACTTTATCGCCGAGGTATATCTTGGTGAAGAGATTCTTGTCGCACTTTATGCCGGCGTATGCGTTAGCTCCAATATTCTCAACATTGTACGGAACAAAAATCTCTTGCATACCTCTGAACTCGCAGCCGCTGAATGCGCCGTCTCCGATAGTCTTCAGACCGTTGCCGCCGCTGAAGGCTCTTATGACATTCTGAGAAAAGGCATTTTCAGGCAAATCTGCAAGCTCATTTGACAGCACGATTACTCGCGGGCTAACTGACGCGCTTCGCTCGCAAGCAAAAGCCCTGTCCCCAAGGTCAACCAAGTTGTCTCCAGTGTTGATGTATTCGAGACCGGTACAGTCATAAAACGCTTCGTCTCCAACTGTTGTTACGCCAGACAAATCAATGGATTTAAGGCCGGTACAGTCATAGAACGCTTTTAGTCCAATCGTTGTTTCGCCTGGCAAGTCAATGAATTGAAGATGGGTGCAGCCATCAAACGCTTCGTCCGAAATCATTGCCATGTCTGGCATATATACAGATTTTAGGCTGATGCAATCCTTAAATGCGGCTTTCTCAATTGTTGTCACACCCGACAGATTCGCAGTTTCGAGTCTGATACATTCACAAAAGACTTCTTTTCCAATCGTCGTTATGCCGGAAGCTGACAAGTCAACCAACTTTAATTTTGACCTGTTCCTGAAAGCCTTGTATCCGATTGCTGTTACTGTTGCAGGCGCTACATATTCAGTTATTGCGGCTGATGTAAAAAGCAACTCCTTCCTTGCCTTGTCATACAACACCACTCCATTGTCAGACACATAGTAGGGATTATCGTCAGCTACAACTATCTCCGTAAGCGACGGACAGTTGTCAAATGCCCCCCATACTATATCCACTACACTCGCGGGAATGTGCATCTCTCGCAATTTCGGGCAATCCCCAGGGAGTCCCCATAGTATTCTTGTGATTGAATTTCCAAGCGAGAGATACTCAAGTTCCGACATGTTCAATCTACCGACCGTGACAACATTGTCAGGCACAACAAGCCGTGTTATCTTGGTTCCACAAAACGCATTGTCTCCGATTGACTTGAGGCTTTCAGGGAATGTTATGGACGCAATGCCAGTTCCATAAAACGCTTCGTCACCTATTGACTGCAAGTTTTCCGGCAGAGTTATATCCGTAATGCCAGTCTCATAAAGCGCATCTGTACCAATAGACAGCAACCCGGAAGGAAGCGCAATGCCAGTAATGCCAGTTTTGCGGCAACAGCCCTCGCCCAATGCAGTCACGGTTTCCGGCACTGTGAAAACACCGGTATATGAGCATGGGACAAAGACAAGTGTTTTCATATCGCTGGTATACAAAGCACCGTCCTGAGCCGCCAGATCTCCGCCAGGCTCAACATACAGAGCCTTTATATTTGGAGTATTGTATCGCAAGAACGAGATGTTGTCGCTGGTATTACGTATTGTGCTGGGCAGATAGAACTCCTCTACATATTCGCATCGTGAAGAGTAAGGGTAATCCTCTCCCTCAATTTTAAAGCCCACCACAGTATACTTTCTGTGATTGTGCTCAATCTTCTCTGGTATGATCACAATAGTCTGGCTTTGCATGGATTCTCCCACATAATAAGCCTCATTGTCAATGACTCGATAATAGCTTTCACCTGCCTTAATCAGGTCTGATGCCAATGTCGGCAACATCGCCAGCATCGCTACAAGCATCGCTACAATTCTTTGTCTCATTGTTTTGTATGTTTTGGGAAAGAGAGGCGAGTGAACAGAATCAGTCTGTTCACTCATCTCCCTGTCGGATTAGTTCTTTATTCGTACAGTTGCATCTCTCCATTCCTGTTCAGAACCGCTGCCAGACGGTTTGATGACTATGGTGTCACCTGACTTCCACTCACCGGCAGCAGGTGTGGCTGAAGCTCTGCAGGAAACATTGCCATCAATGAACTGTATCGCCTCAATTCCGCTATTCGGTTGTGTTATGAACTCCGGTATCTTATTCATATCCAAGTCTGTATCTGAGACATCCTTGTCCCCGTTTTTCTCGATTGGCTCGGATACCCACAAATGTCCTTCCACGGAAGTGAAATTGTCATGCAGAAATCTCGCTCCACACACGGGTACAGTTACGACATGACGCTTGATGTGTTTGCCATTAAGGACTGTATCACGAACAATACACAATGAGCAAGGCTCAACATCTCCATTCCAATGCAATGCGAACAAGATACCGCACTGTTTGCCGCCGCTGCTGTAATTGAGAACATCTGTTGAAGGATTAACAGACATCTGATTAACTACGGATGCTATTGCTCGAGGTTCGTCTGCAATTGCCTGAAAATAGAACTTATACGTTATCGCCGTTGCCAACTGATTGTCGTCAGGCAATTTCGGGATATTCGTATTGTTCATCGCATCTATTGTCAAAGCAGGGACTGACGAAACTGTGGCAGATTGCTTCAATTTCAGGTTGCGGCGAATGGTTGCATGGTCAGACAGAAAGTAGCTGTGGTCGTTGAACGCCTTAAACGGCAGGATGTCGCCGACTATACCGTCTTCGTTGGTGTCCTGCGTAGCGAACATTATACCAGTCTGGTGAAACGAGACAAGATCCTTGTTTGCACTAACACGATAGTTGCGTGCCAGGTCAATGCTGTACGGTGCTATGCCCTGTCTGGTCTTCAGCAGGATGTCGTACTCGCTTATCTTGTCTACAGGGATTCTGTTCTCGGTATTATAGCAGATGAACTTGTTGTCCGAAAAGTTCAAGTTGCTGTAGGTGGCGTTCCCCTCACCTTCGTCGTCCATAGCGTGTATGACGAAGTTCGGCACAATCCCCTTCTCGATGTAGTTGTCGTGTATCGATATTTGCGACCAGCGGATGTTCATCTGCATGCCAAGTTCGCAGTGGTTGTCCGCGAACTCCAACGCTGTGCAGTGCTCAATGTCGATGTCACTGTGGATGATGCTGTTGCGTATCGAGCCGCCAAGGCATGTGCGTAAGGCAAGCCCTTTGTACAGCTGATATTCCTTGCGTGTTCCTACAAATTTGTTGCCAGGTTCTTTGTAAACGCCACGGTCAAGGTGGCAGCCATCGATGATCATCGCGTCGCCACAGCCGCGTGAGTCTATCAGGTACGGCAACGTTGTCGGTATGCCTATCTTTTCAAGTACCGCGTCACCGAAATATGTCTGGATGTTGCAGCGGTAGATGGTCTTGGAGTCATTGTACTCGTCTGTCCACTTTATCGCACGGCAGAAATTCTCCCAGAACACGTGGCGGAACGTGAAGCCGCCTGCTACAAGGCAGCAGACCTTCTGCGATATTTTCGCGCACTCCGTTTCTCCGCCGTTGCCGATGCGACTGTTGGCATTATAGAAGTAAATCTGCTCTATCGAACCGAACGGATGCGCGTAGTTCACATCAGCTACAGGTTTTTCCGGGCCGACTGGTGTGGGGGTAAGACCTCCGGCAGTTACTTTCGCAAGAGTCTGTACTTCCGGCTGCTTGATGTTTACAGCAACTATTGCGACGCTCCCTGCGCCATTGAAGCCGCTGTCTACAAAACAGTCCTTGCCGTTCTCAAAGAAGGGCGTGATGAATGTGGCTCGTCCCCAGCCGTCAACCATTTCGGGATCGGGCATATTGTTATAGTCGATTTTCGTGCGGGTGGCGCTGTCGCCGATCAGGTTGATGCCGTGGCGCAAGCGGATGGTGTGCGACACGAGGTACACGCCGGCTGGCAGGAAAACCTCGCCCGACATCTTCATCTCAACTGCCTTGTTAATAGCCATGGAGCAGTCATGCGGAGCAGCTGCACCGTAACTCTGCGTGCCAGCTACTGCGTCGAACCACTGCGGGTAGGCGCGGTCGATGTGCCAATATCCCTTGGCGAAAACTGTAACCCCGAAAATCTGTGTAATGGGTGCTTCTACCGAGGTAAAGTTGCCGACAAGCGTAAGAGGCTGTTCCGTGCCTCCGCTCAATGCTCCGGCTATCATTCCTCCGTCGAATACCAGCGACACTCCGCTGGCTATCGAGATTTCACTTACTCCGGCTGCTGCCCTAATTGTGCTTTGGATAATGAACGTCGTGTTCTCCGACGTTTCCAGCTGACTTAAACTCGTCAGTACTTGTCTGTTTTTTGAAATGCTCATAATTATTGCTCTTAAAAATTTCACTTTTCGGGACTGTTCTGGCTTTCCGCTTATCTCGGCATCCATATTAATACGCGCGTTGATGTCTTAATAGTGCAGTTTGCAGGACAATTCCTTTTATGCCGCAAATATACCGCTTTTTTCGTAACCTCCAAACATTTCCGCCAATAATTTTGCAGCAAAATCACAATACGCTGACTTACATCATATTACAAAAGCAAAATATTTGTCTGATGCTTTTGGGAATACACTGAATGGGGGTGGATTGCATTCGGATATGCAAGCACAACCGATTTTTCTTTGTACATTTGCAGACGACTTTGCTTTGGATATAAACCAACACACAGATATATGAGAAAAGGATTAGCATGGTTGCTGCCGGCGGGGCTGCTTTTCGCGTCGCTCGGCGTGTCTGCCCAGAGCGTGGCGGTGAAAACCAACCTGTTGTATGACGGCTTCGCTTCGCCGTCGCTCGGGCTGGAGTTTGCCCTCTCGCGTGACTGGACTTTCGACATCAGCGGCAACACCAACTATTGGGACGTGAACAAGCATGAGTGGCACCATTGGGAGGTAACTCCGGAGTTCCGCTACTGGTTTTGCGAGAAGTTCCAGGGGAATTTCATCGGAGTCAACCTGATGGGCGGCATCTACAATTTCGCCAACATCGGCGGGCTGAAGAGGTTCCTGAACAATGACTTCACGCAGCTGGCGGACTGCCGTGTCAAGGGCTTCGGCGCGGGTGCCGGATTTGTCTACGGCCACTCGTGGGTGCTGGGCAAGCATTGGAATCTGGAAGCGGAAATCGGCATCGGCTGGATATACACGCGCTATGACAAGTATGACCTCAAGACGGGCATCAAGCTGCGCGACGATGCAGTGCACAACTATGTCGGGCCTACCAAGGCAGCGATCAACCTGGAGTATGTTTTCTAAGTGCCTTCCTAAAACGAACAACCAATGAAACGAACCATATCATCAATATTTGCAGCAGCGGCTGTGGCGACGGCTTCAGCCGTCGTGTCCGTGACACCCGGCGACGTGAGCATCAGCTCGCTGAACGTGGAGCGTGAGGGCAACGGACTGAGCATCTCGTTTGTCATCGATGCCTCGCAGATCAAAATGAAGTCCAATGAGGAGGTAATCGTCGTCCCCGAAATAACGGACGGCAACCAGAGTGTGCAGATGTCGCCGGTGACTGTGGCCGGGCGCAACCGCATGTACTACCATCTGCGCAATGACGAGGGGTATGTGCGCGGCGAGAACCTATACCACAACGGCAAGGATGCCTCATACATCTCATACAGCGGCAACGTGCCTTACCGCCAGTGGATGAACCTGTCGCAGCTGCGGCTGACGTACACCTACGGCGGCTGCGCCAACTGCAGCGTCAGCGGCTCGGCAGAACAGCCGCTTGCGACGATAGACATGCGTCCGGCATTCTTCGACGCTGAATATGTCTACACTCGCCCGAAATCGGAGGGTATCAAGAGCCGCAAGGAGAGCGGCAGCGCATACGTTGATTTTCCGGTGAACGTGTCGGACATCGACCCGGAGTTCCGCAACAATGCCTCGGAACTGGCGAAAATATCGCAGACCATAGACCGTGTGCGCAATGACCGCGACTACACCATAACGTCCATATTCATCAAGGGCTACGCATCACCAGAAGGGCCGTATGACCACAACGAGAAACTTGCCAAGGGACGCACGGAGTCGCTGGTGGGCTATGTCCGCGACAGCTATTCGCTGCCTCGTTCCGTCAAGTTCACATCGGCATACGAAGCGGAGGACTGGACAGGGCTGCGCAAATGGGTCGAGACTTCCGATCTTGAAAGCCGCGACGGCATCCTCGCCATAATCGACGACACGACGCTGACACCCGACGAGAAGGATGCCCGCATCAAGCGCGATTTCCCCGAGGAATATCCGTTCTTGCTGAAGAATGTATATCCCACGCTACGCCACTCTGACTACACGGTCAACTATACGGTGCGTGAAT
Organism: Porphyromonadaceae bacterium UBA4702; assembly: GCA_002404675.1. GTDB lineage: Bacteria > Bacteroidota > Bacteroidia > Bacteroidales > Muribaculaceae > Lepagella. Next base: position 6,280 of record DHKE01000062.1, on the reverse strand, counting down.
TTACTGACGTTCAGCAGATAGTAGGGCTGGTGCGCACCGCGCCGCAGAAACTGGGGCTGAATGAGTTCTACCTCGCTTCGGAGACGTTCACGCCCGGTTCAGACGAGTTCAACGAGGTGTTTGAGACAGCCGTGCGCATGTACCCGGACGATGAGGTGGCAAACCTGAACGCCGCCAATGCAGCAATGAGCCGTGGCGACATGGTCTCCGCCCGCAAATACCTCGACAAAGCCGGCAACAGCGGCGCGTCGAACTATGCACGCGGTGTCTATGAGGCACTTAACAAGAATTTTGAGGCAGCCATACGCTGGTTTGACAAGGCCAAGGGAGTTCCGCAAGCCGTGGAAGCAGCCAAGCAAGCACGCCTGTGCATAGAGCGTCCCGAGGGGAAAGTGATTGTCACCGAAGCCAAGTGACGACAAACCTCGTATAATTGAGGCGGCAAGGTAGGGACACGGCGTGCCGTGTCCGCAATCAAGTCATTACATATCAATTGATTGTGCTTGTCACCATTCGGACACGGCGTGCCGTGTCCCTACTTAGCTACGCATAACAAAGGGGGTGCGCCTATTTTGGCACACCCCCTTGTTTATATAATAATGTGTATAAAGTCAGTTGCTGGACGCCGTTGACTTGGACGAGCGGCGGCGGGTGGTTGCGGGTGCGGAAGCAGTCTCCTCGGGTTTCTCCACACCAGCGAGCACGCCATCGATCATGATGCGGCCGCAGTACTCGCAGACGATTATTTTCTTGTGCATCTTGATCTCGAGCTGGCGCTGGGGCGGAATTCTGTTGAAGCAGCCGCCGCAGGCATCACGCTGCACAGTGACGATACCCAGACCGTTGCGGGCATTCTTGCGTATGCGCTTGAAGGCATTGAGGGTATAGTCGTCGATTATGGCTTCGAGTTCCTTGGCCTTTTCGCGTATGTCCTCCTCCTGCTGCTTGGTTTCGTTGACGATGCTGTCGAGTTCCTCGCGCTTTTCAGCCAGAATATGCTCATGGTCAGTGATCTGCTCCTGAGCTTCGGCTATCTCGTTTCTCTTCTCCTCCTGCTTTGCCAACGCCTCGCGGATATTCTTCTCGGCGAGTTCTATCTCGAGGTTTTCATATTCCTTCTCTTTCTCGAGGAATGTGTACTCGCGATTATTGCGGACATTGTCCATTTGCTGGTCATATCTGGCAATCTTGTTGCGGCGGTCGGCAATTTCGCCGGTCTTCTGCACGGTAAGCTGCTTGAGTTCCTCGATTTCCTCGGTATGCTTGGCAATGCGCGACTGGAAGCGGGCTATTTCGTCCTCGAGGTCCTTGACCTCAAAGGGGAGCTCGCCGCGCAGGAAGCGTATCTTGTCGATTTCCGAGAGGTACGTCTGCAGCTGGTAGAGAGCTTTGAGCCGCTGCTCCACACTGTGTTCTTTCTCTGATTTGTTGTCTGCCATAAGATGATGTTATGCTTTCTGTTATTAATTACAATTATTGGGAGCGTCACGGCTCACAAGATTCCGATCGGGTTGCGGTCTGACTCCGCCGTATGCGTCACCAGGTCGGGCAACTGTTCGCGGAGTATACGTGCAAACAGCTTGCGTGCACACACCTCACTCTCGTAATGGCCTATGTCGGCTATCAAGATATCGGAGGCGTGGGTGGTGAAGTCGTGGTATTTGATGTCGCCGCTGACGTAGATGTCAGCGCCGGCGGCCTTGGCCTGCGGTATGAACTCCGCGCCGCTGCCGCCGCAGAGGGCCACCCGGCGAATGACGAGTTGCGGCGACTGCGCGGAGTAGCGCAGAGCCTTGACCTCGAATGTCTCCTTCAGGTGACGCAGGAACTCGATAGCTGGAGTGGGTGAAATGTTGCCCACTATCCCCAGTCCGGTATTGCCGTTGCCATCAGGTGACGGAGACAGCACCTTGCAGTTTTCGAGGTGCAGCATACGCGCCATTTCGCTGCTTACGCCGCGAGAGGCGCAATCCAGGTTGGTATGTGCCGAGTATATCGCCACGCCGCCGCGCAGGGCAGCCTCGACGATGCGCATCACAGGCGTGCGCCCGGTGATGCTTTTCAGGCCACGGAACAGCAGAGGGTGGTGCGCGATGATGAGTTCGCACTTGCGGTCCAGTGCTTCCTGAACCACATCCTCCGTAACGTCGAGACACAGAAGCACTGCGGTCACGTCGTCGCCGCCATGCCCTATCTGCAACCCGCTGTTGTCAAAGTCGAGTTGCAGCGACAGGGGGGCAAACTGCTCGATGGCTGATGTTATGGTGTTTAGTTTCACGTTTCGCGGATGAGAGGTTGGTGTAAGTCATTTGTTCTCCAATGGAACGATGCGCAGCCGCAGCTCCTCGAGCTGGCTGTCGTCGATGGGCGAGGGGGACTCGTTCATCACGTCGCGGCCGGAGTTGTTCTTCGGGAATGCGATGACATCTCGTATGGTGTCGAGTCCAGCGAGTATCGACACGAAGCGGTCGAAGCCGAGGGCAAGACCTCCGTGAGGGGGGGCTCCGTACTTGAATGCGTTCATGAGGAAGCCGAATTGCTCCTGCGCACGTTCAGGCGTGAAGCCGAGCAGCTCAAACATGGTGTCCTGCAACTTCGCGTCGTGGATACGTATCGAGCCGCCGCCTAGCTCCGTGCCGTTGACGATGATGTCGTAGGCCGTTGCGCGGACCTTGCCGGTGTCGCTGTGCAGCATGGGTATGTCGTCCGGATTGGGCGATGTGAACGGATGGTGCATGGCGTAGTAACGCTGTGTCTCGTCGTCCCACTCGAAGAGGGGGAAGTCAACCACCCAGAGGGGGGCGAACACGTTTCTGTCGCGCAGCCCGAGGCGGTTGCCCATCTCGAGGCGCAGTTCGCAGAGCTGTTTGCGGGTCTTGTCTGCCGGGCCGCTCATCAGCAGGAGCATATCGCCGGGCTTCGCGCCCATGCGCTCGCCCCATGCGCGGAGGTCGTCGTCGCTGAAGAACTTGCCGACAGAGCTTTTGATGCTGCCGTCCTCCTCGAACTTGACATAGACGAGGCCTTTCGCGCCTACCTGCGGACGCTTCACGAAGTCGGTGAGCGCGTCTGTCTGCTTGCGGGTGTATCCGGCACAGCCGGGAGCGCAGATGCCGACAGTCAGCTCGGCGTCGTCCATCACCTTGAAGCCCTTGCCTTTGACCATGTCGGTGATTCCGACAAAAGGCATTCCGAAGCGGATGTCTGGCTTGTCGCTGCCGTAAAGGCGCATAGCATCGGCCCAGGTCATGCGCGGGAACGGCTCTGTGAAGTCTATCCCCTTGACGTACTTGAATATATGCTTGACCAGCCCCTCAAACATCTGTATTACGTCTTCCTGCTCCACGAAGCTCATTTCGCAGTCTATCTGCGTAAATTCGGGCTGGCGGTCTGCGCGGAGGTCTTCGTCGCGGAAACATTTGGCAATCTGGAAATATCGGTCGAAGCCGCTGACCATGAGCAGCTGCTTGAACAGCTGGGGGCTCTGCGGCAGGGCGTAGAACTCGCCGGGGTTCATGCGCGATGGCACCACGAAGTCGCGTGCGCCCTCCGGGGTGCTTTTCACCAGCACCGGGGTCTCGACCTCGAGGAAGTCGTTGGCGTCGAGATAACGGCGTATCTCAAAAGCGATGCGGTGGCGCAGTTCGAGGTTCTTGCGCACGGCGGGGCGGCGCAGGTCGAGATAACGGTATTTCATGCGCAAGTCGTCGCCGCCGTCGGTGTCGTCCTCGATGGTGAAAGGCGGTATCTCGCTCGTGTTGAGTATGTTGAAGCCGTCAGCGATGATTTCAATCTCACCTGTGGGTATGCTGCTATTCTTGTTGCTGCGTTCAGCCACGGCGCCGGTCACCTGAAGCACATATTCACGCCCGAGCTCGTTGGCGCGGCTGCACAGTTCCGGGTCAATCTCGTTATTGAAAACTATCTGGGTGATGCCGTAGCGGTCACGCAGGTCTATGAAAGTCATGCCACCCATCTTGCGGATACGCTGCACCCAGCCCGCCAGACGCACTTTCTTGCCGGCATCTGCGAGGCGCAATTCGCCGCACGTGTTATCTCTGAACATAATCTAAATCGTTGATTCTGTGTTTGTTCTCTAATTATGAACCATCAGGGCGCGGACGAGCCGAAGCCTCCCGTGTCCTGTGCGTTGTTTAACACGCAAAGTTACAACTTTTTATGTTATTGTGCAAGTGCAGTCACGCCGTTTTTTGCTACTTTTGCATCACCAACCGTTTACACAGATGATTACAGCAGCCATTTACGCATTATTGCTCGCCACGATGCCGTCACAAGGCAATGTCCCAGCTCAACAGGAGGAACTGCCGGCAAACCTGCGCCGCGACTATGTTCAGATGGCGGATTCAGCAGACTGGTACATCGCCCGCGAGATGTGGGTTGACGCCAAGCGGTGCACCGTCGATGCCCTCCGCCGCGACCCCTCGAACTTCAACAACGCGCTCCTACTCTCCAACCTGGGCATCATCAACACGCACCTCGGCGACGTGGAGGAGGCTGTGTCAAACTTCACGCTCGGGCTGTCGATAGCCCCGGCATCGACCACCCTGCGAGCCAACCGCGCACGCGCCTACCTGTCGCTGGGACAGTATGGCGAAGCACATGACGACCTCGCCGCGATACTCGAGGCTGCCCCGGGCGACGACTGGGCACGCAAGATGTACGGCGTGACATGCCTTGCCCAGGGGAACAGCGAAGAGGCTCTCGCGCAGTTCCGCAAAATAGAGCAGCCAGATGCCGACACGCTGCGCATGATGGCGCAGATAGCTGCCGGCAACAACGACACAGACTACGCGCGTACATTATATGACCGTCTCGTGGAAACGTCGCCGAGCGACGAGTCTTATTTCGACCGTGCCCTGTTCCTCATATCCACAGAGGATTACCAGCTCGCCAGCGACGACATACGCGAGGGGCTGAAACTCTCGCCGCGCAACGGCGACTTGCTGCTGCTGCGGGCATACATCCACTCGGCGATGCACGAAAACGACATGGCGGAAATGGACAAAAAACTTGCCGCCGAATATGGCGCTGACACAAAGTTGTTTAACACCCTCTTCCCCACGCCGCGCAAGCGCAAATGAGCAGGGTGCTATTGCACAGGTCAGCAAGATTGACTAAATTTGCAGTCCCTATAAAAGACGCAAGAACCCATTGACACCGCTTCTGCTGCATATTGAGTACCTGTTACGGTCGCACGACTGCGTGATTGTCCCCTCGCTGGGCGCATTCATCGCCAGCCGCCGCCCCGCCTGTTTCAACAGGCAGGCAGCCGTGATACTGCCGCCGTGCACAGAGGTAATGTTCAATGCGTCGATAACCAACAACGACGGACTGATAGCCAACTCCATAGCGCAGCGCATGGGCATGCCCTACCCGCAGGCGCTGGCACAGCTCGATGTGTGGGTGGCGGAACTGACCGCACAGCTGCACAGCGAGCGGCAGGTGAGCCTCGGCAGCTTGGGCAGCCTCTCGCTGGGCGACGATGACAACATCATCTTCACGCCCTCGGCTGACAGCGGCATCACTGCGGAGCACTCCGGTCTGGCGGCAATCAGCCTGAACAACGCCAAAACGGAAGAAGAGACCGCGAGCGGCAAACAACCCGTGCGGCTGCGCTCCGACAAATACTATTATATACGCATCCACAAGACATTCGCCCGTGTGGCAGCAATGTTCGTAATAGTATTCACCATGGCACTGCTCTTCATCACCCCGTCGTCAGTCACTGACGCGCCGCGCCAGGACTGCGCCTCCGTGCTGCCCATGGCTGTTGACCACAGCAAGAAAGAGCCGGCCAAGCCGGCGGCTGCGCCCGCAAGGACAAAAGCGGCGGCAACAACAGAAGCCGCGAAAGCCGGTCCAGAGACAGAGCAGTACCATCTGGTGGTCGGGGCATTCACCGATGCCGACGAAGCAGCACGCTTCGTGCAGCGCCACAGCGGCACTGGCTACGAGCTGCGCACCGTCAGCGGCACACGCTACACCCGTGTGACCGCCGCCCGCAGTGCCGACAAGAAGGCCGTAGTAGAGCTGCTTCAGTCAGAGGAGATCAAGGGAGCGTTCCCCGGGGCATGGGTGTGGAAAAAATAATGCACTTCATACAGTGCTGACAATTAGAGCGTTGTCAAAATAGCGCGAAAATACTGCAAAAAATTTGGCTGAAAAATTTGCACAGTCCGGAAAAAGGCAGTAACTTTGCAACGCAAAACGGGGGAGACCCCTCGCGAACATTGACAGAATGCGAAAATAGCTCAGTTGG
>DHKE01000043.1 GCA_002404675.1 Porphyromonadaceae bacterium UBA4702 | reverse complement strand
ACCGCCTGTTCCGTCCCGGCCTGTGCCGCCGGTATGCCGGCAAGAGCTGCCGCAAGCAGCAATAAGGGTGTAAGTTTTCTCATAATTGTATTGTTTATGTTTATTAATGTCGCAAATATAGGGATTAAAGTCGGATTGAGCAAATAAAATTGAGATAAAAATGAAGCCACCTTGTCATTTCACCGCAAATGCCGCCTCACGCCGTTTTACATCTGTTGCGCTGAAGTGCAAGCCAAACGCCCATGCAATAGACACCCTATCGCATCAACGACTGCAATTTGCTCATACAGTTGTGCAATACACATAGATATCATTCATGCGGCGTTTGCAAATAGCAAGGATGATATGCAGTTGCATTGGGTGGCTCTATTATAGCCATAATGGCTGTTATGGCTATCAGGAAATGAAAATAGAATGCAGCGGCAAGGTAGGGACACGGTGTGCCGTGTCCGCACTAAGTCACTACAAATCAAATAATTATATTTATCACCCAGCGGACACGGCACGCCGTGTCCCTACCCTGCTGCGCAGTCAAAAAGCGAGGATGCGCCGTGTGGTGCATCCTCGCTGAAATGTTAAAGGCCGGAGCGTCAGCGTTTGCGGCGACGCACGGATTTGACTGCGCCAGAATTGGAGGACGAGGAGGACTGCTTCACCTTGGCCTGCTTAGGCTGTTTCGGCTTCTTGTTCTTTTTGGAGCGTTTGTTCTTGCGCACCGAAGAGGCTTTGCTTTCGCTTTCGTCACCATCAGCCACCTCAGTCTTATGCTCTGGGATGGTGTCGCCGGCGGCAAGCGCGGCGGCACGAGCCTCCTCTGCCTCACGCTGGGCGAGGTATTCCTCGCGGGTGGGTACCCACAGGTTCTTGCCGAATGAGCGCAGACGGCGGTCAATGCTGTCCTGAGCCGCCTTGCGATCGTCGTCATCGGGGAACATCTGCACCATCGACAGGTTGCGCAGGTTCTTGGTCTTGTATATGTCGCCCTTGTACATGCCAAGGTTGAAATAGTCGTCAAGACTGTATTGCGGCAGGTTGTTGTCATCGGTAAGGAAGATGTACTGCTGCGCGAGCCACGGGCGGAGCGCGTCAAACTTGACCCAGAACATCGGGTAGCGTGTTTCGCCGCCGAAATCGCCTATCTTGTTGAGGACAGGGCAAATGGCCTCGACGCGGGTCTTCATGCTGTTTGAGCGGCGGTCAAACTCCCATTTCTCGATGATGTAGTAGTTGAGCACCTGCGCTGTCGGCACATCGGCCTCCGCAATCTCGTATTTCGGGTTCTTCTCGGTCGAGCCGTTCCCCTTTGTGTAGTAAATGTCGAAGCGGTCGAGCATATCGCCCACCTTGACCTTGTACTGGTCGGAGAACACCTCTCTGCCGTCGAGGTATTCGTAAGCCGGGATGCGACCCTCGACCACCAGGCGCAGAATCAGGCGGAACAGGTTTTCCTGTCCGTCGGTAACATCTTCCGGGTAATAGAGCGGGGTATTGGCTTCGTTGGTGAGGTCAATCTGGCGGTAAATCTCGCGCATATATGCCAGGTCGGCATCATGCGGTTCCTTGTTCTCGAAGAAGGACTGCATGCGGTCGGTTATCACCGGGCCGCTTTCGGCTTTCTTCTTACGGTCGTTCTCGGAGCGTTTACGCACGCCGCCGGCAGATTCTACCTGCGCCACTACAGTGAGCGTAGCCACGAGGGCGGCTGCGGAGGCCAATACGATTTTGCGGGTGAGATTCATATATTCTGCTTTCTGATGTGTCTTGTTGTTGTTTGTAATTCGCCGGGGCCCGGTGTCAATTCAGCCTAACCTCCATCGGGGAGATGTCGCGGACTATCCCGTCCGGGCCTTTGGCCTTGATATTGGTGATGAAGAAGCTCTTGCCGGGCTTAAGCCGCTTGAACTGCTCGACCTGACGGGCTGAGAACGAGTTGCCGGCAGACACCTCTGGGATGCCGTTGCCCATCTGGTCGAAGAACACGGTTGAGAATGAAACTACGGAATACTGTATCTGCAATATGCCGTCATCGAGAGCCGCGCTCACGCCTCGGCAGCCGAGCAACGCGCCCTTGGAGATGCGCTTGGGCGTGCCCTTGTACTGGCCGTCGCCGATAGCGAGATATGCCGTCGGGTCGGGCAACTTGCGTATGCGGAACTTCATCGCGCCGACAGCCATGGTGCGGCCTTCTACCTGTGCGCTGACGGAAATGTCAGCCTCGCCGCCGACCTTGCTCACGCGGGCTACCCAAAGGTTGCCGTTGCGTGTGAGCGTGCCGTTGGAGATAGTGGCGGTGATATGCTCCATGGGGACTCCTGGGACGGAGATGCTTATCGGGTTGTCGATGCCGGCATACAGCACATTCATCATCGTCGGCGATATGGTCGCCATCGGCTCAATGACTGTATACTCGGAGGTGAACTCTCGTTTGAAGGGAGTGCCGTCAGCACCCATGACTTCAATGTAGCCGGAGAATGAGTGTGTGCCGAGCGCGCCGGGGACAAACTCATACAGGCCGGTATTGTTGTTGAGGCGTGAGCCGCCGATGTACACCACCGGCCGCTGCGCCGTGTCAACGGCAGCGAGGACTATCTGCGCGGAGTACTTGCCGCCACGGATAATCATGTTGCTCTTAGGTATGACGTATGCCTTCAACTCGTTGACACGCAAGTCGTTGGTTATATCAACATTGGAAATCAGATAGTTGTAGGCATCTGACTCGGCAGTGCGTATGTCGTTTTGCAGCTTGGTGAGCATGGTCACGGCAGCCACAGCAGGCATATTGTCAAACGATTTCGTTTCCCAGGTCACCGGGCCAATGTCCCCCTTGGCAGGCTGTGCGTCGAGAGTGAGCAGTTCGCGTACAGACTGCTGGCGGGCAGTGTCGCCCACAAGGGGCACGACGAGGTCGCGAAAAGCGTGCACTTTCTCGCGCAGGCTTGCGCCACGGTGAGACAGCGGGTTGAGCATCACCTGCCCGGCAGCGTTCAGGTCGTCCTCGTTCTTGAGTTCGAGCGGGTCATGGTCAGAGCCGTCCGCCTCGTTGACAATCATCCACTTGTACTGCTCGATTTCCTTGTACAGGGCATCGGCGGCGGTGTGTATGCGCGTGCCCTTCTCGTGCCACGGGCCGGCCTTGCGCGGATTTTGCGCGAACAGCTCCTCGAGGTACTGGTACTGCAGTTCCGCCTTGCGCGAGACGTTCATGTTGGTGCGCTGCAGCCCCTCATGCACGAGCCTGAAGCCGTTCAGCACATCGCTCGAGACATTGAGGGCGAGCATCGCCGTCAGCACGATGTACATGAGGTTGATCATCCGCTGACGCGGCGACATCCTGGTAATATTGTTGTTGCCACCTGCCATAATGCGTCAATCGTTGGTGTCTGTGCCGGGGAAAGGGGTAGCCGGTTGCTGTCCGACGGGAGGCTGCTGCCCGCCCATCATGGGGTTGTACATATTGATGGTCATCGCGGTGATCATCTTCTCGTATACCTGGTTGAGCTGCTTCATGTAACGGGCCATCTTCTCGGTTTCCTCGCAATAGCGCGAGCTTTCGGCAGCCGACTTTTCGTACATGTCGCGTATGTCCTTCAGCCCACGGTTTACGCGGTCTATAGACTCGAGCTGGGAGGATATGCTCTTTAGCTGTATCTCGTATATGGTGTTCAGGCCGCCGATGTTGCGGTTGAGGTCTTCCATACGCTCAACATATCCGGTAGAACTCTGTGATATGCTCTCGGAGTTGTCCGTAATAGCGCGGTAAGACTGCAGGAGGACGCCGCTTACCTCGTTGAGGGCGCGGGTGGTCTCCTTGAGCTGGTTCATCTGTGATGAGATCTGCGACAGCTCGTCGAGGTATGTTGCGGTCGCGGTGGTCAGCTCTGCCATGCGGGAGAGCTGCTCGCTCGCGGCAGCCATTTTGGCAATGCTGTCACGCAGCGATTCGGTGTCCTCGGCTGAAAGTTCCACACCGGGGACAGCCGGCTGCGTTGCGGGGACAGCCTCGACAGGCTGCGCCTCCGCTTCGGGGGCATATTCGTCGGCAGAGTCATCCTCCTCGGCAACGCCGGGGTGATAGCCCTCGCCAGTCGCGAAGTCGGGACGGTCTTCAGGGTCTTTGCTGTCAAGCACGGGGAAGACCTGCTCCCACTCGTACTCACGCGGCGGACGGTCGAAAGCTGTCAAGATGAACATCAGCACCTCCGTTCCCATACCGATGATTAGCAGCTCGCTGCCCATGGGGAGGTGAAGGATTTTGAAGAGCGCGCCGAGGATGACGACAGCCGCGCCAATGGAGTATGCGAAATTGAAGAAGCGTTGTCCCTTCTGACCGTGGAGGAACCGCTCTATGCCGTTGGCAAATTTCTTTACTTTGACCATTTTGAGTTCAGGGGTTGAAGTGAGTGAGGTGAGAGGTTGTTATTTATTGTTGTTTCGCTTGCCGGTGCCGCGAGCGAAGCCCACCTGCGAGCGGACGTTGCGGAAGCCGATGTAGCTGCGCTGCTCGTTCTGGTATTCCCACTGCCGCAAGTCGCTGCGCAGGTTGGCTGCAACGTCCTTCCACGAGCCACCGCGCACTATCTTGCGCTTCATCTTGTAGGGGTCTTCCTTGGCAGCATCGTACCGGTATTCGGGGTTTATGTCGGCTGTGAGGTTGTTCAGGCTTTCGGTGTAAGCCGTAGATGTCCACTCCGACACGTTGCCCGCCATATCGTAGAGGCCGAAGTCATTTGGCCGGAACGTGCCGACAGGCGAAGTGATCAGGTGTCCGTCGCGCACATAGTCGCCCTCGAGCGGCTTGAAGTTGGCATAGAAGCAGCCGCGCTCGTCCATGGGCAGCATCTCCTCCCAGGGGTATGCGCTCTCGGAGTTGCCGGCACGTGCGGCGTATTCCCATTCCGCCTCAGTCGGCAGACGGTACGGCTCTATGACCACACCTTCACGGCCGAGCGAGCGTCGCAGGAACTCCGTGCGCCAGTGGGAGAAAGCGTTGGCCTGCTCCCAGCTCACGCCCACGACGGGATAGTTGTTGTAGCCGGCGTGCGAGAAGTATAGACGGGTGTACGGCTCATTGTATGCATTGTCAAAGTCGTTGATCCAAACGGTTGTGTCGGGATATATGTTGACAATGTATGTGTTGAGGAAATCATAGTCGCCCGTAAGCTGGCGCGTCACCGTCTCGCGGATGACAGTGCCGTCCTCGGCAAGATAAGCGGTGTCCTTGGAAATCACCGGGTTCTCGGTTGGCACGGGCTTGTCGGTATTGTATTCGCGCCTCGTGGGGTCGAGGCGGTTCTTGCGCTGGGCTGCTGCGGTGTGGTTGAAAATCTCATAGCGGTAGTTGAGCTGTGTGGGGTCGAGTTCGCGCCGTCCGGTAATGGGGTTGGTTCGGTAGACGCTCTCGATGGCACGCTGCTCGTCCTCGTTGGCGTTGCGCCAGGGGATTGGCTTGTTCCAGTTGAGGTATGGTTTTATGGGGTTGCCCTCGCGGTCCTCCTCGATTTTGTAAGCCTCGTTGCCGCCGAAAGCGGGGTCAGCGAGCCGCTCGCGGATAATCGAGTCGCGCACCCAAAACACGAACTGCTTGTATTTTGAGTTGGTCACTTCGGTCTCGTCCATCCAGAAAGCGTCCACGGAGACGGGGCGGGGGTTCTTGCGGATGCCGAACACGGAATCGTCGGCAATCGGGCCCATGTCGTATGCGCCCCGGTCCACCAGCACCATGCCGTAAGGGGTCGGCTCGGCCCAGGAAGTGCCGCCCACGCCGGTTACTTCACCGCCGGCGGAGGAGCCGCGTGACGACATACAGGAAACCAGCATCGGGGTTGCCACGCATGCCACTGCTGCCAGGGGCAACCATTTAGTTATAGTCATGCTATGCTTGATTTTCATCTTCATATTCTAACGTGTCTACATGAGCCGTATGCTACGGTGTTTGTTCTTGTTCTTGCCGCTGAAATCCAGCTTGAGCTGGTAGCCCGCCACAAGCTCGTGGCTGCCGCTGCTCGCCTTGGAAATCGCCGACAACGGATAGTCGTAGGAGTATCCGAGGAAGAAGTTCTTGAATTCCGCGCCTACCATCACGCTCACCGCGTCTTTCCAGCGGTATCCGATGCCGAAGCGCAAGAACTTGTTGTAACGCGCTTGCACCGTCGCCTCGGCGGTGAACATGGCCAGGTCGGTTTTGACCAACACTGACGGCTGCAATTCAAATAACGTGTTTTTTATCTCAATATTGCTGCCGGCGGTGAAATAGAACATCCTCGGCACTTCTGTCTCAAACTGTTTGCTTTCTGTAGATTCGCTTCCCTCGATGCTCATGCGCACTGTCGGCGAGAGCAGGTGGAGCGCGCTTATGCCCGCATAAAAATACTTGTGGGTATACTGTATGCCAACGCCGAGGTCAAACACATTTCCCGACAAGTCCTGTGTCGGTATGGCCTCGTCGGTGCTCTCGTGGTAGTCGTCGCCGTCGGGTATCTCGACTTCCGAGCCCTTGAATTTCTGCGTGAAGAAACCGCCCTGCACACCGATGCTCAGCTCCCCCTTGAATACCTTCAGCTTATAGCTGGCCTGGATGTTCATGTCGAGGTTGGAGAACAGTCCCAACGATTCCTGCGCCATGTTCACGCCCAGGCCGATGCGCTTCTTGCCTATCTGCAGGGGGGATTCGGCGACGGCGAGGAATGAGCGCGGGGCATTGTCGATGCCGACCCATTGCAAGCGGGCTCCGCCGCGTATGCGCAGGTAGTCTGACGAGCCGGTCGCGCCGGGGTTGTAGAGCGACGGCACGGCCCAGTACTGCGTCATCTGCACATCGGTCTGCGCCGATGCCGTGACAGCGGCGCACAATGCCGTAAATATCATCACGAGGCGTGCCGTAAGGCTCTTTGTATGTGAGGCAGAGGGGATGGTCATTCGAAATAGAAGGTTATGACGCACATGTTTGATTTGACCTTGGCGAGGCCGTCGGTGATTTTCATCGTCTCGGGGTCGTCCACCAGGTCCGGTCGCTTATGCTTGAGCATGTCCGTAAGCCCGAAACAGAACTTGATTTCGGGATTGAGCTTGAAGAACGGCATATAGAAGTCAACGCCGAGACCCACGGTGAGGTATGCGCCTGCGGTCTGCATCTGCAGGTACTCGCTGCGGCGTTTGCTCACGTCAAACGACCCCATTGCGCCGAGGGTGACATACGGGCGCGTGTTGCCGAGGCGATCGCCGGAGATTTTCAGGTCAATGGGGACAATGACGTATGCGGTTTTGATGTTTTGCCGCAGCATCTCGCCCGAGTTCGTCTCGCGCATCTTGGCCGTCGCACCGCCGAAATACATGCCGGGGCTGAAACGCAGGTTGAAATACTTGTGCAGCCGCAGGTCGGCAAGCACGTTGACGCAGAAGCCCGGCGAGAGGTCGGGTATCTGTGTGCTCCACTGCTGTCCGTCTGGGGTGATGTTGCCGTTGTGCGTGAAGGCGAAGTCCTGAAAGAACCCGCCGACGGAAAATCCCAAGTGCCAACGTTTCTGGTCGGCGTATGGGCGGTTGTACAGCTTGTCATTGCGCTGCGCCTGCACGGGCATGACAAAAGACACCGCTGCCAGCAATGCCAGCACCGTCCTCGTCAGGGTCTTGATGTGTCGAAACAGGCGTTTCATCAAACAGATAACGCCGCTCGGGTGCAAATATTGCACATTCAGGGCAGTGCTTGGCGGGATATAAACGGCTGCGGGTCCGGACAGTGATGTCCGGACCCGTAGTTTCTTGACAGGGTCAATCTGCGATTAGCCCTCTGTAATTGCGCCATTGGGGCAAACTTCAGAGCAGCTGCCACAGCTGATGCAAGTGTCCGGATCGATGTGATAGATGTCGCCCTCAGAGATAGCCTCTACGGGGCAAACGGGAGCGCAAGTACCGCATGCGATGCAGCTGTCACCAATTACGTAAGCCATAGTTGTTCGATTTTAGTTATTTGAGTTATTTAGAGTTTTGTCTTTTCCGGCACCGGTTTTACCCGGTGAAATTTGCTGCAAAGGTAGACCGAATTATCGAATGACACAATTTTGCGGCAAGAAAAATCGTTAATTTGTAATAGGTACAAATAAGGACAGTCCCGTTTCGGCGGCTTTTGACTAACTTTGCAACCGATATGGCACAGACAGACAACCCCCCGGCAATGCCGAGAATATCCATAATAACAGTGACGTACAACGCGGCGACCACCATAGGCCGCACAACCGCCAGTGTGCGCAGCCAGGACTACACCAACTTCGAGCATATCGTGGTGGACGGAGCATCGCGAGACAACACCCTCACAGTGGCGCGCCGCGAGGGCGTGGAGGGGCTGCGCATCATCAGCGAGCCGGACCGCGGGCTGTATGACGCTATGAACAAGGGGCTTGCGGCAGCACGCGGCGAATATGTCATCTTCCTGAACGCCGGCGACAAGTTTCACTCAACGGATACGCTGCGGCAGTATGCCGAGGCTGCGGGCGAGGGGGTTGACATAGTCTACGGCGACACGGTGCTGGTGGACGATTTCGGCACGGTACTCGGCCCGCGCCACCACTCCGCCCCGGCGGCACTGACAGCCGACAGCTTCAAGCGAGGCATGCTGGTATGCCACCAGGCGTTCATGGTGCGCCGCAGCCTCGCGCCGCAGTATGACCTGCAGTACCGGTTCTCTGCCGACTACGACTGGTGCATACGCTGCCTGAAGCAGACAACGTCAGGCCGCTGCGTCCGTCTCGGAGTGACGATAGACTACCTGACGGAGGGGCTTACCGACCGCAACCACCTCAAGTCGCTGCGCGAGCGTTTCCGCATCATGGCTCATCATTACGGCATGGGGACTGCCATACTCCGCCATATAGGCTTTGTGCCGAGGCTGGTGTGGCGGAAAATCAGCCGTTGAGGGCTGCGAAAATGGCATTTTTTGCTAATTTTGCAGCAGGAAAACCATAGATACCCGATGAATAACCCTGACAGAATATCATTGTCGCAGCTGACAGCAAGCGCAAACCACATATCAATGGACCAGGACATTGCCATAGCTCGTCTCCAGGACGAGTCGTATGACGACGTCAATTTCCCGTTCCGCTTCGACGGCCTCATCATCGGGCTGGTATCGTCAGGCCACGGACGCATCGGCATAGACCTGCGTGAATATGAGATAAAACCCGACACAGTGCTGGTGATACACCCGCGCAACTATGTCTATTACGCTGACGGAGAAGACATCGCCATGGACATAGTGGCATGCTCACGCGAGGTGGCGGAGAACGTGCTGCCGAAGCTCACCGACGTGATGCCGCTGCTGATGCACCACCGTTCAGAGCCGGTAGAGGAGCTGACGCATGAGGACGCGGAGTCGCTGCGCGAGTTCTACAAGTTCCTCCACAAGGAAATAAACAGCATCCAAGGGCCGTTTCACAAGAAGAAGATGATGAGCCTGCTGCAGGCCGCCCTGTTCGAGATGATGGACATACAGTGCCACCGCCAGCAGGTGACACGCCAGTACAAGACGCGCAAGGAGGAGATCATGGCGAAATTCATCCTGCTCGTCAGTGAGAATTTCCGCGAGCAGCGGCAGGTAAGCTTCTATTCCGACCAGCTGTGCGTCACTTCCAAGCACCTCTCTGCGGTGGTCAAGGAGATAAGCGGACGCACCGCCGGCGACTGGATAGAAAACTATGTGACCGTGGAGGCAAAAGTGCTGCTGCGCTCCACAGACATGACAATCCAGGAAATAGCCTCGCGCCTCAACTTCTCCAACCAGTCGTTCTTCGGCAAATATTTCAAGCACCAGACCGGCATGTCGCCGACCGAATACCGCAAGCGGGAGAATTGACCTGCCGCTCGCGCAAACCAATAACACATAACTGATTATGCTACACATCGACGTAAGAATAATAAACCGCAGCCACCATGCGCTGCCGCAGTACGCCACCCGCGGCGCGGCCGGAATGGACTTGCGTGCATATCTGCCAGAAGCCCCCGTGACCATACGCCCCGGCGAGAGGGCCTTGATACCGACAGGGCTGTACATTCAGCTGCCAGAGGGATTTGAGGCGCAGATACGCCCACGCTCTGGCCTCGCCCTGAAGCACGGCATAATGGTCGCCAACTCCCCGGGGACTATCGACTGCGACTACCGTGGCGAGATACGGGTAATCCTGCTCAATGCCGGACGAGAGGACTTCACCATAGCCAACGGCGAGCGCATCTGCCAAATGGTGGTCAAAGAGTATGTGCGCGTAGACTGGTCGGAAACGGATACACTCGATGACACCGAGCGTGCCGGCGGCGGCTTCGGACACACAGGAGTGTCATAAACGCCAAATAAAGACACAATCACACCATAAACAAACTGTTACGTTGAAAAACCTGAGAATACTGCTCACCCTGTTGCTGGGGTGCATGATATGCGGCATCGCCGCTTCTGCCGTGGATGCCGACAGCCGCCGGCAGAAAGCCCGCCGCTTCTATATGGAGGGGATACGCCTGGAACATACCGGGGACGATGCCTCTGCCGGCGAGATGTACCGCCGCGCATACGAGACCGACACCTCGTACAGCGAGGCAGCATACGCCTACGGTTCAAGCCGTCTGGTGACGAAGCTCGACACGCTGCAGTCGCGCACGGAGCTTCTGCGCTCGTTCGACATGATACGCAGCTTTGTGGACAAGTATCCCGACGACAGCAACGAGGCGGAATTCTACGCGCTGCTGGGGCAACTGCTTGACACGCTGCCGGAGTCTGCCCGTGTGCTAGAGCGGCTGTACATTCGCCAGCCCGACCGCCCTGAAATACTCATTGCCCTCGCTCGCATATACAACGGCATGGGAGAGCTGGGCAAGTCCATCGCCGCTCTTGACTCATTTGAGGCTCACGGCAAAATGGACGACGAAATCGCCGCCACACGTCTCAGCATGCGCATCGAGCAGGGCGACACTGCCGGGGCTAAGGCAGACATGAACAGGCTGCTGAACAAATACCCAGCGGACATAAAATACCAGGTCCTCAAGGGGCAGCTGTACGCCTTCATCGAGCAGCCGGATTCAGCTGTTGCATGGCTGCAACACGTAGAGCGCGAAGACACCGCCTCGGCTCTTCCCAAGCTGGCTCTCGCCGACATCTACAAGGAGCGCAACGACTCGGTCAACTATGACAAGATGATATACGGCGCGCTGCTCACCGAAGACCTAGGCATGGAGGACAAGGTCTCCATACTCACAGACTACCTGCAAGACCTCATCTCGGAAAAGCAAGACACTGTGCGCGGCAACTACCTGTTCCGCGTCCTCAACGACCAGTACCCCCACGAGCCGGAACTGCTCGACCTCGCAGCCCGGTACAACGCCGCCAAGGGAAATCCCATTGCCGCCATTGAGGAGATACGCTATGCAATAGACCAGGACCCGGACAACGCCGACTATTGGCAGCAGCTCATGTCATACCAGATATTCGCCAACCGTTGCTATGCCGCGCTCGACACGTACGATGAGGCGCAGGAACACCTCTCGGATGTGACCGACCTGAAATTCCTGTACGCCGTAGCCGCGCAGACCATAGGCGACTATGACACTGCCGTAGGCGTGTACGAATCGCTGATACACGCCATGGTGCCAGACCTCAGCTGCACAGACTCGATAGACAAGTCGAAACTCCGCAGCCTCGAGTATTTCGATCTGTACAAGCTGAGCGGCTACTACACCAGCATCGGCGACATCTATTTCATGGCGGAACGCCTCGACGAGGCTTTCCTCGCCTACGACAATGCCCTCGCAATATTCCCCGACAACGCTCTGGCTCTGAACAATTACGCCTATTTCCTCGCCATCGAGGGGAAAGAGGAAGACCTGCCACGCGCTGCAGAGATGAGCAAACGCAGCAACGAACTCGTCACGGACAACGCCACCTACATGGACACTTACGCATGGATTCTCTTCCTGCAACACGACTACACCACCGCGCTGCAATACCAGTCGGCTGCTGTCGAGAAGGCTGATGCCGACGGGGAGCAGAGCGCAGACCTGTATGCCCACTACGGCGACATCCTCTTCATGAACGGCAAGCCTGACGAGGCTCTCTCCTACTGGAAGAAAGCACTCGAGACCAACGACAACGAACTGAAAGAGAAGGACATCAAGCTGCTCAAGAAGAAAATCGAGCACAAGACGTTCTTCTACGAATAACATACTCCTCTCAACATGAAAAGACTACTGAACATATTCCTGTCGCTGCTTTTCATTGCGTCCGCGACACCGCGCATGGCGGCGCAGGACAACGACGGCTTCCAGCCCGTGCGCCTCGACGAGAAGGCGGAGCGCAAAGCCGCCGCCAAGATAACAGCGTATTACGACGACTGGAAGACCGTCACCCTATCGGGCAAGCTGCACATTGACGGTCTGCCCATTTCCCCGTCCGCCAAAATATACATGGAACGCGGCAAGAAGCTCGTCATCTCGCTGCGTGCGCCCCTGCTCGGCGAGGTCGGCACACTCGAGGCCGACAGCGAGCAAGTCACCATAGTCAACAAGATGAACAAGACCTATTGCCGCGAGAACATATCCGCGCTCGTGGCAGAGCTCCCGGTGACGATTTCTGACCTTCAGGACATCTTCCTCGCACGAATATTCCTGCCCGGATACGGCACTCTCTCGACAGACAACTACATGTATGCCGACTACTACACCTGCGACGACACGGAGGGGTGGTTTCTCGTCCCCGTGACACAGCCAATAGAGTATGACGTGACATGCGCGTTCAACACCTACGCCGACGGCCGCACCTCGACCATTTACGTCACAACGCTCGACAAGCAGAACCAGGCGACCGCCGAGTATACCTACGAAAAGAAGAGCACCGAAATCGACCTGACCATCCGATGCAACTCCAAGGACCGGAAATTCGGGATCTCGGTCAATTCTACAGACTTCGGCGGCAAGCCGGTCAAGGCGACAGAGATTTCGGGGAAATACCGCAAGGTGGGGCTGAAGGAATTTTTCAAGCAGATGATGTGACAATGGCATGAGGATAAGCGGGCATGACATTTCCAGGTGTGCCGCCGTAGGCGTATTGCTCACGGCAGCCGTCTGTGTCATCGCGCAGAAACCGGCCACATCATCACAAGCGCAGCGGCAAAGCCGCGAAACACAGCAGGAGATACAGCGAACCAAGTCGCGCATCTCGGACAACGAGAAGAAAGTGCGCCAGGGGCTGTCCGACCTGCAGCGCATTGAGGGGGAGATTGCCGACTGCCAGAAAACAATCGACGATGCTGAGGCACAAGTACGCTCACTCGGCCAGCGCATCAACACCCTTTCAGGGCAGATAGAAGAGAGCCAGGCTCGACTCGAGAAGTTGCGCGCCGAGTATGCCAAGGCCGTCCGCAAAATGCACCGCGCACGCAACCGGCATTCCATGCTGGCATTCATATTCTCAGCCAAGTCGTTCAACCAGGCCGTCCGGCGGCTGCGGTATCTGCGCGAGTTTAGCGAGTGGCGGCAGAAGCAGAGCGACCGCATCACCGAGCAGCTGGCCGTGCTGCGCTCGCAGCAGGAAGAGCTGCGAAACGCGCGCCAGCAGAAGGACAAGGCTCTCATAGCCGGCCGAAATGCGCGTGAGACCATGCAGCTGCGTCACGGCGAGCAGAAACAAGTGGTAGAGGAGCTGAAACACCACGGCGACGAGCTGAAAGCGCACCTCGCACAGAAACAGCACGAGGCTGATGCCCTAAAACAGCAGATTACCGCCCTCATCGCGCAGGAACAGGCCAAGGCGAAAGCCGAGGCTGAGCGGAAGGCTAAAATAGAGGCTGAGCGGAAAGCGAAAGCGGAGGCTGACAGAAAAGCCAAGGCTGAACGCGAGAAGGAAAAGCAGCGTCAAGAACAGCAGAGAGACAAGCAGAAACAACAGCCCTCGCAGCCGAAGGCCGACAAGCCAAAGAAGAAGACTCCCTCGACTGGAGAAAATCACGGCAAGAAACCTGACGGCAAGGACTATGCACGCGCCCGGGGCAGGAAGCCGCGCCAGAACCCCAACCAGCAAAGCAGCACAGCCTCCGCACCCTCTGCGGCTGGGTTTGCCGCAATGAAGGGAAAACTGCCGCGCCCGGCCAACGGCTCGTTCCGCATCACCTCCCCATTCGGCAGGCACCCGCTGCCTGACCTGCCGCACGTCTCGTATGACAACCCGGGCATCAACGCCGAGGTGTCAGCCGGAGCGTCCGCAGTAGCCGTATATGCCGGCACTGTGCTGGAGATACGCAGCCTTCCTGGCTACAACACCATAGTCGTCGTCAGCCACGGCGATGGATACTATACCATTTACGGCAACCTCGCCTCCGCAGCCGTGGGCAAGGGAGAGAGCGTGAAGCCCGGACAGAACATCGGACGGCTCGCCAGCGACCCTGACGGCAGCAACCGCGCCATGATACACTTCGAGGTATGGCACAATTACGACAAACTAAACCCCTCGCAATGGATAAGGTGACTTCAGACTGCTGGACTTTCGAGCCGTACACGCCGCAGATGCGCGGCGTGTGGGACGAGCGCATTGCCTCATCTCGCAACAGCACGTTCCTGTTCCGCCGCGACTACATGGAGTACCACGCCGACCGTTTCCGCGATGCCTCGCTGCTTGCCTACCGGCGCGGCAAGCTGATGGCGATGCTGCCGGCTGACATAACCGCCGCCGGCACTCTCCGCTCACACGGCGGGCTGACCTACGGGGGGTGGATTTTGCCTGACGCTCACCTTGACGGCGACGACGTGCTGTCGCTCATGTCACAATGGGCGGACTATTGCCGTGCCAGCCATATCCGCCGCATCGACTACCGTCCGCTGCCGCACATCTACCACCGCCGCCCCTCGCAGGAAGACATCTATGCCCTCTGGCGCATGGGCGCATCGATGTCTGCGTGCTGCCTGTCGTCGGTCATCGACTATGCCGACCCGGGGCAGTTCAACACCCTGCAACGGCGGCATCTGCGCAAAGCCTCGGCATTGCCCTACAAGATTGCCGAGGCGGCAGATGTAGCCCCGTTCCACGAGATGCTCTCCAGCTGCCTCGCACAGCGTCACGGTGCATCGCCTGCACATTCTTGCAGCGAGCTGCAGATGCTGCGCGACCGCTTCCCCGACAACATCCGCGTGTTCACAATCTCCCTCGGCGGAGAGATGCAGGCCGGAGTGTGCATGTACCTTACAGACACCGTCGCCCACACGCAATACATAGCCTCCACACCCGAAGGCCGCGCCGCAAACGCGCTGACACTGCTGTTCCGCCACCTCATCGACATGTTTGCCACCACACACCGGTATTTCGACTTCGGCACGTCAAACGAGGAGGGCGGCGCGATGCTGAACGCCGGGCTGATACGGCAGAAGTTCTCGCTCGGCGCGTCCGGCGTAGTCTATCCACGTTTCACCTTAGACCTATGAACAGCCGCGCCCCCCTCATCTCGGTGATTATGCCGGCATACAACGCCGCTGACTTCCTCGCGGAAGCCATAGAGTCGGTGCGCAGCCAGACTTTTGCCGACTGGGAGATGGTCATAGCCAACGATTGCAGCACAGACGGCACACCGGAAATAATAGACCGCTATGCGGCTCTCGACAGCCGCATACGCCGCGTAGACACGCCCCGCAACAGCGGACGGTGCCTTGAGCCGCGCCTCCTCGCCGCCAACAATGCCGTCGGACAATGGGTCGTTGCCATCGATGCCGACGATGCCATAGAGCCGGCATACCTCGACAAGCTGGTACAGCGGCAACGCGAATGCGGGGCAGACATGGTGCTGCCTGTGATGTACCGTATGGCAGCCGGCGAGCGGCCGTACCGCGCAGTGCCGGCAGAGGACTTCCGCCTCGACACTCTCATGCCCGGCCATGACGCGATGATGCTGACCATAGGCGACTGGAAAATCGGGTTCGCCGGAGTGCTGTGCCGCCGTGGCTTCTACCGCGAGGTCGGGCAGTCGCTGCCTGACGCTCCTGGGCAGCAGTTCCTCATAGAATATATGTCGCGTCTGCTGCTCGACCGTTCGCGGTATGTGGCATGGGCAGATGCCGCTTACTTCTACCGCGTCAACGACAACTCGGTGACACGCGCGCCGCGTGCCGGCAGACACGGCTACCTGCTCATCGACAAGCTCATATACGACTATTGCGCCCACAAGTACGGCGCAGGCAGCGACGGCGCAATAGCGGCAAGGGTTGCCGAGTTCCACCACCTCATTGACGTGATACGCTCGCACCGCGACAATCCCGAACACAACCCCGAAGAATATGCCTCTGTGGAGCGGCTCATACGCAACACATACCACCACATCGACTTCCGCATGGTGAAGCGCCACGTCAGCCCCCGATATTACCTCCTGATGCGTCTCGGGCTGCTCCCGGCACGGCTTTTCCTCTCGCTTTATGACAAGACAAAAGGGAGAAAACACATATAAGAGCATCCTCAAGGGGAACTCCATATTCGGCGGTATGCAGATGTTCCAGATACTCATATCGCTCGTCCGGGGGAAGTTTGTCGCCATGTTCCTCGGCCCGGCCGGCATGGGCATGGCCTCGCTGTTCACCGCCACCGCCGACACGCTGCAGCGGTTTGCCTCGCTGGGGCTGAACCTTGCCGTGGTGCGCGACGTGGCAGCGGCACGCGATGACAGCGACAAGGCACGTGAGGTCATAGTCGCTGCACGCCGCATCATCCTCCTCTCTGCGGTCGCCGGCGCGTTGATATGCCTTGCCCTGTCGTCAGTGCTAAGCACAGTCGCATTCGGCGACACCTCCAACACCTGGGGCATGATGCTGCTCACCGCCGTGGTGCTGTGCACCATACTGTGGCAAGGCAAGATGTCTGTCCTTCAGGGGCTGCACCATATCAAGCCGCTGTCACGCGCCAACATCGTCGGCGGACTTGCCGGGCTGCTGGTGGGAGTGCCGCTGTACTGGCTGTGGGGCGCATCCGGCATCGTGCCGGCCATGATCGTATACGCCGCCACCATGCTCGCCTTCTACTCCTGCGAGACGCGCCGCTATGTCGATACGTCAGGGCTGCGCTTCAGCTGGGCTGCACACAAGCACCTGGTGCGCAGCCTTATACTCACCGGGCTGCTCTTCATGAGCGGAGACCTGATAGGCAGCGTATGCACACTCTCGCTCAACACATTCGTCAGATACATGGGAGGCCTCGCCGATGTCGGTATATGGCAAGCCGCCAACTCGCTCACCAACCAGTATGCAGCCGTCATATTCTCCGCAATGGCAATGGACTACCTGCCTCGCCTGTCCTCGGCCATCGGCAACGGCGACCCGTTCGCGGGCATCGTCAACCGGCAGACCGAGATAGTCTGTCTGCTCGTCGCCCCGCTTGCCGCCCTGCTCATTCTGTTCGCGCCGCTGGCGGTGCATATACTCCTTGATGAGTCGTTCCTCTCCGCCATACCGCTCATACGGCTCATGGCGTTTGCGCTGGTGTTCCGCGCAGCCATGTACCCGCTCGGCTATGTCACCATGGCGCAAAACAACCGCCGCGTGTTCTTCTGGCTCGAGGGCGTGGGATGCAATCTGCTGACACTGGTCATGAACGCCGCTGGCTTCCTGCTGTTCGGTGTCGAGGGCATCGGCTATGCCATGATACTCGACTCGCTGCTGTGCCTGTTCATATACCTTGCAGTCAACCGCCGCCTGTACGGCTTCCACTTCGACAGGGGGGCAGTGCGCTGCATGGCAGCGGCAATGGCATCTGTCGGGGCTGCGCTCGCCGCCTCCCTCATACCCTCGCCGCTGTGGTCATACGCAGCCATGGCTGTGTTCACAACCCTCGCGGCAGCTGTGGCAGCTGCAGGGCTGCGCTGCCGCCTCCGCCGCAAATAAAACAACGGAAAAACTCAGTACATCAGGTGCCGCTTCTGGGCGTTCTTCCACCCGGCGCGGTATTGCTGGTCAGTGAAGTACACCCTCAGGTCGGCGCGGTACTCATAGTCAGTGAAATACACCTTCTTGTCGGCCTGATACGAATACTTGGTGAAATACCAGATGCCCTTGTTATCACGGGCGTCTGCCTGATACTCGTACTTGGCCTTGTAGACCACCAAGTCTGCCTGGTACTCGTTCTTTACCACATACACCTTCACATCCGCCTGATACTCATAGTTGACGGAATACACCTTCTGGGCATTGGCATCCAATGCCGTTGTCATCGCCATCGCCATTGTTGCCGCGACGGCCAAGCATAGCCTTCTCATACTTTCGGGTTTAATGCGGATTTACACTTCAATTCTATTCCAACCGCGAATATAGCGAAAAAATCGGCACTGTGCAAAAATAATAGTAAATCATGCTCGAAAAATTTGTGTTACAGCCTTGGCTGTGTGTTTTTGCCTGTTTCCATGGGCATTGTTGCCGTTACGCGGATTTATTGCTAATTTTGCAGCCTGAAAGACCAGGATATGATTATGATCAAGAACAGGATAGGTTTGTCTGTAGCAGCAGCGACGCTGCTGTGTCTGTTGCTGTGCGCTTGCGGCGGCAGCGAATTCAAGGTGAAAGGCGACGTTGAGGGCGCGGACAACGCCCCCTTAGTAGTCGAGAAAGCCAGCAGCTCCGGCTCATGGATAGTCATGGACAGCACACGCACCGACGGCTCGGGACACTTCTCGATAAGCATCGCCGCCCCAGCCTCGTCCGAAATATACCGCCTGCGCAACGGCGACGAGTTTGTATATTTCCCCATCGATTCCATAGAGACTGTGACAGTGCACACCACAGCCCGCAGCTTCGGACGCGGCTACCGCCTCTCCGGCTCAGACAATGCCGTGGCTATGGCACGCTTTGACAGCCTGCTCAACACGCTGCCGGCAAATGCCGACAATGCCGCCCGCGATGCGTTCAAGCGCACTGTCTACAAAGAGTTTATCGCCTCATCTCGCGGCAGCATCGTCAGCTATTACATATTGACAAAAACCGTTGACGGCCGCCCCTTATACGATGGCTCGAACCCGGTGGATGCAAAGTATTTCGCCGCCGTGGCTACGGCCTTCGAGCAGTACAAACCCGGCGACCCGCGCACGGAGATGCTGAAAAACATCTCACTGCGAGCCATGAGCCGCGCCAACGCTGCCAAAGGACATGAGCGTGTGGTGCATGCGACGGAAGTCAAGGCTTTCGAGATTGACCTGCCTGATGCCAAAGGCACGAAACGCCAGCTCACCCCCTTGCTCGGCCGGGGCAAGCCGGTGATACTCGTGTTCACCGCACTGACAGCCAAGGGCGCGCCGCAGTACAACGCCGAACTGAAGAAGATATACGATGCCGGACGTGCCGACATATACATGGTGGGACTTGATGCCGACCGCTACGGGTGGCGCGACGCAGCAGTCAACCTGCCTTGGACCAACGTATTCGCAGTTGACGGAATGGACTCCCGCTTCCTCATAGACTACAATGTCACCGCAATTCCTACGGGCTTCATCTTCAATGCTGCCGGCGACCTGGTCAACCGCATTGAGGATGTCACGAAAGTATCGTCCATGCTTTGACATTAACATAAACCTGACATAAACACCGTTTGCAGGGCATTGCGATGCGCCTCGGCTTCGTTCCGCCGCAGTCATGATGCCCTCTTCATTTTTCTTTACCATGAAACACACTCTATTCTTGCTCGCCGCGCTTGTTGCGGCATCCGCGCCCTCAGTGTCTGCACAAGACACCGACGAGCCTAAACTGGAGTTCAGCCCCACAGGGCGGCTGCTGCTCGACGGCGCCCTCTATGCCTCGCCAGACAAGGAGGCGTTCAAGGACGGCCTCGCCATCTCCGAAATCCGCCTCGGGGCCAAAGCCAAATACGGCAAGTGGGACGCGAAAATCGACATAGGCTACGCTTACGGCAAAGTCGGACTGAAGGACATCTATGTGCAGTACAATTACGACGAGGCCAACTTCCTGCGTGCCGGCTCGTTCATCCACCACTACGGATTGCAGAGCACGACAAACGCCTCAATGAAAATCTCTTACGACCAGCCTACGGCTGAATCCGCTTTCACGACAGCGCGTCTGCTCGGCGCAATGTATGTGCACAGCGCAGACAAGTACCTCGCCACCGTTTCCGCCCATGTCGAGCCGCAGTCGGTGATACTCACCCCCAACCAGCTCGGGCAGCAGGGCTACGGCGTGCTGACACGACTTGTCGCTCACCCTGTGCATACCGGCGGCAACGTGGTACAGTTCGGCATCTCCGGAGGCTTCGCCTCGCCCAACACTTCCGGAGACAACAAGGGTCACAACGTATTCACCTTTGCCGCCAACTTCCCCACGCAAGTTGACAAGGTGAAAGCCCTCGACGCGACCATGGACAATGCCATGAACCTCTGGAAGTTCTCGCCCGAGCTGCTCCTGTCCACCGGACCGGTAGCCCTCGAAGCACAGTACTATTTCAACCGCGTCAACTTCCGCAACAACCTGCACAGCTTCACCGGCATGGGCGCATACGCCATGCTGCGCGGTCTGCTCACCGGCGGCGCGTACAGGTACTCCGTCAGCGACGCTTGCCTCGCCACCCCTTCCAAGGGGGAATGTGAGCTGGTGCTCGGCTACAGCTACACCACCCTCAACGACAAGAAAGCGCAGTACATCGAGGACGGCAGAGTGTTTTCCGGCATCTACGGCGGCAACGCCAACACCCTCTCCGCTACGCTCAACTACTACATCAACAAGTATATGCTCGCCCGTCTGAACTACACGTATATGCACACGTTCAACAATGCGACATTCAATACTGACCTGAACATATTCCAGGTGCGTCTGCAGTTCCTCTTCTGACGCATACCACCATACGACATACGGCATTTATTGGCTGCGCCGGCAACTTCGGCGCAGCTTTTCTCATGCCCTGCCGCCGACGGCGTGCCGATGCCCGCCGCACGCTGTTCCATGCCCTGTGGCGCGAATTCATAGCAATTGCTTGTTGTATTTCCTCGAAATCTGTTGTATTTTTGCGTTTATCAAAAAATACAACACCAAATACAACAAATCTCCTCCCCTTTTCGCCTACTTTTGCGCAATCATTAACCCGAAAATCAACAACAAAATCATGAAACGGATTTCATTGCTTGTCAGCGCAGGGCTGCTGTCGCTCGTGGCGGCGGCAGGTTCGCAAGTCCCCTACACCTCCGAATTTACGGACGGCTGGACTGTCGTCGATGCCAACGAAGATGGCATAAAATGGGGCAACGTTCAACTGGACTATTACGGCAAACGGGACACTGGATGTGAGAACGGAGCCAAAATCCTCACAAACTCCAATTACAGCAGCGACGACTGGATCATCTCGCCGGCCGTCACTCTCACAGCCGGCAAAAAGTACAAAATTGTGTTCTGGGACGCCCACGGATCGTGGCTGGAGTCATTTTCTCTCCATGTCGGGCGCACCAACACAGTGGCTGGCATGAATGCCGGCACCACTCTCAAAGAATACAAGAAGTGTAATTCTTGGGAGGCTAACGCCGTCTCATTTACCCCGACACAGAGCGGCGACTACTACTTCGGTTTCCACGCAGCCTCCAGGTCGCGATGCTCCGCAATTTCATTGACTGGCTTTCAGGTGAAAGAGTTCAATGTGACACCCTCCCCCGTGTCCTGGTTCAGCATTGTCCCGAGCGCGGGCTTCGACCAGAACGAAGTCGGGCTGCAGTGGCTGCTGCCGACCAAGGATACCGACAGTGCGGCGTTTATCGATGGGCTGTCCGTCAGCAAGGTTTACATCTACCGCGACGACGTTCTGGCGCAAACGCTCACTGGTCCTGCTACATCATGGGCTGACACCGCAGCAACCGGTTTCACCCCCACAGACCATAAATACGGGGTCGAAGTGGAAGTGGACGGCAACCGCAGCACGCGAGTCGAGTACCAATACACCCACAACCCCACTGCCACCTCCGATTTCTACAAGTCTGACTTCAGCGACCCGGGGTGGACTATCATCAACGCCAACAATGACGAATCTACATGGGGTTTATGCACCACCGAGTGGCGCTATGCCGACACCGGCTACGTCCAAGGAGCAGAATTCAGGACATACAGCTACCCTGGAGATGACTGGATCGTTTCCCCCGCTGTAAGGCTTACCGCTGGGCATGAATACAAGGTGCGCTTCTGGCACATCGAAGGTCAGAATAGCTATCTCGAAGACTTAACCCTGTACGCCGCGCAGACACCAACCGTTGCCGGATTGAAAGCAGGCAAAGTCATGATTGACATCAAACAATCGTTCCGTGACACGTGGGCCAAAGAGGTCATATCATTCACACCGACAGAAACCGGCAACTACTATTTCGGTTTCCACGCACACTCGTCTGCCACCTACCACACCACGTACATCACGGGGCTTGAGGTGTCCGTAGACATTCTCACCCCCGCCAAGGTCTCCGGTCTCACCGTCAAGCCGGCTGCCAGCCGCGCCATCGAGGCCAATCTCTCATGGACGCTGCCCGCCAAGGACGCTGACGGCGCAGACCTCCCCGCAGGAACCGCAATAAGCAACGTCTACGTATACCGCGACGATGTGCTGGCACAGACACTGCCCGGCGACGCTTCCTCATGGACTGACAACGCCGCCAGCGGGCTGACCGAAGGTGCTCACACATACGCCGTCGAGGTGGAACTGAACGGCATACGCAGCGCACGCAGCATCGTCCGCGTCCCCTACATCGGCCTCATCGAGACACAGACGCTGCCTTTTGACGCCGGCATCGCCTCGATGACCGAAGAGCATTTCAACAACTACTACGCTCCATTCCGGGGTCCGGGAGCGACATTCACAGGCGACTGGGAACTGTACACCGACAGCGAGACCGGCACAGACATCCGCCTCGCAGCTGCCAACATATACGACAACTGGCTCATATTCCCCCCCTTGGCGTTTGACCAACCCGGCGTGTATGTGCTCAACACCACTCTGATGCACTTCGACGGCTGGTGCAGCACGGAGACAGAGGTATACCTCGGCAGTGGATATGTTGCCGACGGATACACTCGCAAGCTCGACTCTTTCAACAACATCCAGAAAACTCCGACCGAAAAGACCGTGTATTTTGAAGTTACCGAACCTGGGACTTACAACATCGCGATACGCGGCGCAGGGCCTTCTGCCGGCTCCTCCCCCCTGCGCATCTGCGCCCTGTCCGTACACCGCTCCGTCGTCATGCCGGCTGCCGTCTCCGACCTCGCAGCCTCTGTCACCGGCGACAGCAGCGTCTCGCTGGCATGGACCAACCCGACGCTCGACAATACCGGCAAGGCTCTGTCCGGCAACCTCTCCAAGATTGAGGTGACGCTCGACGGCACACTCGTCAGCACGCTCACTGCGGAAGCCGACATGACTCCCGGCAATGCTGTCAGCTGCCAGCTCGAAGGCGTAGGCATCGGCATCCACGAGGTGAAAGTAATCACATACCTCGGCAACGACGCTTGCGACACACCCGCATCCGTATGGACAGCGTGGGTAGGAGACAAGACCCAGACACTCCCCTACAGCTGCGACTTCTCAGACAGCCGCTACTTCTCGCTCTGGTCAACTCACAACAACAATAACAGTGGCGCGGAATGGAAGCTGTCTGACAACGGCGGCGCAATCCTCTACACAAACACGTTCATCTTCACCGACCTGGACTACACTCTCCTCTCCGCGCCGTTTGACCTCGTCGCAGGACACTGCTACAAGTTCTCCATCAGCGAGAGCAGAGGCCGCCCCGACTTCTCGCTCAATGTCGGCATCGTGCCCGCCGGCGGCCAGCAAACAGACATCCCCGACCCGCAGTCGCTGCTCATGCACGGCGACGGCTCGGCGGTGCAGCACGACTTCTACATCGTCGCTACCGAAACAGGCAAGTTCTCGTTTGCTGTCCAGGCAAAAGGCCGGTATATGTACGACGACGAGTACTATGACGAAATCATCATCAGCAAGGTCGAAATGGCAGACATCCCCTACATACCGGATGCTGCCCAGATGTTCACGGTCAGAGCATACCCCAACCACCAGCTCATCGCCGAACTGATATGGCAGAACCCCACGACGAGCAGCATCGAGGGCATGCAGCCCATAATCACGAAAGCGGAGATATACCGCAACGACGAGCTAATCAGCACCTACACCGAAAACCTCGCCCCCGGCGGCTACGCTGCATACATTGACGATGCCATACCCGAAGCCGGTGTATACGCATACAAGGTCAAGCTATACAACAACGACCAGACCCGCGACGAGTTCGGACATGCCTCCTCCGGCGGCACTTGGTTCGGATACCTCGAAGTGCCTTACGAGCCGGCAGACTTCTACGGCTGGATGAACCTCAACTCATCGGGTACAGGCGGACCCTCTTGGAAATTCGACGGCGACACGGCAAGCATCGCTAACACCAAAGATAACAGCGAAACCAACGCACGCCTCACCACACCGCCTATCAACACCGTTGCCGGCGAGAAATACCTCATCTCCGTACTTCCTGCCACCGATGCCGGCAATGCGCCCTACGACATCGACGTATACCTCGAAGGCTCTGGCATGAACAAGAAGATAGGCACCGTCACCTGCGCTGCCCCAGAAAGCCAGGCTGAAACCGCCGAGTTCAAGCTGCTTGCCGTAGAACCCGAAACGTCTACGCAGAGCGACGAACCAGCTGACGAAAATGCACGCATCGAGTTCAACGCCGGCTTTGTCCAGGTGACATTCCACGCCCACCAGAACGGCAAGGGACGCTTCAGCGGCTTCCGTTTCGTCATCGACCCGGAGACAGGCATTGACGAGGCTGTCGCAGCCAACGGCATACGTCATATCGGCGATACAATCCTCTTCCCCAATGGTGCGACCGACATCACCCTCGCCACCGTCTCGGGACAGGTACTGCGCCGCTGCGCAGCAGCCGACAGCATCGACCTGTCACAGCTCGCACCCGGTGTATACATCGTCTGCTGCAACATTGACGGCAAGCGTGCCGCACTCAAAATAGCAAAATAACAGCTCACCTGCATCCATAACAAAGGGGCTGTGCCAAACCCAAGGCACAGCCCCTTTTTGTGTATCTTAACTGTCCGCTGCAACGGCGTTGCAGACCCCGCGTCGTAACTTTGCACCGTAAAAACAAAACAACAACGCCAACAAGATTATGAAACGCTCAACAATGAAAATGACGATGCTGCGGATCATGGTCCGTCTCAAGTTCATGCAGTCCACATGGTTTGTCTACGCTATCGGGACAATCCTGGTGGCATTGCAGCTGCGGACACTGCTGCTTGCAGGTCACTGATACGGACTTTCGGCTGCGCGGCTGCGCGGCTGCGCAGCCTGACGGTGACGGCTGATTGACGGCAACGGCTCGTTTCCCGTCTCTCTTTCGGCATTGCAGACTCCATTCGGCTAAGCAATGGCTTCGGCTTCATTAGGCTCGGCTGCGCGACAGAAATCTATCACGGCTCGCATTTGCACAGGGGGAGGGACGCGGAATATGCGCCACTCCCCCGATGCAGCGTATGGACAAAGCAAGAATGTTGCTACGCCCTTATGTTGACAGCGTTGTTCTCGGCAATCAACGCCTGTAACCCGGCGAGTTATCGAACTTGCAGCGGCATTTCGGGCAGGTATACCAGTATGCCGGCGTGCAAATAGAGTCTTTCCAGTAAAGGTTGGAGGCGCTGTCGCCGTCCGGGGCGACAACTGTGCCGCAACACGGACATGACTTCGAGAATTTCTTGTCGGCAATAGCCTTGCCGCATTTCTTGCAGAGCATCAGAAACCCGTATGACATCGCTCCTACTATTATGAATCCTAACATGATTGTATTGGTGTGTTATCGTGAATAGTTTGTTTTTACACTGCAAAATTAGTCAGCCGGCGAGGGGTGTGCTGCATTTTCGCAATGTTGCCGCTTCACGCGGCAACATTGCGGTACCTCCGGTTGCAACGTTGCAGGAGGGGTATCCGCATCCCCAATTTCAGGAGGGCGGGAAATTGGGGGTTGCAGGGGTGCAGAAAAAGAAGTAACTTTGTGTCCCTAACACTCTAACCACGACACGGCAATGGCTACAGACTGGAAAGACGCGCTGGCAGCACTCGGTGCTTCCGGCTCTATACCGCAGGGGGAGGACGCGCATGAACCCCAAGCGTCCGCTTCGGGCAGCGAGAAAAAGGAGACTGTCAGCATTTACATCGACCGCCGCAAGCGGCGCGGCAAGGAGGCTACCGTCATCGAGGGCTTCCGCTGCGACGACGTTGAGCTGAAAGAGATAGCACGCTCACT
The DNA here is from genome assembly GCA_002404675.1 of Porphyromonadaceae bacterium UBA4702. Classification (GTDB taxonomy): domain Bacteria; phylum Bacteroidota; class Bacteroidia; order Bacteroidales; family Muribaculaceae; genus Lepagella. The sequence goes on along the minus strand of DHKE01000043.1, from coordinate 3,700 downwards.
GAAGCAGTCGCTCGGGTGCGGCGGCAGCCAGCGTGACGGCGAAATACTGCTGCAGGGCGACGTGCGCGACAAGGCCGCCGCTGAACTCGAAAAACTCGGCTACCGCACCAAGCGGTGCAACTGACACACCGCTGTCTTTCAAATCAATACACATCAACAACCCACAAAAAATTTCACCGACATGCTCGACTTGCAAAAGGCTTCCGCCGGCTCTGGCAAGACTTACACCCTCGCCCGCAAATTCCTCGAATATATGCTCGTCACGGGCAATCCTCCTCGGCTGCGCTGCGGCAAGGAGCTCGAGGACGCGCTGCGGCACATCCTCGCCATAACATTCACCAACAAGGCCACTGCGGAGATGAAAGACCGCATCGTCACACGCCTCGCCGACCTTGCCAACCCCACGCTCGACCCGGCAAAGACGACATACATGGCTGATTTCGAGAAATTCACAGGCCAGTCTGCCGACGAGATACGCGCCGCTGCCAAGGACGCGCTGTTCATTCTGCTCAACAATTACAGCGACTTTCAGGTATCTACCATCGACGCTTTCTTCCAGACCATACTGCGCACTTTCGCTTACGAGATAGGCATGAACGACAGTTACGACCTCGAGCTGGACAGCGACTTCATCTCTCGCGCTGCCGTAGACGCGACGCTCACAGACATCAACTCCGCCAACCCAGACAAGGCGGTTGCCGAATGGGTCAAGGCAATGATGAACCGCTCTGCCTCCGACAGCACCAAGGGGTGGAACATTTTCGCCAAATCCGCATCAGGGGGGCTGTACAAGGACATCGTGACGGCTGTCAGCAAAATGGCAAGCGAACAGTTCAAGAAGGTGCGCCAGGAGCTGGAGCAGTTCTACGCCGAGCACCCGGACTCCCTCAACGACTTCAAGCGCGTCGATAATGCGGTGATGAAGGGTTTGCGCGATGCCGTCAGAGATGCCAAAGCCGCCGCACGCGCCGTGCAGAAAGCGCTGAAAAACCAAGAGAATACGATAACCTACATCCCCGGGCGCATTGATAAGGTTCTTGCCGCCAAAGGCGTGAAATTCCCGAGCAATTTAACCATACCGAAAAAATCTGGTAATGAGGCTGCTTTCAATGCAGCTGCGAGAAGAAAAGGACTGACCACCAGCCAGCAGGATTTTGTCGCCCTCCATGACAAATTTATCGATGCCCTGACGGATTGGAAAGCCGAACTGGAAGAGAAGAAGCTGAAACTGTGGCAGCTGTACCGTGCAAACATGCGTATGCTGCCGCTGATGTATGCCGCCGCTCGCAAGTCGGCGGATATGCTCGCCGAGCAGAACGTAATCGACATGGCGGAGACCAACTCGATACTGCACCGCGTGATCGGCGACGATGACGCGCCCTTCATCTACGAGAGGCTCGGAAGCCGCCTCGACCATTTCCTAATCGACGAGTTTCAGGACACCTCCTCAATGCAGTGGGACAACCTGCGCCCGCTCGTGACGGAAAGCATGTCTCGCGGCAACGGCAACCTCATCATCGGCGACGCCAAGCAGAGCATCTACCGTTTCCGCAACGCCGACCCCTCGCTCATCTCTCAAAAAGTCCCGCTGCATTTCCCCGGGCAGGTGAACGAGCGAGGCGAAAGCAAAGCCGAAAACACCAACCACCGCAGCCTGCGCACCATCGTCGAGTTCAACAACTCGGCGTTTCACGCGCTTGCTACGCATTTAGACGATGCGATGAGTGACAACAAAACATTTTTCGCCGACCTGTACGCCAACGTGGCGCAATACCCCGCCAACCAGAACCGCGAGGGGTATGTCGAAATACGCTGCTATGAAAAAGGGAAAATGGAAACGGACGTGAACAACGGCGACGACAGCGACATTCCGCCCAAGCACTTCGCCGACGTGGCAGCCCTGATAGCCGACCTGCACAGCCGCGGCTACAACTATGCCGACATTGCCGTACTCGTGCGCACAAACCAGGAGGGACGGCAGATGATCAACACCCTCGTGGAGCATAACAAGAACAACCCTGACAAGCCAATTGAGTTCGTTAGCGAGGAGTCGCTGCTCATCGCCGGCGCGGAGAGCGTCAAGGCTATCATATCAGTGATGCGCCTCATCGCCGACGGCTCGATAGACGAGGAGAAAGCAGCCCGGGAGGAACGCGCCAAGGCTACCAACTCATGGTACTGCAAGACACTCTCGCTGTCGCTGTTCAACTGCCGCTACGACCAGCTCGCGCTCGAGCATCCCGAGATGTCTACGTCTGAAATCATGCAGCTCATCGGCAACGACAACGCCGACTGCTCCAACCTCGAGAGCCTCATCCGCTCCGTTGACTCGCTCGCCCTGCCCGCGCTGGTCGAAACTGTCGCCCTGCGTGCCGTGCCGCAGCAACGCCGCATTGACGAAGCTCCGTATATCGCCGCTTTCCAAGACCTTGTACTCGACTACTGCCAGCGGTACCCCTCCGATATACTATCGTTCCTGCAATGGTGGGACGCGAAAGGGTGCGAAAAGAGCATCTCCTCGCCCGAAGGCGTGGACGCTATATCCATAATGACTGTACACAAGGCCAAAGGCCTTGAATACCAATGCGTCATCATACCCAAGTTCGACTGGAAACAGACCGTCAGTGACCAGAAAACCGAATGGCGCTGGGTGAAAACCGCCCCCGAAGGGCTCGAACTGCCGGAGGAGCTTGCCGCGCTCATACCCCCGATGCTGCCCGTAGAGACCCGGGCCGCCATGGCGGACACGGTGCACCGAGAGGGATATCAGGACTATGTGCGCGAAGTGCGGATGGACATGATCAACACCAGCTACGTCGCTTTCACACGCGCCGTTGCCGAGCTGTACATATTCATACCCGAGGAAGCCTCCGCCCAGGACAGGACAGAATACGCAGCCAACGCCCTGCTCGTCAAACTGCGGGAACTCGCGCATGACGAAGCCGCCGACTGCGCCTACCCCCTGCCCCATGACATGATCCCTACAGACGAGTGCAGCACGGACAAGCCGCTGTGCATCGGCGAGCCGCTGACACGCGAGGCGATAGCACGCCTCGGCAGCAAACTGCGCCAGAGCGACGGCGACGCCATATCCGAATACTATGTGCGCGACCCATCAGGCTTCCTGCATTTCCGCGACCCCGAGAGCCTGCACGCCGACAGCGCAGACCCCGACCCGCGAAGCCTCGGCAACCGTCTGCACGACATCATGTCAGATGTTGTCACCGCCGCCGACCTCGACACAGCCATACGCCGCCGCGTCATCAACGGAACGCTGACCGCCGGTGAGGGCGAGGAAGCGCGGCGCATCCTCGCCGAGAAACTATCGCGTCCCGAAGTGGCAGAATGGTTTGCCCCCGGACTGGAAGTGCTCACCGAGAGGACGATACTCACAGGACCGGGCCGCATGGAACGCCCCGACCGCATAGTCGTGGATGCTGGCGGCAACGCCATCGTGATAGACTACAAGTTCGGCACAGAAAGGAACGACCGCCGCTACGCGCGGCAAGTCGCCGAATACATCACCCAGCTGCGCCGCACCGGCCGCTACGCCACCGTCGCCGGTCGCGTCTGGTACGTCCTCCTCGACCACCTCCTCCCCCTCCCCTGACGCGACTCTCGCCCACCATGATTGCGCAGCCAGCGTAGGGACACGGCACTCTATTGCCGTTTTACATGAGCAAATTGCAGCCGATAATGT
>DHKE01000060.1 GCA_002404675.1 Porphyromonadaceae bacterium UBA4702 | reverse complement strand
CAAAATTTCGGACGGAAATTGCGTTTTAACAATTCACCTTCCGACAGGTGGGGAATATGCGCGTGTTCGGGCGTGTTCGCCTTGTTCGGGTGTTCGGGGGCTGGCATACGCCGAACAGGCCGAACAAAACCGAACAGGCGTTGTGCTGCAAGCGTGAAATAGCGAAATGTCGGCGTGCATGGCGGCGTTGTCGTCGATTTTGAGTAACTTTGCGGTTCTAAACGCGACTGCAATGGTACAGGATATCAACATACGTGTGTCACCCCAGGAGGCTGCCGACCTCGCTGCGCTGAAGGCTCTTGCTGCGCGGCAGTGCGGGCTGTCCGCCGGTGATGTCAACGCCTTGGCGGTGACGCGCCGCAGCATAGACGCCCGCCAGCGGAGAGTGTGGGTCAACCTGACGGTGCGCGTAGCCAGCGGCGATGACAGCCGCGTCGCGCTGGATGTCGAAACGCCTGACTACAAGGATGTGAGCAGTGCAGGACGCTGCATCGTGATAGTCGGGGCAGGGCCTGCGGGGCTGTTTGCGGCGTTGCGTGCGTTGGAGCTCGGCATCCGCCCGGTGGTTCTGGAGCGTGGCGACAGTGTGGAGGCGCGGCGGCTGAAGCTGGCGCAAATCTCACGAGAAGGCACTGTTGACCCTGACACCAACTACAGCTTTGGCGAGGGGGGTGCGGGCGCGTACAGCGACGGCAAGCTCTACACGCGCAGCAAGAAGCGCGGCAGCGTGGCGAAGGTGCTGTCGCTGCTGTGTCGGCACGGCGCGTCGCAGGACATCCTCATAGACGCTCACCCGCACATAGGGAGCGACAAGCTGCCCGCTGTCATCCGCAATATCCGCGAGACCATAGCCAGCCACGGCGGCGAGGTGCATTTCAACAGCCGTGTCGATGCGTTGGCGGTCAGTGGCGGCAGGGCGCGAGGCGTGACTACTGCTGACGGCAGGGCGTACCGGGGCGATGCCGTTATACTCGCCACGGGGCACAGCGCACGCGACGTGTACCGCATGTTGCACTCGTCGGGTGTGCATATAGAGGCCAAGGGGCTTGCCATAGGCGTGCGGCTGGAGCATCCGCAGCATCTGATAGACTGCTTGCAGTACCATTCGCCGCAGGGGCGGGGCAAGTACCTCCCGGCGGCAGAATACAGCTTTGTCACACAGGTACGGGGACGCGGCGTGTACAGTTTCTGCATGTGTCCTGGCGGTGTGATAGTGCCGGCTGCGACGTCGCCTGACGGCCTTGTGGTCAACGGCATGTCGGCCTCGGCGCGTGCCGGGCAGTGGGCAAATTCGGGCATGGTGGTTGAAGTTCACCCGGGGGACTTCCCCGAGTACGCGCCTCACGGCGCACTCCAGCTCATGGCATTGCAGGAGGAGTTGGAGCGCAGTTTCTGCCGCCAGAGCGGCTGCACGCTCAACGCGCCGGCGCAGCGCATGACGGATTTCGTGCGCGGACGCTTGTCCGAAAGCCTGCCGCGCAGCTCGTATGCCCCGGGCATACACGCGGCACGCCTGGACGAGCTGCTGCCGCCGTTCATCGCCGATAGGCTGAAGGAGGGCTTCCGCGTGTTTGACCGCCAGCGCAGGGGCTTCCTGTCACCGGAGGCTGCGCTTGTGGGGCTGGAATCGCGCACGTCAAGCCCTGTGCGCATACCTCGCCGGGCGGAGGACATGCAGCATGTGGAGATACGCGGCCTCTACCCGGCAGGTGAGGGCGCGGGGTATGCCGGGGGGATAGTCTCGGCGGCAATCGACGGCATCCGCTGCGTGGAGGCATTCGCCGCCTGTTCCGGGCAGCCGCAGTCATCATCAAACCAATGATAACAACCGAATATGTCAACTATACTGAACATCGAAACCTCCTCGCGCATCTGCTCGGTCGCCGTCAGCCGTGACGGCATGGTGGAGTACCAGCTCGAGGACATGGAGGGGATGAAGCACGCCGAGCGGCTTGCGCCGTTTGTCGAGAAGTGCATGCAGGAGATGAGCCGCCGGGAGATGAAGCCTGATGCCGTCGCGGTGAGCATGGGCCCAGGGTCGTACACGGGGCTTCGCATAGGGCTGTCAACGGCCAAGGGGCTGTGCATGGGGCTGTCCGTGCCGCTGATAGGCGTGGACACGCTGCAGCTGCTTGCGGTCAAGGCAATGTTCCAGAGCATGGACTGGGAGGGGGACGAGATACTCGTGCCAATGGTGGACGCACGGCGCATGGAGGTGTACACGGCGGCATACGATTTCGCGCTGCGCGAGCTGCTTGCGCCGCAGCCGATGATACTCGACAGCGGCTCGTATGCGGAGCTTATAGCCGGCGGCAAGGCTTACTTCATGGGCGACGCGACAGCCAAGGCCAAGGCCGTCATAACCTCGCCGGAGGCGCACTGGATAGACGGCATAGAGGCTCATGCGCGTGACATGGTCGCCCTTGCGGAGAAGGCTTTCCGCGAGAGCCGCTTCATCGACCCGGCATACAGCGTGCCCTATTACCGCAAGGAGTACCAGACCACAACGCCTCGCAACAGAGTGCTGGGATAATGAGGGACAGCGGGAGCGTGCAATTTGCACATTCGCGCAAAATTTGTAACTTTGCAAAAACGAAACAAGCCAGATGGTACCATACAATACCCAACTTCTACCGCTGAAGCTGCCGGAATACGGCCGCAACATACATCAGATGATAGACTACTGCGTGCATATCCCCGACCGCGAGGAACGCACACGGTGCGCCTACACCATAGCCCATATCATGGAGAGCCTGTTCCCGGAGCTCGTGACCGGCGTTGACGGCTCGAGAAAGGTGTGGGACCATATAAACATAATCGCGGACTTCAAGCTCGACATCGACTTCCCCTGCGAGGTGTCGAGCGCGGAAGAGATGCACCCTCGCCCCAACAAGATAAGCTACGGCGGCAAGCGGATAGCGCACCGGTTCTACGGCCGCAACATCCAGCTGATGATAGACCGTGTGGCTGAAATGGAGGACGGCGAGGACAAGGACGCGCTCATCTCCATGATAGCCCACCACATGAAGAAGCTCATGCTGGCGCACAACAGGGAAGGCGTTGACGATGCGCGGATACTGCGCGACCTGGCCGAGTATTCCAAGGGGCGGATTGTCCTCGACCCCAAGACGTACATACTGCATGAGTTCCGCGACGTGACCCCAGTTGAAACGCAGAAGAAGAAAAAGAAGAAGTAGCAGGCCGCGCCCGTGCGCTGCCGTCATCCACAGAAGCACAGACACCATGAGTACATTCATAGTAGAGGGAGGCCACAGGCTCAGCGGCGAGATAGTGCCGCAGGGCGCGAAGAACGAGGCGCTGGAAGTGATATGCGCCACGCTGCTCACGCCGCAGAAAGTGACAATCTCCAACATACCGGACATCCTCGATGTCCGCAACCTCATCTCGCTGCTGGCAGACCTGGGGGTCAAGGTCTCGCGGCTGGGTGCCGGCACATACGAGTTCCAGGCAGACGACATCGACATCGACTACATACATACCGACACCTTCGTGCGCAAGGCGCAGTCGCTGCGCGGCTCTGTGATGATAATCGGCCCTATGACCGCCCGCTTCGGCAAGGCCATACTGCCCAAGCCCGGAGGCGACAAGATAGGCCGCCGCCGCCTCGACACCCACTTCCTCGGCCTGGCGCGGCTCGGCGCAGACTTCGGATACCGCCCGGACAAGCACATCTATGACATCTCGTCGCCGGGGCGGCTCAAAGGCGCGTATGTGCTGCTCGACGAAGCGTCTATCACGGGAACTGCCAACCTGATAATGGCTGCCGTACTCGCCGAGGGGACGACAACGATATACAACGCCGCGTGCGAGCCGTACATACAGCAGCTGTGCCGGATGCTGACGCAAATGGGCGCGAAAATTTCGGGCATCGGCTCGAACCTTCTCACAATAGAGGGCGTGGACACCCTCGGCGGCGCGACGCACCGCCTGCTGCCTGACATGATTGAGGTGGGCAGCTTCATCGGCATAGCCGCCATGACAGGCTCGGACATACGGCTGAAGGGCGTGAGCGTGCCTGACCTTGGCATCATACCCGACGCCTTCGGGCGGCTGGGCATTTACCTCACGATAGACGGCGACGACATCATAGTCAATACGGGCGACTCGTACGAGATAGAGACGTTCATCGACGGCTCGATAATGAACATCGCCGACGCTCCGTGGCCGGGGCTTTCGCCAGACTTGCTGAGCATCTTCCTCGTGGTGGCGACACAGGCCAAGGGGAGCGTGCTGATACACCAGAAGATGTTTGAGAGCCGCCTCTTCTTCGTAGACAAGCTCATAGACATGGGCGCACGCATCATCCTGTGCGATCCTCACCGCGCCGCAGTCATAGGCTCTGGCAAGCTGCACAGCCTCAACGCTACAAACATGGTGTCGCCCGACATACGCGCCGGCATAGCGATGCTCATAGCCGCAATGGCAGCCCGGGGCACAAGCAGGATACAGAACATCGACCAGATAGACCGTGGATATGAGCGCATTGACGAGCGGCTCAACCGTCTGGGCGCAAGAATAACCCGCATAGCCGACTGACAGCCGTATGATTGAAGCAAAGGACATAGTCGAGGCAGGGCAGTTCTTCAAGACCCACGCGCTGCGGGGGGAGCTGAACGCAGTGCTTGACATAGACGCTGGCGCGCTGACCCCTGAAACGCCGCTCGTGGTTGACATGGACGGCATATTCGTGCCGTTCTTCATCGAGGGCATACGCAGCAAGGGGGCGAGAGCCTCGCTCGTGAAGCTGCAAGGCATCGACACCGAGGCGGAGGCGCGTGACTTTGTCAACAAGGCCATCTATATCCGTACAGCCGACTACGAGATGCTGCCGGACGAGGACGAAGAGGGCGAGGGGGGCTATGCCGACGAGTTCATCGGCTACAGAGTCTGCGATGCCGCCCATGGCGAAATCGGCACAATCGCGGACGTTGACCTCTCGACGCAAAACGCGCTGTTCATCGTTGACAACCCCGAGGGCACTGTCTACATACCGATTTCAGGGGACTTCATAGACAACATTGACACCGAAAGCCGCGTTATCAGAATGAACCTCCCCGAGGGAATTGTAAATCTCAATCTATGACGTTATGGGCATTGACATAGGATACAACGAGGAGAATGCGGTTGAATATATCCGCAACTATCTGGGCGAAAACAGACAGGAGAAGTATACGGACAACGACATACTCTGTGTGGCTGACCTGATATGGGACTTCTACGAGAGCAAGGGAATGCTGTCGCTCAATGACATCGAGGGCGAGGAGGAACTCCTCAACGTCGATGAGCTGATCGACTATGTGAAGGCACAGGTGCGCGAGGACGAAGAACTCGACATCCCCTCGGCAGACATAGCCGACATTGTCAAAGGAGAATTGGAATATGAGGAATCACTTGAGAACAATATCTAAGGCGTTCATCGCGCTGGCCGCAGCGCTGACGCCTGTCGCAGCAGGAGCGCAGAGCGACCCCGAGGCGTTGGCAGACCTGACGTGGATACAGATGCTCAACTCCACGGACACGGGCAAGGCCGGCGACCTGGTGCGCAAGTTCCAGGAGAAGGAAGCCCGCAACGTGCTGCTGCGAGGCGTATACGGCAAGAGCGACAACGCCTGTACGGTCGAGAACCTGCGCAACAAGGAGGTGCTGCTCATCACCATACCGGCATCGCTGCTCTTCGCCCCCAACAGCACCGAGCTGCGCGAGGACTCGCACAAGTACCTCGAGCCTGTGAAGCGTTACCTCAAGCAGCCGGACATGTGGCGTGTGATGCTGGTCATGCATACCGACAACACCGGCTCGCCGGTATACCGCCAGCAGATAACCGAATCCCGTGTGCTGGCCGTAACGGACTGGTTTGAGGAGCAGCCCGGCCTCAACACGGACTACCTGTTCCCGTACGCATTGAGCGACTCGCGCCCGCTGGCTGACACGCCGAATATCTCAATGGACAACCGCAGCAAGAACCGCCGCCTTGAGATATACCTCGTCCCGGGGGAGAAAATGGTGGAAATGGCCAAGAAGGGGCGTATCGCTTTCTGACAATCAACGGACAAGGGTATGCCGACGCTCACAAATGCCAAGAGGATTTGCCTTGCAGCCGCGCTCGCCGCATCATCAGCGTGCTGCATGGCCGACACGGTATATGAGGATGAGCCATACCTGCCGTGGAAAGCGTCCGCGACATTCGGCGTAAGCGACAATGACTACGAGATTGATTTCGGCATCGCCTATTTCCCGATACCGTACGTGGGATTGCGCGCGGAAATCGGGCTGCCAATGGAGTTGAGTTCGATGCCGGACTTTATCATCAACTCGTGGGGGTCGTATGACGACTACTATTATTACAACGACGACAACTACACGGCACGGTTCACGTTCTCGCCTTCGGTGGTAGTGCGCACGCCCCGGCTGTTCTCGCTCGAGAGCGCAGGCATAGACTTCCACCTGTTCGCGTCGCCGGGGATAACGCTCTCACCCGGCGCATCAGGGTCATACAAGTCACGCTGGTTCTACTGGCGCGGCGAGGCTGGCATCGAGGCGGCTTTCGACCGCTTCTCGATAGCCTTGTCTTACAAGCAGTCCAACTTCTACCTCTATGACGGCTTCCAATCCTCGGATTCAGACGTGAGCTGCAAGGGCGAGAGGACGCACTCCGTGCTGTTGACAGGGACATATTCATTCTGACGACATGAACAAACGACAGTACGCACAAGCCAACAGGGAATGGCTCGCAGCCAAGTCAAAGGAGGAGGGCGTGCATCAGCTTCCCGGTGGCGTATGCTACAAGGTAATAGCCGAGGGCAAGGGCGACGGCAAGCACCCGACGCTGGGCAGCGTCATAACCGCCCACTATACCGGCAAAACCATAAACGGCAAGAAGTTTGACAGCAGCCGAGGGGGCGTGCCGCTGGCAATGCGGCTGCGCGACCTTATCGGGGGCTGGGTAGCTGCTGTGCAGCAGATGTGCGCCGGCGACCGCTGGGAGGTGTACATACCCGCTGAACTGGGTTACGGCAAGTATGCGCAGCCCGGCATCCCTGCCGGCTCTACGCTGATATTTGACATCGAACTGATTTCAATAGCATAACTGAGAAGACATGGACGTTGAGACTATACGCGAATACTGCCTGTCGCTGCCCTTGGCGACAGAGGATCTGCCGTTTGACGAAACCTCGTTGGCATTCCGTGTGAAGGGCAAGATTTTCGCGATGCTGGACTTGGAGAACCCACAATGGTTTGTCCTCAAGTGCAAGCCCGAACATGCTGTCGCGCTGCGCGCCCGCCATGCTGAAATCACAGGCGCGTGGCACATGAACAAAACCCACTGGAACCAGATAGACATGTTCGGCTCGCTGCCAGATGCCCTCATCCGCGTCATGATACGCCACAGCTATGCCGAAGTCGCCAAGAAACTCCCGAAACGGGACAGAGAGGCTAACCCTGAAATGATGACAACGGCCAAGGCGGACAATATTCAGGATTATGTTTAGTGATGCTTTTGTACAGGATTTCGCGAACAGGACAATTTTTCCACCTGCCGGTATTTTCCCAATTCGCGCCAAATCATTTACTTTGCAGCAGAAATAACAACGGAGCAATGAAATCGACATACATATTCAGCAGCAAGTCCGCAGCACTTGCAATCATATCCGTGGCATCGCTTGCAAGTTGCACCGACAAGGGGGAGGGCGGCAGCGCAGTTCAAGACGCTGTCGTTGTCAAGGAGATAACAGTAGGCAACGAGCATTCCGCAGCAGACAGCTACGGATATTCCGGCACTGTGGAGGAGGACGCAAGTACAGCTCTGAGTTTCGCAGTGGCAGGGACAATCCGCCAGCTGAATGTCAAGCCCGGTGACCGTGTCAGCAAAGGGCAGCTGATAGCCACGGTAGACCCCTCGTCGCTGAAAAACAGCTATGACATGGCTCATGCGGCACGTGCGCAGGCCGAGGATGCGTATCAGCGGTACAAGCAGCTGCATGACAAGGGGAGTCTGCCCGACATCAAGTGGGTCGAGGCGCAGAGCGCGTTGCAGGAAGCCGTGGCTGCCGAGAACATAGCCCGCAAGAACCTCGCGGACTGCAAGCTGTACGCTCCATGTTCGGGTGTCATATCAGAGAAGTATGCCGAGCCTGGGCAGAATGTAGGCCCTGGCATACCTGTGGCGAAACTGGCGACTACCGGAAACCTCAATGTGAAAATATCAGTGCCCGAAGGCGAGATTGCAGGCATCAGCGTCGGACAACGCGCAAATATCCGCATCGAAGCACTCGGCGACAAGATGTTTGAGGGGCGTGTAATCGAGAAGGGGGTCATAGCCGACGCCATGTCGCGCTCGTATGCTGTCAAGATAAGGATAGACAGCCCAAGCCGCGACTTGCTGCCGGGCATGGTGTCTGACGTGAGGCTGGCCAAGCCGCAGAAACCGGAAACTGACACAGGCCGTGAGATTGTCATACCAGCCAATGCAATCCAGCTCGGCGACGACAACAGCAACTTCGTGTGGGTTGACGAAAAGGGCAAGGCTGCCCGGCGCACCGTGGTGTGCGGCGAGTTCCGCGCCGATGGGGTCGTGATTGCAAGCGGACTGAAGCCCGGCGACAGGCTGATAGTCGAGGGGCAGCAGAAAGTGTGCACAGGCACTACTGTAAAGGCTAAGCGGTGATGAAGAAGAAAATGAACCCCGTAGAGCTGGCAATGCACTATCGGCAGATAGTCGTGCTGGTGGTGTGCTGCCTGATTGCCTTCGGCATTTACAGCCTTCCTAATATGCGGAAGAACGAGTTCCCGGACTTCACCGTGCGTCAGGGCATAGTGGTAGCCGTCGCCCCCGGCAATACCGCCAAGGAGATGGAGGAGCAGGTGACACGCCCGCTCGAGAACTACATATTCAGCTTTGAGGAGGTCAAGAAGGAGAAGACATACTCCATGAGCCGCGACGGCATAGTCTACATCATGGTCCAGCTCAATGACAACCTCAATGACAAGGACGAGTTCTGGAGCAAGTTCAAGCACGGCGTGCAGACGTTCAAGGGCGAGCTGCCCAAGAATGTGCTGGCTGTGGCTGTCAAGGATGATTTCGGCGACACCTCCTCGCTGCTCATTGCCATGGAGAGCGAAGAGAAGACATACCGTGAGCTGTCGGACTATATGGACAGGCTGGAGGACAAGCTGCGGGCTATCCCGAGTGTCGGGAGACTCACGGTGAGCGGCTTGCAGCAGGAGCAGATTTCCGTGATACTCGACAATGACCGCCTCGCCAACTACGGGCTGAATGACCAGCTGGTGGCGACGGCTCTTGCCAAGAAAGGGTTTGCCGCATCAGGCGGACGGATACGCGGCATTGAATACACGATGCCTGTCAATGTCGCCAAATCGCTCAACTCAATATACGACATCGGGCAGCAGATAGTCTACAGCTCCCCTGACGGCGAGAATGTCCGGCTGAAGGACATCGCCACCGTCAAGCGTGAATACCCCGAGGCGGAGAGCCGCATCACGAGCAACGGCAAGAAGTGCTTGTTGCTTAGCGTTGAGATGAAAAAAGGGGAGAACGTTGTGGAGATGGGCAACGCTGTCGACCAGGCGTTGGAGGAGTTCCAGCCGACCCTGCCGCAGGAGGTAAGCATCAGCCGCATCACAGACCAGAGCAAGGTCGTCGGGGACAGCGTCGTCAACTTCCTGCATGAGATAGTCATAGCAATCGTGGCGGTCGTCCTCGTAGTGATGCTCCTGCTGCCGATGCGCGTGGCGTTGGTGGCAGCATCCACCATTCCCATTACCATATTCACCTCGCTTGGGCTGTACTATGCTTTCGGCATCGAGCTGAATACCGTCACCCTCGCTGCCCTCATAGTCACGTTGGGCATGATAGTCGATGACGCTATCGTCATCATCGACAATTACCTGGAGCAGCTTGGCGAGGGCGTGGACCGCTGGAATGCGGCCGTCAACAGTGCCACGCGCTTCTTCAAGTCAGTATTCACGGCTACGCTCGCCATAAGCATCACGTTCTTCCCGTTCCTCGTCGTATGCGCCGGTCAGGTGTACGACTTTATCCTGTCGTTCCCCTGGGCTATCAGCATAGTGCTGGTCGTGTCGCTCGCGGTCGCATCGCTTGTCGTTCCGTCCATACAGTACTGGTGCATACGCAAGCCGCTGAAAGAGAAGATGAACCCACGCACAGGCAAGAAGGCGTTCTCGTTTCTCGACCTGATACAGAAGCGGTATGACCGACTGCTGACCTTCTGCTTCGACCACCGCAAGGCTACGGTCGTTTTGGGCATAACGGGCATACTCTGCGGGGCAATCTGGATAAACAGCCTTCCGCAGCAGATGATGCCCGAGGCGCAGCGAAACCAGTTTGCCGTTGAGATATACCTGCCGACAGGCTCGTCGCTGGCAAAGACACAATCGGTGGCTGACAGCCTTGAGCGAATACTGCGCAAGGACAAGCGCGTGGTGTCGGTCACGTCATTTCAGGGGTGTTCCTCCCCTCGCTTCCATACGGCATACGCCCCGCAGATAGCGGACAAGAACTATGCGCAGTTCATCGTCAATACCGAGAGCGAAGACGCTACAGAGGCTGTCCTCGACGAGTATGCCGACAAGTACGCAGATGTCTTCCCCGAAGCTGTCGTGAAGTTCAAGCAACTGACATACAACGAGCCTAACTGCCCGATAGAGATACGGCTGAGCGGCGAGGACAAGAATGCTCTTGCCGCAGATGCCGAAAAGGTGAAGGCCGCATTGCACTCCATGCCCGAAATGAAACTGGTGCGCACTGACTTCCGCGAGCCGCTCACGTCGGTGACTGTCAGACTGAAGGAGGATGCAGCCTCACGGCTCGGAATTGACAATACCGACATCGAAACTCTCGTTACCATGCGCTACGGCAGCGGCTTGGCTGTCGCTGATGTGTGGGAGGGCAACAATGATGTCCCCGTGGTGCTGAAAAGCACACGCGCTGACCATTCCACCACAGACAACCTGCTTGACGAGCGAGTGCCGGTGCTGGGAGGCCTGAACACCGTCCCGCTGCGGCAGGTCGCCGACGTTGTGCCGTCAGTGGAAAACGGCCAGACAGTGCGCCGCAACGGCATACCGACGGTTACTGTAATGGCTGACTTGAAACGCGGCGTAAACGCAATGGCAGCGTCTGAACGTATGCAGGAGAAACTGAAGCAAGTCCAGCTCTCACAGGGCGTTGACATGACCCTCGGCGGTGAATATGAGGACGACAATGACAAGATGGCCGCAGTGATTTCCGGCCTTGTTGTAGCTGCAGTGATGATATTCTTCATACTCCTCTCGCACTTCCACAAGATAAGCCTCTCGCTGCTCATCTTCACCGCCATGACGTTCTCCCTCTTCAGCGCTGCTGCCGGCATTGCCATTCAGGGCGTTTCGTTCAGCGTGACTTGTGTGCTGGGGCTTGTGTGCCTGATGGGCATCATTGTGAGAAACGGCATCATCATGTATGACTACGCCGAGGAACTGCGTTACAAGGAGGGCATGACAGTCCGCGATGCCATTTGGCACTCGGCAAGCCGCCGTATGCGCCCGATATTCCTGACTTCCGCAGCTGCGTCAATGGGCGTTGTGCCTATGATAATCGGCGGAAGCACGCTGTGGATGCCCATGGGTACAGTCATCGGTTACGGTGCGCTCATATCGATGTTCTTCATATTGACAGTGCTCCCTGTCGGCTACCTTATGGCGTTCGGCAGAAAGGACAAAACGGAAATGAAAACAGTTGATTGTCGAGTTAATGATGAAACTGATGATGAAAACTAAATACATTGTGCTGTTGCTCTGCGGAGCGGCTTTGCTCCGATTGCCGGTCGATGCTAAAACGACACAGGACAGTGTTATGACCGAACACGCTAAGCTGTATACGCTCGATGAGTGCCTTGATGAGGCAGCACGCAACAACATTAAGCTGCGCAATGCCAACAACGAGATTGCCATTTCCGCAGAGCAGCGCAAAGAGGCTCTGACCAAGTTCTTCCCGACCGTTGAAGCCATGGGCTGCGGTTTCGTGACGGACAAGGGACTGCTTCAGGTCAATGTCATGGGACTCGGATTTTCGTTTGCCAAGGACGGCGTGGCAGCCGGCATCTCCGCCTTGCAGCCCATATTTGCTGGTGGGCAAATCATCAACGGCAACAAGCTCGCGGCGGTAGGGGAGGAGGCTGCCAAGCTGCAACGCTGCTTGACCGAAAACGAAATCCGCCTCGCCACCGAGCAGTATTACTGGCAGATAGTGATGCTCAAGGAAAAGCTCGTGACACTCGACACGCTTGACCGCCAGCTCGCCAACCTGGTCAAAGATGTTCAGGCAGCTGTCGATGCCGGCGTGCGCAACCGGAACGACTTGCTGCAGGTGCAACTGCGCCGGAACGAGTTCAAGACAACACGTATTCAGGTCGAAAATGCGGTCTTCTCACTCCGCGACTTGCTGGCGCAGGCAATGGGACACCCCCTCGGCACTGTTGACATCAGCTATGTCCGCCCGGTCGGAGCTGACAACAAGACGCTCGCGGCGCCCGGCAGTCCGCAAGGCCTGTTCCGCGCTCCAGAATCGGCAGTTGGCCAGACATACGAATACCAGCTGCTCGACAAGCAGGTGGAGGCAAGCAAGCTGACAT
>DHKE01000071.1:53115-70688 GCA_002404675.1 Porphyromonadaceae bacterium UBA4702 | reverse complement strand
TTTTTCAGTGCTTTCGGCACGCCGTGTCCCTACAGGGCTGCACAATCTCACGAGGTGTGATGGTCGTGTTCCTGCTCTGGCGACTCTGATTTGCGTCGGCGGAACAGGCGGCGTATGCCCCGGAACGCTGGCGAGAACGCCTTGGGCATGAATGACAGCGCTGTAAGCACCGCGAGCACGAGTATGTAAACCGCCGTCACACGCTTTGCCATGGGTATGCAGTCGCGGTACATCGACATCGCGTCGGGAGCTTCCTCTGCATCCATGAAGTCATCGCCGCGCAATGCGCCGAGAGTGCTTTTCCATGCTATCTTGCCGTCAGTCAGATAGATGACCGCCGGGTTTCCGCGCACAGCCTCCTTGATCGACGTGTCCTCGGCAGAATAGATAGGGTAGTCTGCCATTGACAGGTCTTGCCACTCCTCAATCTCCTTTCCCGATGCTGCCACAACGGCATAGAAGTCTGTGGCGTGTTCGTCTGCCCATTGCTTGAGGGAGTTGATTTTCCACGTCGAGGCTATGCTCACATTTTCGAGCGTTGGCATCATCAGCACAAACAGGTTTTCCCCCTTGCGCGGCATCACCTCTTCGGTTACATCCTCCTCGCCGTCCATAGACCAGATGCGCAGGTCGCGTTGCGGGCCGGCGGCTTTGCTGGTCTTAGCTGGCAGCTGGCGGCGTTCCACGAATTGCCAGCCGTCGCTCTCGTCGGGAAGCGAGTCTGTCTCTGAAAATTCCTTCTGCTCGCCGTCTTTCTCATAGATGAACACGAAATGCTCGGTCTCGCTCTCCGCGTCGGCAGTGACGAGCGGCTCGCCGACTTTGTAGTCGCGAAAGTCGATGAGCGGCTGCACGGTATAGCCTGTCAACCCGATTATCATCGCGTATATGCCGGTGGCGACAAACGACACCCATTGCAGTGCAGGGGTAATGACCCAATGCACGCGCCGGTTATATATCAGCAGCCATACGGCAGCAAGGGTTATAACGACATTTTTCCAGAATGTAGCCCAGTTGGAAATGACCCATGCATCGCCGAAGCAGCCGCAGTCCGCCACCGGGTCAGCTATGGCAATCCAGAGCGTGAGCGGGAGCATCACCGCCATGAAGAGCATCACCATGACAGGGGAGAAGCGGCGGAAGCTGCCGGTGACAAGGAACACGCCGGTCATGAACTCGAGTATGAACAGTATGAACGCGAATGTGAGCAGCAGCGACTGCCCAGCAGCAAACAGGTCGATAGCCGCCGCATAGTCCTGCAGCTTGTACAGCGTCCCCCACGGGTCGATGGCCTTGACGATGCCCGAGAAAATGAACGTGCCGCCGACGGCGATGCGCAGCAGCCATGTCAATGCCGTCTGCCACCATTTCAGCCCTGGAGACCGGATTTCCCCGGCCTCTGCAAAAGTCATTTCCTCTGACATACGCCAAGCTTGATGAGCGCGAATATCGCGTAGTTTATCATGTCCATATAGTTCGCCTCGACACCCTCCGAGACTTCTGTCTTGCCGCCGTGCAGCTCGATGCTGCGAGTGCGCATGAGCTTCTGGAGGATGATGTCGGTAAATGAGGTGACGAGCATGTCGCGCCACGCCTCGTCATAGTCATGGTTCTTGGCGGTCATGAGCGAGGTCGCGCTGTCAAACCATTTGTCGTACAGCTGCATCACGCGGGCGGGCGGCAGCTCGTCGCCGCACCCCTCCGACACCTGTACCAGTGCGATGATGCAATAGTTGATTATGCCGATGTATTCCGGCTCGACGCCTTCAGCCACAAGTCCGCAGCCCCCTTTCTCCTCGAGCGAGCGTATCCGCCGCGCCTTTATCATGATTTGGTCGGTGATGCTGGACGGACGCATTACGCGCCATGAAGTGCCGTAGTCATTCATCTTCTTCTCGAACAGTGTACGGCAAATGTTTTTCACGCATCCGAACTCGGCTGCTGTATTGTTGGTGTCAGACATAATGTGAGGGGTGTCAAACGGTTAACGGCGTATGGTATAGTGAAAAGGCATCGACGACCTCGCATGGAGGCATCGATGCCAATGTCATGACCGTCAGGCGTGATGATACGCGCCAGTCGGCATAGTTGTCAGATTACTCTGCGGGAGCAGCCTCGGCCTCAGTGTTCTCCGCGCCTTCCTGAGCAGCGGCAGCAGCAGCTTCGGCAGCTTCCTTGGCGGCAGCCTCTTCAGCGGCGAGTTTCTCCGCTTTCTTCTTGGCCACCTCTTCAGCCTTAGCCTTGTTCTTGGCTACTTCAGCCTCAAGGCGAGACTTCTTCTCCTCGGCTACAGCAGCCTCAGCCTTTGCCTGTACGGAAGCGGCAGCCTTGTTGCGGTCAGCCTTCCATGCGTCAAAGCGGCGCTGTGCCTCCTCTTCGTTGAACGCGCCTTTCTTGACGCCGCCACGGAGGTGTTTCATCATCATCACACCCTCGCGTGAGAGGATATTGCGAACTGTGTCAGTAGGAATTGCACCTACTTCTACCCAATACAGAGCACGGTCGAAGTCCAAACTTATTGTAGCAGGATTAGTGTTCGGATTATAAGAACCTATCCTTTCAATAAATTTACCATCACGTGGTGCCCTGCTATCGGCGATAACGATTGGGTAGTACGCATAGCCCTTACGGCCATGGCGCTGCAATCTTATTTTAGTTGCCATATAACTTTACCGGTTTCTGATTGGTTATTAATGAGTTGCGCAGCGGCAGAAACCCCTAACCGCTTTGCGACCGCAAAGTTAGTCATTTTTTCCGGAAGCCGCAAATCCCCGCCCGCAAATTCTCTAAATTGTCCGTTTAGATGTGCTTTGGATGCGGAAAACACAGCCCTACTTTCCGACGCAGAATGTAGGTGTAACTATGTAATTGGCAGTGATATAAGTTGTTACCAATGTTTGGAAAATCTGTGGGTGGCAAGCCAGCACCAGTTTAGCACAAAAAAGCCCTTCCGGCGCAGGGCGGAAAACACGCGCCGGGAGGTAAAACGAAACCGATTTCAGGCACAAAATCAGCACTGCAAATATAGCGTTTTTTCGGGTATTTCGGAAATCATTTCTGACGGCGGCGGTATATCCGCCATGCGGCGGCGAGTGCGGCGGCTGTCACCGTGACCCTGCCGAGCCATATCTGCACACGCTGCCACCATGTCAGGGGCTTTTCGACCTCGACGACTTGCGCGGTCTTGGCGGTGTCGGTGTGTGATGCGTCGCGGCTTGCGGCCGTTGCGACCCTCACGGTGTCATGCACCTCGCGGACGCGCTCGCGCCACCGCCACACCTCGCGGACGACGGTGTCGCCGTTGATGACGACGGCGATGCTGTCGCGGACGATTACGCTGTCGCGTCGTATGATGATGTCGGCGCGGCGGCTCGCCGTGTCGATGCGGACGGTGTCGTGGACTTCGCGGACGCTCTCCACAGGAACGTATATGCGGCGGCTGCACGAGGGCAGCAACGCCAGTATTGTCAGTAAGTATAATAGCTTTCTCATTGTGTTACTTTGGCGGTCAAAAGTAAAATAACGCGGTTGTTTCGGGTAAATTTCGGGTAAATCAGCGCGTTTTCGAGTAAACTTCGGGTAAATTCCGCGTAACGCCAAGCGGATTTAAGTCTGCTTATCTTGCTGATTTTGTTCAAATAACGCGGTATCGACCATTTTGCTGGGGTCAGCAAAATGATGCATTTTTCGAGTAAACCGCGCAGTTACCCCGAGTAAGTGAACGAGTTAATGCGGTTGCGCCAGCCGCCCAGGAACTTGCGCTGCGAGGGGCTTCGGCGGACTATGCTGTCGACGTACGCGAGCCGCGCCGCCTTGACGCGCTCGAACAGCTGCCGGGGGTCTGCGGCGTTTATGGCTGCGAGGGTCTTTGCGCCGACCACGCCGTCAGCCGTCACGTCCAGCAGCGTCTGCACTTTGCGGACGGCGGTCTTCGTGCCGGAGTTCCATGCCCAGTCCACGCAGATGTCGGCTACTGACTGGCTGCGTATCTCGTCGGCGCGGAACTTGTCCCAGAAGCCGCGCCGGAACACTGTCATCCACTGCTGGTCTGTCATGCGCTTCAGCTGCTCGACGGTCGCGCCTTGCCCGAAGAACTGGCGGAACGTGCCTATGGTGATGCCTTTGTTTGTCGCGCCGCCCCGGTCGCCGGGGACGACTGCGAAGCCGCCCTCCCAGCGGAGGATAATCGGCTTGAGTCTGTTTGCGTCTGCCATTGCTTTGTCGTGTAAAGTTTCTTTATGTGTCCTGCTTGTCGTGCAAAGGTTTCAGCGTTTCCTTTACACGTTCCTTGCGCTGCTTTGCCGCTATCGCGCGGCGCGTGTCCTCTGTGGGAGGCTGTCGGCTGATGCAGTCGTATGTGCCGCACTTCTCGCGGGCGAGCTTGAGCTTGAGTTCGGTGTTCTCCTTCTGGCACTCGTCGGCGCGGTCGTTTGCGCGGTTGGCTTCCTGCTGCGAGGTGTATACCTTGTCGTTGAGCTTGCGTATCTGGTCTGTCTTGTCGTCGAGAGCCTTGTTGAGTTCCACGACCCTTGCGGCGTGCCGCGCCTCGTTCTCGTTGTTGAGGTCGATGACCTTGTGCAGGTCGGCAAGCCGCGCCTCGTAGTTGTCGATGATTGCGCGGTCGGCTTCTGCGGCGGCCTTGCGCCGCCCCGACTTGAACAGGTGCGTTCCGCACGCCCCCAGCACAGTGCCGAGGAGCGTGCAGCCGATGTTGAGTATCTCTGTGTCCATGATTGTGATGTTAGCTGATGTTGAAACCCCCGAAAGAGTAAACCACGAAATTGAAGCTACCGGCGTTGTCGGACTCGTCGTCTGAAGTCCTTACGGTGAACTTGTTGCCGCTTTGGGAGATTACGGTCGCCTTTACCGCCGAAGACTGTCCTTGGCAAGAGCCGACCCCGGTCACCATGATGAGCATGTTCGCAGCCCTTGTGAAGAAAGAGGGCAGCGTGACGGTGTAAGTTCCGTCGCTGGCGGCAGTGCTGCCTCTGCTGACTGCAAAGCCGCTTGTCCCGGCGATTGACGTACCCTGTACCGTCGCGCCCGGCGAAGCCGTGGAGTTCGTCACCATGCCCATTGCCACTACCGGTGGCATCTCCTTGTTGTAGCGGTTGGTAATCTTCCAGTACCCGCCCGGCGACACAGCCTCCCCGAGGACTTTGCTCCCGGCGGGCAGCTCGAAGCAGGTCATCTCCACGGATTCCTGCGGCGCGATGAGGAAGGACTCCGAGACCTCGGTGCGGCAGGAATCGCCGACGAAACCGAAAATGCGCAGGCTGACGCGGTAGAAGCCGTTGCTGCCGCGTTCCGAGCTGTTTGTCATTATGCAGCGTTTCCCGATGTCGTCCTTGTCGTTGCCCATTGAAATTGCCGATGTCTGCACGGAAGACCTTGCCGGCAGGGTGAATATGTCAACGTCGGAGAAAACGCCCGCCGTTCCGGTGGAGTGCTGTACCGTGCCTTTCAGGCGCACGTCTCCGGTCTTCCCGTCGAGGTATGTGTTGCCGCTCTGGCTGCAGAGCTTCCCGTCCTTGAAAATCCAGCCGGCGATGTTTGCGTTCTCGGCGAGGAGGAGCTGTGTCGCCACTGTCTCGAACTCCGCGCCGAAGTCGTTCCACTTGGTCTTGCGCGTGGGCAGGGTGTTCGAGAACGCGCCCGCGTCAGAGCGTGCGATGTAGTAGTGGCTGTTGTACCTGACGGCGTCGACGCGGGTGCTGTTGCCGTAGTACGTCGCCGCGCTGTCGTAGTCGCCCCGGAAGACGAGCGAGGGGCTTGCGTCGCCCTTTTCGCCCTTCATCTCGGCGAGCGAGGGCACCCATGCGGCAGCTGGCATGTCCGCGCCGAGGGTCACGACCGCCCACTTGACGTAAGTTCCGGTGTCGAAGCTGCTGTCGTTGGGGTAGTGGTAGAACGCGATGTCGGTGGAGGGTGCTCCCATCGCGCCGATTACATTCAGCGGGTACGACTTGACCGTCTCCTCCTTTGAGGTGAAGTCGCCAATCTGTGTGTACCCCTCGTTTTGGAACAAGACAATCGCGTCGTCCTTGCTGCCGACTTTCGCGCATATTGTCAGGGTGCAGGAAGTTCCGTTGTCGGGACGGCTCGCCCAGGCGTACTTCCCGAGCAGGTATGCGGATGAGGAGAGCTGCCTTCCCGAGCCGGTCAGGAGGTTGGGGGAGTACGACGCGCCGTTCTTGCCGTCAACGCCGTTGTAAGGCGTGACCCTGACTGGGGTAGACCAGTTGGAAACGAGGCTTAATCCGTCCCCCGACTTTACCGCCGAAATCATCCAGAGGTACTCGAGCAATCCGACTGAGGGCATCGCGGTCGTCCAGCCTGTCGGGTTCAGCGCCGTCCTTGCCACCGCGGGCGGCGTTGAAGTCGAGCCGTTCTTCGCGTAGCGCATCTCGGTATAGTTTCCGGGGCTTCCGTTCTTGCCGTCCGCGCCGTCCTTTCCGTCCGCCCCCGGCGCGCCCTTCATCTCCGAAGCCGAGGGCATCCACGCCTTTACCACGGTGTCGCCGACGGTCACGACCGCCCACTTGACGTAGGTGTCCGGGTCGAAGTCGCTGTCGTTGGGGTAGTGGTAGAAGTTGATGTCCGTCTTCTTGGCGGTCGTCGAGTCGGTTACGACAAAGGGGTATGACTTCACCGTCTCGGTCTTGAAGTGGAACTCGCCTGTTATCTGGGTGTGTCCCTCGTTCTGGAACAGCACTATGCCTGTGTCCTTTGCGCCGACCTTTCCGCAAATCGTGAGGGTGCACTGCGTCCCTGCGGAGGGGCGGCCGTCCCACGGACACGAGCCGAGCAGGTATGTCGAGGAAGTCATCTTCTCGCCGCCGCCCCTGATGAGGTTGGGCGTGAAATCGTCGCCCTTGTCGCCCGGCTCTCCCTTGTCTCCTTTTTCACCCTGCGAGCCTTGCGCGATGACCTGCCAGTGCAGCGTAGACGTGGGGGCGATGCCCCGGCAGGGCGTGTCGCTGACCATCCGGTACATCGACGTAATGCCGTTGTCAGTGTACGTGACCTCGTCGCCGTTGTAGTACGTCACGGCGAGGTCGAACACCCCCCGGTAGCAGCCCACATAGCTCTCGTCGCCGCTCTGGCTCTGGACGATCGTCCCCTTGATGCGGAGCTTTCCGTCACCTGCGGAATTGAAGTCGAGCGCGTCGCCGAGCTTCATTGCGTTTGCGGCCATGTCGAAATAGCTGCCGCCGTCCTCCGAGACGACGCGGTCGGTGGTTACGCGCCCCGGCAGGATCTCGGTGAAGCCGTAGAGCGGCACGAAGCTGCGCTCGCCGGCGTACTCGCTGTTCAGGATGCCTACCAGCAGGTGGTAATGCCCCGTCACCTGCTCCAGTCCGATTGCCGTCTCCGAGAGGAGGAACGAGTTGCCGCTGGAGGAGACGCTGCCCGCGCTGCCGCTGCTTTTCACCTTGGCATACAGGTAGTACTTCTTCGCGCCGTCGTCGAGGCGTGCGCTCGTGTACTCCTCCAGCTGCCAGTAGCGGTACTCCGAGGGGTCGTGGCTTGGGGCGAGCGAGCCGATGCCGAGCGTCAGGTGCTGAATGATGCCGGCCGCCGCCGTGAGGGTCTTCGCCTCGCTGTCGTAAGCCACGGCGTGGGCTACCTGCACCGGGTTGGCGGCGGAGCTGACGAAGCGGAACTGGAGGCTCTCGTCACCCACGAGCATCTGCATGGTCTGCACGGCAATGGGGGAGATGCCCTCGGTGAAGCTGTCGAGCAGCGCCTCGGAAAGCATCTGCATGGTTTCCTTGGCGTCGCGGAAACGCCGCTTGGTGAACTGTATGGCGTCGCGGCGGCTCTCCTCGACAGCCACCTCCTGCGCCGCGAGGGTGTTCAGCGACGAAGCCACGCCCGTCCCGACGGTCTCGTTGCTGAGCTCGATTTTCGGGCAGTGGGGCTTGTTGACGTAGTCCTTGATGCCTGTGATGCGCACCAGCGCGCCCTGCTTCTGGAACTGCTCGCTGGTGAAGCTGACGAACCCTCCGAGGCGTATCTTGCCGCCGATGTTCGTCCAGTCCTTCTTCGCCCAGATGCCGTCAAGCTCGCCGGTGAATGAGAACTTGTCCTCCTCGTTGTCGAACAGGTACTTGACGGCAGCGCGGAATATGTCCCACGACGCGCCGCTCTTGTCTGTGTCGTTGCGTATGTAGGCGGCGGGGAGCATGCAGCCGAACACGGCGTATGTGTCGCCCGCCTTCGGCACGAAGCTGCCGCCCGGCATCATTATGCCGTCCAGCTCCTGAGGCACTATCTCGAAGCGTCGCGCGGCTTTGCCGTTAGCGGCTTCGTGACAATACTTCACGTCAAACTCGCGCCCCGCGAGCATCCCCGACTGGAAGATGACCGTCATGCTCTCCCCCTCGATGAGGCACTCGCTGTAGTCGAGCTCCTCGGGAATGGAGTCGTCGATGAAGTCGTAGAAGTTGCTTTCCTCGTCCACCGTTACGACGCTTGAAATTGTCCCCTCACGCTTCGGGTAGTCATCTGAGCGGTCGAGGCTGTCCTCCGTGAGCGTGGAGAGCGTCCTTGCGGCGTTCCGTATCGAGAGCCCGAGGTCGTCGGCGACGTACTGGCGGGCGTTTGCGGCGGCATACCCGTCCTCGTCCTCGAAATGCTCGCCGTCGTATGATATGGTCTTGCCTGCCGGGAGCAGGAGGCATCCGTTAGCGAGGGCACGTTGCGTCTCGTCCTCTGGGTACTTGCTGCGGTCGATGTTCCGGTCGCCGCCCTGGACGTAGAGGATTTCGACCGGGGGCGTGTCGCCGCTGTTCGCCCTGCCCACGCCCGGCTTGAAGCCCTTCCCCTTGCCGTAAGAGAGCGCGAGGGGGCTGCTCTTGTTGTATTCCACCTTGTGGAGGGAGACGCGCTTGCCGTCAATCTCGTACTCCGTCCCGAAAGCCTCCGCCATTTTCGCCAGGGCTGCGAGGCAGGTGTCATGGTCGTATGATATGAGCTTCTCGGTGTCGCCGATGCAGTCGCCTGCAGTCCAGCCGCTGTCTCGGCGGTTCATGTTGTCGACGAGCATCTGGAGGTGTTCCGAGGGCTTTGCGGTCAGGGGGAACTTCAGCCTTCCGTCCACGGTGTTGCGGAACTTCCAGAGTGTAGCCTTGTCGCGGCTGCTTGAGAATACGGCCGTGTAGTCGAAGCTGCGCGAGTGGTTCATCTTGATGCTCTGCGGGCGCAGCAGGGTGTATCTCTCCCCCTCGAAGAGGCAGTACGCGCCGACTGGGATTTCCTTGTGCTGCGCCAGCGACCAGTACAGGGTGAGGCTGTGGTCGCCCATAATCTGGCGGTTGCGGAAGCTGTTGTCGCTGACCTCCACGTCCAGTATCAGCTTGCCGTCCTTGTCGTATATCTTCATTCCGTTATAGTTTCAGGGGTTGTTTCAGGGGTTGTCGTGTCTTCAGTGTCCTGTGCGGTCTGCGCGGTCACTGCCGAGTCCAGTGCCGCAGACTGCGTGCCGATGCGCAGGTTTCGCGTCAGCGTCAGGGTGAGGGAGAAGCGCAGCCACGGCCTTCCTTCGGGGAAGAACTCCGAGACGGCGCACTGCTTGTAGTGGCAGGGGAACTTCTGTCCGAGGGCGGCAACGCCGAGGATGCGCTCACCGGGGCGCGTCAGGTCGCAGAGCAGCGCGTCGCGGTTGCGCCACATCTCCGTCATGCTTTCGGCACGCATCAGGCACGGCAGCTTGATGTCCTTGCTCTTGAACGTCACCCTGCCGCCGTCATACTCCGCGCCGGCGAGGTGGGGGAGGTTTCGCAGCAGGTTCAGCTTGACCGCCGGGGGCTTGAGCAGCTCCGCCAGCCCTCCCTGGAGGACGCGCACGCCGTAGTCGGTCAGCGGCACGCCGTCGAGGAGGTAGTCCTCCGCCGCGGGGATGCCGCTGTCGGGCTGCTCGTACTTGTAGCCGTCGAGGGGGAAGTCGTCGGCAAACTTTATGCTCACCGTGCCGAAGTCGCCGCCGTCGGCGGTCATCGCCGTCACCTGCGTCATGCGCAGGGTGCAGTCCCTTTCGAGCGACTTTATGCTGAAGTCGTGGTACGCGCCCCTGGCGAGCAGCGTTATGAGGTCAGCCGCCTTGTCCGCGCCCTTGCAGTAGGCTAACTTGACGGCGCACTCCCTGGTGTTGAGCCTCGGCGCGGAGAGGTCAGCCTCGATGCCGTCCTCCTCCTGCCAGTCGTTGCTGGTCACGGCCTTGAGCGGAGGGAACGCCGCGAGGTCGTTCCAGCCGCCCTGCACGGCGTACACGCCCCATTGCGCGAAAGCGTCGATGCCGTCTACCGTGAGCCGTCCCTCCATTGCCATGGTGCCGCCGCTCATAACATCACCGCGTTGCCCGAAGCCCTGCGGACTACGGAAGACCCAGCCCCCGACTGCGTATGGACGACAGCCCACCCCGAGGCGATAACCGTTGCCGTCGCGCCGTGCATCGCCGTAACCTCGTGCCGCGCCAGCGTGCTGCACCGCACGGTGGCGTTGGTCCTGCCCACGAGGACGGCGCAGCCGGGGTTGTCGAGCGTAATCTGCCCCGCGTCGATGTAGATGCCGAGCCTTTCGGGGTTCAGCGGCTTGAACAGGCGTATCGTGGCGAGGCTGGGGAAGCCCGCCGCGAGGCAGAACTCCAGCCCCTGCGGCGAGATGAACAGGCGCATCAGCTCCTCGGGAGTTTCCGAGCCGCTGAACATCTTGCACTCCTCGAGCAGCCGCGCCGTTTCCTCCAAGCCGCAGCCGGCGCACCGCGCAGCCCTGTCAGCCTTTGCGGCGAGCCACTGGCGGTGAATGTTTCGTATCAGTTCCTTTGTCTCCATGTGTCGTTGGTGTTGTTGCGTGTTTTGTCAGTTCTTCAGCCTTACGCCGCGAGTGGCGATGTCGTCGAGCGTGCTGCGCATCGCCGCAGTTGAAGCCTCCATGCGCTCGAGCCTCGCGCCGAAGCCGGCGGTCTCGCCCTCGATGTTCATCACGCTGCGCAGTATCTCGTTTGTCGTGGCGAGGAGCAGCTTTGTGTTCTCGCTGATAGAGAACGTGTGCCCCTGCACGGCGGTCATGCGCCCATTCAGCTCGTCGACGCTGTCCTGCGATGCCTGGGCGATCCCCTTTGACGCTCCCTCGCGGTCGGCCGCGCTGCTGAACATGTCCTTGATTTCGCCGGGGAGCGCGTCCCATATCTGCTTCCATTCGTCGCCGACCCGCGACAGGTCGTCCTTCATGCCGCCCATGGAAGCCAGCACCTCGTCGATGCCCTTGAAGCCGCCCTCCTCGTCGAACCAGCGGCTCTTGTACTTGTCGAACACCTTGCCGAGCCGCTCAGTGAGGAACTTCTGGACGAGCATGCGCTTGACGATGTCGGCGACTATGTCGTTCACCTTGTCGCCCCACGCCTTTGCAGCGTCCTCGCCGTTCTGGAACGCCTCGAAGAAAGCGTCCGAGAGCTGGTCTGCTATGTCCTCCGCCGAGCCGCCGATGATGTCCTCGACCATGCTGTTAATCAGGTCGGTCATCTGGGCGTATATATCGTCGAGCTTCTGCTCCATCTCCTTTACCGCGCTGTCGTCGCTCTTCTTCTTGGACTTCTCCTGCTCTATCTGCTCGTTTATGAGCAGCATCTGCTGTGCGTAGTTCTCGAGCATATCCTTGGACTCGCCGTACTTGCTTCCGCCCTCGCGGCCGTACCACTTGCCGTCGGAGTAAGCCGCGCCTGCCACTTCGCGAGCTATCTCGCCGGCTGCTTTCTGCATCAGCTGCATGTCTGCCGAGGCTTTGGAGAACGCGGCTGTGAGGACGCGGCTCATGTCGCCCAGCTCCACGCCCATGAGGAACAGCTCGCGGCGGGCGCCGGCGAGCGCGTCATGCACCAGGCCGAGGCCTGTGGTGTCGGTGTCTACTTTCAGCCGCACCGTGCCGGCGTTGTCTATTTCCCACTGGAGCTGGTCGATGCGGTCTTGAAGCCTGTCAATCTCCTCCTGCTTCCGGTCGTCGTCGTTGAACAGGTTCGCGATTTGCGTTGCCATCTGCAGGGCCGCCGAGATTATGGTCAGTATCACCGAGGCCTTCTCCACGGTCTTGAGCGATTGCGTCGCGGCCTTGCCTGTCCCCTCGATAGACTTTTGCGCGCCGTTGGTGAAAGTCTTGATGCCGTCGATGATCTGCAGCGTCGATACCGCCGCTTTTCCGCATTCGGAGATGATGTCGCCGATAACGCCGCCTATCGTGTCGCCGATGCCCTCGAACTCCTTCTCCACCTCGTTCAGCGTGCGGTACAGGTCTTCCCACTCCTTGATGCTCTTCTGGCCTGGGTTCAGCTTGTCCTGCGCCTTGGCCTTGTTGAGTTCGTCCTGCGCCTTGTTGACCTTTGCACGCGCAACTGCCAGCTGCTGCGGCGAGGCGTTCTTGTCGTCCTTGAGCGCATCCAGCTTCTGCTTCGCGTCTTGCAGCACTGCTTCGAGCTGTTCCAGCGACAGCGAGGAAATGGCGTTGCACCACGCCTGGTAGTCGTCTTCGCGCTGCGCGAACTGCTCGTCGATAGCCTTTATTGCCTCCTCGCTCTGGTAATGCAGCTCGTCGATGTTCTTCTGCGACGCTCCGTCGATGAACAGGTCGTTGCCGCCAGCGTCCTTGAGGCGGTTTCCCTTTTCGTCATGCTGGTAGAGGTTCTCGATTTTCTTCCGGTATTCCTCGGCGGTCTTCTCGCGCTGCTGCTCGTATGTGAGCGCGTCCTGGAGCATTGTCCGGAGCATCTCCTTGTTGCCGCGCACGCGGGCTTGCCTTGCCAGCTCCTCGTAAGCCTCGAGCTGCTTCACCTGCCCTGCCGTGAGGTCGGCGCGTGTCAGCGCGTTTTCGCTTTCCGGGTCGAGCAGCGAGTCGCGGTACGCCCGCTTCTCGGAGTTTTTGGCCTTCGGGTGCTGGTTCTCCCATTCGAGGAGTTTCTTGTCGGCGAGCGCTTCGAGCATCTGCCTCTCGCGGCTTTCGTTCTCGGCAATCAGTTTGTCGTAGTTGAGTTTGAGCTGGGCGCTCTGCTTTTTGAAACCTTCGTCCATAAGCTCGATTTCAGCCTGCCTGATCGCCAGCTCTGCCTGTTTCTCCTGCTCGATGACGGTGCGCGAGTACTCGGCAATCTGCGCAGCCCTGTCGGCAGCCGCCTCGGCGAGCTGCTCCTTTTCGCGCTGCTTGTCGGCGGCAGTCCTGCCGCTGCCCCGGCTGCTTGATCTTCTGTTTGCAGCCTCCTCTCTGGCACGCCTTGCCGCGTCGTCCTGCTCGGTCTGCTTTGCGTCAGCCGCCCGGGCGTAGTCCGCGCCGCGCTGGTTGAGCTGCTCGGTAGTGTACCATACGCCGTTGACCGTGTATCCCTTCTTGCCGCTTCGCGCCGCTTCAATTCCCCATGAGGCGAAATCCGCCGCAAGCTCCTTGAGCCTGCCGATGTCCATGTTCATCATCCACTTCGGGATTTCGCCGTCAAAGCGGATGTGGAAGCCTATTGTGTTGTCGGAGTACTGGCTCATCAGTTTCCTGATGTTCTCGTAGAGCTGGTGGACGTCGCCGCTCGCGCCCTGAAGCTGGCGGCGCAGCGCTTCTTCCTTCTCGGCGGCTGTCATCGAACTGTCGGCGGTGTTCTGAAGAGCGTTTGCCGCACGGTTAGTCGCTTCTTCGTGATTTTTGACTTTCTCGGTGGCCGTTTTGACTTTGTCGATATATTCGTCGACAGCAGTGTCCCAGTTTCCCGTCCAAAAATTGGTATTGCCCCAAACGTCTGCGCCTGCTGCTGTTATTTCGCTGATGCCGCTGGCTTGCAATCGAGCCTTTATCGAGTCGTATATTTTGCGGACACCGTCTTCATACTCCTTTCCGGTCTTGTTTGCGATAAGCCCGATGTTTTCTTCTACTGTCTGGGCAATAATGGACGATACTACAGAGGCGTTTTCTCTAAGTTCCTCGGTGACGCTATAGATTGGGTTGCCAGTCGAGGAATCAAATACACGTACGCCGTCGTTAAGGCTTTTCTCCAGTTTCGTTTGCGCGTCTGTCAGTGCCTTGGCATAGTCATCGAAACCTTGGGTGAGCGCATTTAGTCGTTGCCGCTCGATGGCTTCCTCCTTGATTAGCTGTATCGCCTGTTCGCGCCGCTGGTTTATTGCGTCGAGGCCGTCTTTCTCTGTCAGCTGCTTGAGCCCGTAGTCCTCGAGGATGCCGTTCAGTTCCTCCATGGCCTTCTTGTAGGAGGACGACCCGGCTGTAAGGCCTCGCATCATTGATGTGAGCGTCTCCACCTTGACGATTGCCGAAGCCGCCTTCTCGCCGTACTTCTGCGTCATCTCGGAGGCTTTGTCAGTGCTGTCGGAGAACAGGGCGAAAGCTGATGCGGCTGCGGCGACAACGCCCAGAACCAGCCCTATGGGGTTCGCCTTTGTCGCGAGGTTGAGCAGGAGCATCGCGTCCTTGGCGGAGGTCACGCTCTTTGTCAGCGACAGGAACGCCTGAACCTCGCCCCATACCGCCGCTATCTTGTGTGCCGCCGCCACTGCGATGACAGCGGCCTTGTACGCGCCGTATGCTGCGATGACCACGAGGAGAGCCTTGCCGATGCTCTCCCAGTTCTCCACAATCTCGGACGTAACGTCGAGGACGCTTGAGATGACCCCTTCAGACTTCTTCCCGAGCTCGTTGAACATCTGCTCGATGCTGTCCTCGATGTTAGAGATCTGCCCGGTTATGGTCTGGCTCTGCGCCTC
This sequence comes from Porphyromonadaceae bacterium UBA4702, assembly GCA_002404675.1. Taxonomy (GTDB): domain Bacteria; phylum Bacteroidota; class Bacteroidia; order Bacteroidales; family Muribaculaceae; genus Lepagella. The sequence continues at coordinate 55,938 of DHKE01000071.1, read as the reverse complement.
CATGAGGCCGCCGAACTTGCCGCCCTCGCCGGTCAGCGACTCGATGGCCTTCTTCACTTCGGGGAAGCCCACCTTGCCCTCTTCCACGAGCTTCTTGACCTCCTCCTTGGCCACGCCGAACTGCTTGGCGAGCTCGTCCGTGAGGGGTATGCCCCTGCCGAGGAACTGGTTGAGGTCTTGCGTGTACAACCGCCCCTGCACCATAGTCGTTCCGTAGAGGTACGCGAGGTCGTTCAGCGGTATGGAAAGCCCTGCGGCGATGTCGCCCAGGCGGATGAGCGTCTCGTTGACCTCGTCGGCGGCCACGCCGTACGCGAGCAGCTGCTTCGCCCCCTGCGCCACGTCGGTCATGCCGAAAGGCGTTGTCGCGGCTGTGTTGATGAGCTGCGACATGAGCGCGTCAGCCTTTTCAGACGAGCCGAGCATCGTCTTGAACGCCATCTCCAGCTGCTGGAACTCGCCCCTGACGTTGGCGACCTGCCGCGCAAACTCCTGCAGTTTCGACACGGCGAAGATGCCGGTCGCCGCTGCCGCGATTTTCTTCATTGCCGCGTCGATGCCCGCGCCCTCCTTTGCTGCGCTGTCGCCGATGCCGTGGAGGATGTTGCTTGCCTCGGCCGCGCCGCGCCGCAGCTCGTCGTTGTCTATCGCCGTGGCGATGTAAATCTTGCCGTTGTCGCTTTCCATGAGCGTTGTGTCTATTCAGATGATTTGATGAATGCCCGCACCTTGCCGGCGTTTCTGGGGTCTGATGCGTCTATGTCCTCGCCGCCCTCCCTGTCCCCATGGCTGCGGTACGTTGGCAGCGACGCGCCGTATAGTATGAGGTTGGCGTATGTCATCTCGTGCAGGACGTATTCAATCGGGAGGTTGAACGCCTTCACCGTCCCGGCGACTACTGCCCAGATGCTGTTTGTCCTGTCACCACTTTCGTCGGCCTCGTCATGTTTATCGCGGTCAGGAAAGTGGTAAGCCCGAAAAAATCGGAAACCTGCATCTTCATGAGGAGCTGGACGGTGAGGCTGTGCAGGTCACGCGGCGAGAATTCTTCGAGGAGTTCGCGGCTGAGCCGCTCGCGAGCCGTCACTGTCACTGCCTTGCGCTTGCGTCTGCCGAAGAGCCGCCGCTTCCCTTTCGCCGGGGGCGTCTCCGCGGGGTCTTCGGCGTGCTTCGCGCCGAGGATCAGCGTTGCGAGGATGTCGCCGAGGGGCTGGCAGTCCTTTGCCACGGCGAGGCTCTCCTCGAGTACCCTGCCGCTGTCGAGCTGGAGGTGCGGAAGCCGCGAGACTGCCGCCGACACGAGTATCATCGTCGCCACGGTCGGCGGCGCGGCGGTGTACTCCCTGCCCGCGACCGCCACCTTGACCGGCTGCTGGAGTATCGTCTCGGCGACTTTCTCCTCCATGGTCTTTGTGCTTTTGCCGTCGTTGTTCATGTGCTGCTGTTGGTTGCTGTTGGGTTTGGGGCGAGAGCGGGGTTTGAACCCGCGCCTCCGCGCCTTCCGGCACGGCGGACAGACGCCGTCCTCCCTCGCCTGTCTCTATGGAAGTTTTGCCCTGAGCGTCAGCCGCCGGGGCTTGTGGTCTTGGCGTACTCCTTGAGCATCGTGCCTGTCTTGGGCTTCAGAGCCTTGGCGACATAGTGGTCTATGATGCCGTCGGCGGTGGAATAGCTCGTCTGGACGCTCACGGAAGCGCGGTCAATCTGGATGCCCGGGCAGGAGTCGTCCTCGCCGAGGATGCGGAACGCATGCTCGCCGGAGATAACGCCGTCGGTGTCCGTCCATGGGCGCGTGCCGCCCTTCTTGCGGAACAGGTCGAACTCGAGCTGTATCTTGTTCTTGGCGACGCGGGAGTCCACGACCTCGCCGCCCTCCTCGAGGGCTTCGGTCTCCGTCCCTGCCGTGGAGGTCAGCTTGGTGGTGCCGTCCTTGGGCGTGTCTATGGCCGTCCAGTTCGCGTCCGCTGCGGGCGCGCCGTCGGTGGCTGGTGTTGTCTGAATGGAGCATTTGCCCCAGCTTAGTGTTGACATGATGATGTGTGTTTGAGGGTTGGTAATCAGTTTGGTGTGGGGGCGTGTCAGTCCCCGAAACAGCGGAAGCCGAGGCGCACCACGACGAAGTGCTGCGAGATTTCGGGGGCTTCCTCTGTGTAGATGGTCTGGCGCAGCCGGAACAGGTATGGGGACTTCGCCGCCGTCAGGCTGTCCGCCCACTGCTGGGCGAGGGCTTCGAGCTGCTCGGTGCGCCGTCCGTCCTCCACGAATATGCCGTTGCCGCAGGGGTCGATGTCGGGGACGTATATGTTCACCGTCACCACCCCTGTCTCGATCTGGTCGGGTATTCCTGTGGTGAACGCCACGATGATGTCCTCCTTGCGGCTGTCGCGCGGGCGGTAGCCGTTGCGGTATATTCCGCCCGACACCTCCTCCGCCAGCTTCGAGCCTGTCAGCATCCTGCGTATGTCGCCCTGTATCTGCTTTCCTGTCTTTGCCATGTCGTGTCAGTCCTTTCCTGAAAGCTGCTTCATCATCTGCGGCACGAGCTTCTCGGCGAGCAGCTCCGCCGTGTCGAGCACGTCGTAGCCCTTTGCGGAGACGTATGCCGCGTAGTTCATGCCGGCGACGACAACCAGCGCGATGCCATGAGGAAACTTCGCCGCCAGCTGCTCGGCGTAAGCCTTGCCCTCCGCCGCGCCCTCGTCGCCGCCCTTTGTGGACTTGAAGCCGCTTTGCGTGACGATGTTTCCGCCACGGACGATGACGTAGCCGATCGAGGAGCGCAGGTTTCCCGTCCAGTCGATGTAGTGCGGCTGGTGCGGCGGG
>DHKE01000071.1:4211-53070 GCA_002404675.1 Porphyromonadaceae bacterium UBA4702 | reverse complement strand
GGGATTTCCTGGTGCGAGCGGTTGAGGAACTTCGGCGAGGGCAGGTCACGCGCCGCTTTGACGCACTGTTTGCCGACCTGTTCCAAAGCATCTAACAATGCCTTCTCGTACCTTTCCACCTGCTTCTCGATGTAGGCTGCAATTCGCCCCTGCGGAGTCGTCTGCCTCATGCCCATGATGATGCCCTTTCAGATTAGGATTTTGATTTCACATACCGCTTCCATGGCTTGCGGCGGCGCGATGAGCGAGAACTCGCCGAGGCTCGTGCCGTCGCTTGCGGTCAGCCGCAGCTGCTCGCTGTCAGGCAGCGGTTGCTCCTCGACAAGCACCGTGTACGATGCCGCCGTGAAATGCTCGCCGTTGACCCTCCCGAGGTTGCTGAGGTTGTTCGGCAGGTACTGGCAGGGTATCGGCTCGCTCCACGCGATGCCCGAAGCCGGCGTCGGGTAGCCCGTTTCCGGGTCAATCGCCCCTGCCGTCTTGGCCTTGAACTCGATGAAGCCGTTTGGGATAATCATAGCCTGTCTCCTTTGTAGCCGAAAGTTGCGGTCGCAGCCGCCTGTCCCGGCTCGAGTTCGTCATAAGCAGCCTGAGCCTCGCGGCGCAACGCCTTGCGCTGGTCTTCGCTCAGCGAGAACGACTGCCCTCCCTGCGAGATGTTCGGGGCGAGGGACAGCCAGAGCAGCAGGTCAGCGCGGACGAGGCGGTACTCCCTGCCCAGCAGCCCCTCGGCAGTGGCTTCAGCCGAGAGCGTCAGGCCCCGCCGCTCCGCCGCCTCGGCAACCGTGCGCAGCGGAACAGGGTAAGCGTTTATCCCTTTCAGGCATTCGAGGTATGTCGCCATGGTCGCTTCAGTTACGGTTTCACCATTCGGTCTTGTCGGTGCGCACGTAGAGGTTGCGGTATGCCGTGTCGAACACCGGCATCGCGTCAGCCTCGCCGATAGTCACCTCGCTCATCGGCTCAATCGTGCCGTACTTCTTGACGACGGTGTGCGCGCGCTCGGCACGGAGTATCATGCCCGAGTTGTTGCCGTCGTTGAGGATGTCGTACTGCGTAGAGCCGAGCCGCTCGGTCTCGGCGAGTACGAGCCGGTGGTCGGCAAACGGGTTAGCGGTGGTGTGCGTGCCGTCCTGCGCCTCGCGAGTGATGCTCTGGTCGATGACGCGCAGCTGCAGTCCGTTGAGCCATGCCTGGCGGCCGAGCGCCTGGTTCACCTGCTCCAGCGAGGGTGTCTGCGCCATTTGCGTGGCGTTGGCGAGGTACGATGCGCACGCCTTTATCATCTGCTCCGTGGTGCAGATGCGGTACAGCTCGTTCTGGCTGATGAATGCGAACTTGGGGTTTATGCCCATTCCCTTTGCCGCCTCGACGATTTTCACGAGGTCGCCGATTACGTCCGCGTCCGATGCGTTGCCCCAGTCGGTGGCGGCCGTCACCTTGTTGGCGTCGTCCACCTGGTAGTCGAGGTCGTATTCGTTGGCGAATGTCGCGTTGGTCTTGGTGGTGAAGGCGAGCTTGCCGGCGTTGGAGGCGAGCATCCACGCGATGTACTCGAGTTCGGACTGGACTGCGTTGAAGCAGAAATCCACGTCCTCGCCCCAGAACTGCACCAGCTTGGTCGCGTCAGCGTCCTGCGCGAGGGCGAGTTCCGTCTGGTAGTCCTTCATCTGCGAGCGCGTCATCTCACGCGACACGGAGATGAACGGGATGTCGCCTTTCGCGGTCTCGAACATCGGGCGAGCCTTGCGGACTATCGTGCCGTTGTCGGTGTGCAGGTCGGCGGCGACGTTCTTCTTGGCCAGCTGGTTGGTCAGCGTGCGCCAGTTGAAGCCTGTCACCTTCTTGACCGGGAAATAAGTCCCGAACATGAACGGCTTCGTGTCTATGGTGTTCAGGCGGGCCTGCACCATCTGCTGCGAGAGGCCGTGTATGAGTGAGTTTACTACTGTTGCCATTGCTTTGCGGTGTTAGATGTTGACGATGCATTTGAGAGCCGAGGCGATGAAGTCGGGCAGGTCGTTGCCCTTTGTCACTCCAATCACCCAAGCGTCAGTGTCGAGGTTGCTGCCGGCGACGACCGGCTTGCCTGTTCCGTTTACCGACTGCGGCTGGTACTTGATTTCGGACTTGCTTCCGCTTGCGCCTGTCGCTTCCGCCTTTGCTTCGGTCAGGAAGCCGCCGAGGGCGATTGCGCCGAGGGTCGTGCCGATGGTTATGGTGTCATAGTCCTTGGCGGAGGTGTCAATCTTGGTTATGGCGTATGCCTTGTCGTCCGCCTTTGCCATGACGTAGTCGCCGACCTTGAAGTTGTGCATCTTCGCCACTTTTATGGCGGTGTCTGTCGCGCCGACCTCGGCGGTCACGCGGGCGACCTTTACGAGGTGGCAGATGCCGTCCGCGGCTGCGCTTAGCACCGCGCCTTCGGGGAGGTAGTCCCCGCCCAGCTCCGATGTGGCTACGGACACGCCTCCGCGCACGTCAGCCACCTTGTGCAGGAGCACCCGCGGCGTGGCGGTGTCTTTCCTGCGTCTTACTGTCATTGTCATTTCTTTCTCTCTGTTTTAGAAGTTAATACTCAGAACGGCTGTCCATCCTTGCCCGGCACGCCCTCGCGGTGAGCGATTGCGTCCAGCTGTTCCTTGGTCAGCTCGTCCGTCTTTGCCGCGCCTGTGGCGGCAGTCGGCTTGCCGAAGACACCCCCTCGCGCTGCCGTGTCGGCTGCTATGCCCTCCACCTCCGTGGTGATTTCCGCAAGCATCGCGCTGAACTCCTCGTCCTTGCAGTTGTCGAGGGGAATGCGTGCGTATGCCTTGCGGAGCGGTTCGGACAGCTTGCCGATTACGGTGTCGAGTTGCTGTCTGCGGCTCTCGGCGGTCTTTGCGGTCTCCATGCGGTCGAGGCGCTGCATCATCGCCTTCGCCCATGCCGGCGGCTCGCTCTCCCCACCGTTGCCGTTATCGCCGGTCGCGGCAGCATCCGCACCCCCGGCATTGCTTGCGGCCGTCTTAGCCCCGTCTTTCAGGCCGTAGCGGCTCTCGTAGTCCTTGACCGCGTTCTCGCGTGCGGTGTTGGACGCTTCAGTCGCCCGGCTGTCGCCGTAGCTCTCGATGACCTGCTGCAGCGTCATCCCCTCTACTGCGGTCTTGACCTGCTCTGGAGTTGTGGCAGTCTTCGCGAGCTTGTCCGCTATCCTGCCCAGAATAGAAGCCGATACCCCCTCAAACTTGGCTGTAAGGGCTTCGAGGATTTCCTTTCTCATGGTGTTTGTGCATTGAGTTATAGTCGAAAATTCGTTTGCGCTGCAAATGTGGCTATAAAAATCTGCATGGCATGCGTGTTTTTTCGGGAAAAGTTGTGCTAAATGAATCGTTTTTCGCTGCTCACTCCCTGACAATCAGCGTGTTTGCGTCAAAATTTTGCACGTTTTTTGCGCTTCGCACTGCGAAAAATCGCGTCATCGCGCCTCTGGAGCAGTTAAATATTCATAACGCAGAGGATTTACGCCGCTGTTGTGGTTGACAAATTAGATGCGATTGGTAATTTTGTAAACCGAATAAACGAAACCCGATATTAGGAATTATGGAAGAGGATGTATTTCAGAAGAGATTGAAACAGGCGCGTGTGATGCGCGGCCTGTCAATGGAAGCCCTGTGCGAAAAGACCGGCGGACGGCTGTCTAAGCAGTCGATTTCAAAGTATGAGAACGGCCGTATGAAGCCCGACAGCGCCTCGCTCATCGCGCTGTCGTCCGCGCTGGCATTGCCTGTGGATTACTTTTTCCGTCCTTTCACCGTGTCAATTGACAGCGTCGAGTTCCGCAAGAAGTCGAAACTCGGCGCAAGGCAGGTAGACAAAATACGCGAGGAGGTGAAAGACCGCCTTGAGCGGTATTGCGAAATAGAGGAGGTGTCGGACAATGCGCCTGTGTTCAGCCGCCCTTGCGGCGGCGTTGAAGTCCTCGACGCTGACGGCGTGTGCGCCATTGCGGAGCGCGTGAAGGCTGAATGGAAACTCGGCGACAACGGCATATCGAATGTTATCGAGACTATTGAGGAAAACGGCATCAAGGTCATCGAAATAGCCGCGCCGAAGTCGTTTGACGGCCTCAGCGGCTTTGCCGACGGGCGCAGTCCGTTCATCGTCCTTAACCATGACTTCGACAGCGAGCGCAAGCGGTTCACCGCGCTGCATGAGCTGGGGCATATCCTGATGCCTTTTGCCGAATGCGTGGACGGCAGGGAGCGCGAGCGGCTGTGCAACCTGTTCGCGAGCGAGATGCTGATTTCACGCGGCGTGTTCATTCAGAAAATCGGGGGGCGCAGGAAGGACATCTCCCTGCAAGAGCTGGCAGACCTTCAGGTTCAGTTCGGCGTGTCGGTCGATGCGCTGGTCTACAAGGCTATGTCCCTCGGCGTTATAACGGCGAGCCGTCACAAGTCGTTCTGCATACGCAAGAACGCGGACAAGCCTTTCCGCGCTGCCGTGGAGAAGAGCCGCATCAAGGCGGAGCGGTCGCGGCGGTTTGAGCGGCTGGTGTACCGCGCTGTCGCCGACGAGTTGATTTCCGTGTCAAAGGCTGGTGCGCTGCTCGGCGAGCCGCTCGACCGTGTCCGCAACAACCTCAGCCTGGTGTTCAGCAGCTGGAACACCCCCAACGCGACCACGCTTGCGGCAATGGAGGAGGCACGCAGCGAAAAAATGCGCGATGCCCCCGAACTGGACTTGTCCTCGATTGAGGCAATGGAAAAATCGATGTTACTGGATTAGGCTGCGGCACGCTACAAATAGCGCGACTATCGATGCGACCGCAGTCAGCCCCAGGAACACGAGCTTGATTATCTCAAGCCAGTCTACGGGGTTGCGGAGTTTCGGGTTCTGTTCGAGGTATGCCTCACCCTTTATGGTCAGTTTCGCGATAATCACTTCGTTGTAGTTGTTCCTGAAAAACAACAGCCCTTTTTCCTGTAGCGTTGACAGGCAGAAGCGGAACACCGCAGGGGAAATTGTCGGCGGCTGTTCCTCGCCGTGGTCGCGCACATGGAGCAGTACGTGTTTCTCATCTTTCGTCAGTCGTATGCGTTTCATGCTTTGTTGTTTGCCGCAAAGGTACGTCAAGTAAGCCGTTTCCGCAAAAAAATATATGTGCGCTTGTGGGGTTGTATCAGAAAATTTAATCGGGGACATGAAGTATAATCGGAATAATTCATGTATCTTTGTACCGACATTACAATCGATGCCGATGAGCATAACCGCAGACACAATCGAAACGCCACGGCGTTTCGTGTATTCGGTGGTATTCTTCGCCCCGCCGTTCCGCGACTGCCGCCGGAGCAGGGTGTTCCTGTTCTCCTCGCTTTCCGCCATTTACGACGTGTTCACGGCGGAGCAGATAGGGTGCGGCTTGGGGCATCTGTACAACATCAAAGTGCCGAAGGGCGAACTGTACCACGGCTCGCGCTGCACCATACGCCGCGAGCAGGTGTTCTCAAAGCGGCGCACGGTCGCATCGGTTGACAAAACGAAAAAATGACAATATGGAAAAGTCGGAACTTTTGAAGCATTGCCGATACTACAAGGGCGAAAAGAATTGCCCATTCAGTGATTCCGGGCGGTCATTTTGGTGGCATTTGGAGTCGGAAGCCGTTGCACATGGTGACAAAAAAATTCCCGGAGAATTGTCGTCCACTATGTGGAATTACCTCCGGGAAAAGATGTGGCAGGGAGATGCCCAACCCGATACGTCAGAGAGCGAATTTCATGAGAGAGCTGAACGTCTTTACTCGCTGGGGCTGTGGTCTCGGTCGTTTATAACGACCCTCGATTATCCTTTGTCTCGTGTTGTCAGTGAAAGCCGTTAGATTTCTTCAAGTTCTGCAATCCACCGACCGCCTACAAAGGTTGGCGGTTTAATTACGCGGTATTTTGCGCCGCGCATAGTCATGATTTCATATTCCGAACTATAATCCGACACTGCGTGGATGTATGCTCCTGTTTTGTTGTGAATAACCATTATAAGGTCTCCATCGAAACTTTTCGCCACCGAATATTTCATTGATGTTGAACATGAGGCTTCATTGACCCATGCCGTGCCGCTGTTGAAAGCCTTTGTGAGTTGAGCCCTCAGTTCAGGGCCGCCTCCGCTGTCAAGTCCTCGGAATGTTACGCCGTTATATCGCACCATTCGGTCAAGGGTGTAGTTTGCCCCTTGAGACCATTCTTCGATAATCTGTTCCATCTCTTTGCTTTGTGCTGCCGAGAGTCTTGACATTTTATCTTTCCATTTGTTCTCCCAATATGGGGATGTGTGGCGAAGGTTGTAGGCGTTGCTGAATGTCGAGCCATTGGTGAAACGTTGAACAATCGACAACTCGTCCCCTGTGAGTCCGTTGTCGTGGATAGCTTTCAACCGTTTCAAGTAGGAGAGCCTTTTTTGGTACTGTCGTCCATTGTAAACGCCGCCGACATTTGTTCCCCATATATAGCCTGGGTTGATTGACGCCCTTGCAAGGTAGGTATCAGCAGCCTTTTTCATTGCTGCTTGTTCTGCTGCGCCGTAAAGAGACAACTGCCTGCTGTAGTATTTCTCTGAAAGGCGCAAAATATAGTCATGATATTTAGTGTTGAGTGAGCCGTCCACAAAACCGCGGTTAAGCATACTCTGAACGATTTGGTCTTCGAAGTCTTTAATCTTGGCGATTTCCGCAGCTGTGAACGGTGTTCCTCCAGCGTAGAGCTTGTCAACATTGAATGTTGTACTTGATGTTGTTTTTGCCTTGCGTTTGCGCTTGAACTCGAGGCTCTTCTTCCGTGTCTCGGCGGATGAGAGGAAGTGCTTAGCCGTTGCCGCGTCACCGGCATCAATAGCCGCCTTGACTTTTGCCATATAGTTGTTGAAGTCCTTGGATGTGGTCTTGAACTTGAGCAACTCCTCGTATTTCGGATTAATGACGGTGGTGAACTCTATGCGCGTTTCCACCTTTTCGAGCAGCTTGGCGTATGCGTCTTGCTGGACTTGCCATGTCTTCTTCTGGACTGCGCCAGCCTTGAATGCCCCGGGGTTCGCGACGAACTTGATTTTAAGTTCCAGTTCGCTCTTGAGTTTTGCAAGGTTGCTGTCTGTGGCGAGGTCAGCCCCGTACTTAGTCTTCCAGAAGTCGAGGGTGTCACGGATGCTTTTGTGTGCGTCGGCAAGTTCAGCGAGGGTGTATTTGCCGTGGAGGGCGTGAACGTCAGGGATAAGGTCTTTGAGGGCGTTTTCCTTGTCACGCATGGCCTTGATAGCCTGTGCGACGTTCTTTGTCTCCGCTCCCATAGCCCCGAGGCGGTTGTCCTTGACGAGCTGCTCGAGGCGGCTGAAGTCCACCTCCTGCCAGTTCTGCGCGGCTTTGAGGACATTCCTTGCGACGAGCCTTGTCGTCTCGTCCCTCCGGAGTTTTGCGTCCCATGCGTCTTGTATTCGGTCGATTTGGCTCTGCGGTCGGCCCTGATGCCGCAATGCGGCGTTCTGCAAGGTCTTGATGCGTCGTCCGATTTCATCGAACTTGCCGGCGAGGTTCAGGCTGCGCAGACTGGCGATGGCTTTGCTGCACTCCTTTGGCAGCAGACCGTTTGCGACAGCCGCGTCCAGCATTGAGATGCGCCTGTCGTTCCACCGCTGCTGTATTGCGCCGCTCTGCTTGGCTGTTCGGTTTGCGTGCCTTTGTGCCGCTGCTTCGAGGGGTGTCATGGACGGAACTCTGCCGAGGAGGCGGTCAACCGTCCGCTTGTTGTCGGCGATGAAGTAGGGCAGCTTGCCGCGCTGTTCCGCCGCCTCTATCCTGCCGGCGTTCTTCTCGACCCATTCCTTGAAGGCAGGGGGGTATTCCTTGACGGAGTTTACGCTGTCGGAGGAGGGTAGCGGCTCTTCGCCGCGTAGGATGCGGCGGCGGTCTTCAGCCAGCTCCTTGTCGGTCTTCAGTATCTCGGTGGCGAAACAGCGGCAGAGGGGATGCCAGCCGGTGAACTTGAAGTTCTTGGGGTACTTGCCGGCGAGGTCGTCGCAAATGTCTGTCAGCTCGTGCATCTTGCCGTCGCGCCCGAGGCAGGTGTGGTTGCCGCTCAGGTGGACTTCGATGCCCACCACCATAGGCTGGCTTTGCCGCCGCTCGTAGTCAGCCGTGCGGTATGCGATGTTAGTCTCGGTGGCTGCGAGGCGGCGTGCGTTCTTGTACGAGCTTCGGTACACGCCCCTGCCCGGGTGGAAAGCTGCAGCGGCTTTCGAGAGTTTCAGCATGCCGTGCTTGTCGCGGACGCGGCGGAACAGCTTGTCGGGGTGCTGGAGGTACTGTTTCAGCTCGCGGGCCATCTGCGATGCCGGCAGTCCGCTTCGTATGCCGATGTCAAGCCCCATTTCAATCTCGCTGCGGAAAGCGTTTGTGTACCGCCACACGCGGTCGGAGAGGCTTAGCCCGGCTGTCTTCCGGGCGATGAACGCCTCGAGCGCGTCGGCGTTGCGTGCGAGGTATATGCGCTGCTGTGCCGGCGTGAGTTTGTCCGCGCCCCGGCCGAACACTTGGCGCACCAGCGCGTCGTTCTTGTCGTCGGCGAGCGACCAGCCGAGGCGTATGCCGTCGGTTACGGTTGTCTGCACCGAGGAGTGGAGCGCGTCGAGCAGCCGCTCGACCTGCTTGAGTGTCTTGGGGTAGTCGTCAAATGAGAAAATGCGGCCGTCAGGGAGGTCGCGTATCGAGATGCCGATGCGTGCCGCTTCCTCGGCTGCCTTCCGGAAAATGCGGTCGATGCGTGCCTGGAGGGCTTCTACGTTGCGTCGCTGCTTCCTTTCGTATTCGGAGGGTGTCGCCATTGCCTTTCGCTGTCAGGGGTTCGGATATGGTCGGTGAGGGGGAGGAGAGAGGGTGTCTGCCGTGGCCCGGTGCGCTATTCGGTGAGGTCGAAGCTGTCCGCTTTCCCCTCCTCGGCGATTTCGCGCATGGTCTGCTCCACGTCGTCGCTCATGCCGTACTGCTCGATGCTCTCGCGCTGCGACATTATGGGCTTGTTGCCGTTGGCGGTCATCAGCACCTCGACCTGCTCCTTGCGGTCGCCGATGCGGTAGGGTGTTATGACGTTGTCAACGCGGAGCGCGTCGATGTCGGCGTGGTATCGCGCCCCGAGCATCAGCTTGAGGAACGCCTTGACCACGTTCACCTCGCGGTCGAAGAACTCCAGCAGCCGCCCGCTCTCGTCCTGCACCTTGAGTTCCGCGTCGATGAACATCTGCTTGCGGCTCTCGCCCGAAAGGGCTTGCTGGCTCATCTTCTCGTATGACCAGTCTGGCAGCTGGAGCTGCGTGAAGAAGAGGCTTCGGAGAGTGTCGATGTGGTACTTGAGGCTTTCCGTTGCCTGTGACCATGTGATGTACTCCGCCCTTGCGCCTGTGGGGTACTGCATGACGCTCTTGAACTCCTGGTTGCTGCTCTTCTCGTCGCCGTATGATATTATCTCGTCGGCGTATACCACGAAGCGCGGCTTGCTGTTCTCGCGCAGGTAGTTGCCGTTGCGCGACAATGCCCACTCCATTTCCCAGACGATGCGCGAGGTGTCCTCCCATACAGGGGTGGGGCGGTATGCGTACACGCCCGGTATCTTGAGCAGCGTCGTGATTTCGTCCTCGACGCGCTCCCACTGCCCCGATGCGTTGCCCCACTTGATGTGGCGGTCGGCAGTGTAGCTGTCGAAGTAGCGGACGCTCTTGTCGCCGACCTCGCGCGTGTAAGCGATGCTCATCGCCGTCATGTCGCCGTACTCGTCAAAGAAAGGGTACAGCTCGTCGCCGAGCATGGGGCTGAACGTGCGGCAGCGGAGCTTCAGGGGGCTGTCGAAGCCGTAGAGGGTGTTGCGCTGCGCCACGGCGTACCAGAGGGTGAATATCTCGCAGCCGGCGAACAGGCGGTGGCAGCGGTCGGTGTTTACGCTGTCGATGCGGTTGCGCGTGAACACCGCTTCGAGGTATGCCGCTATCTGCTTCTGGGTGTCGTTCTCAGGCTTGCACACGCGCTTGACGGGTATTCCGCAGACCAGCTCGCCCATGCGCTTAGCGGCGAGCCGCTGCAGGTCGAGCGTTATTCGCGTGACGTGTTCCACGCCGTTGTCGCGGACGAGGTCGCGGTAGTGCGCCCTGTCCATCACCGGGTGCTTTCGCGGGTCGTACTCGTTGACCAGCCCTCGAGGGCCACCCCATACGGGTACGGTCACTGTCTTCTGCATCAGAGCCTCGATGCGCTCCTTCTCGGTCATCTTCGAGCCGAGGATTTCCTTGATGTCTGCCATGTCGTAGTTGTTTTTCGGGTTGTTGTGATGTTGTTTGGGTTGTCTGTATATGCTGGCGGCTTGCCGCTTACACGAGCCGCTGCAGCCGCGCCGTGTCAATCGTCCTGGGCTTGCCCGCCATGAGCTGCTCCATTACCACGTATCGCACCGCGTCTATTGCGTGGTTGTAGCAGTCAATGGGGACGTTGAGCCACTTCCCCTCCTTGTCCTGGCGGTATGTGTAGTTGCGCAGCTCCTTAGCCACGTTTGCGCTGCGGCGCGTCACGGCGAGGCGGAACTCCTGCATCTTGGCAAGGCCAGCCTCGACGCTTCCGGGGAACTTGCGGACGGGGTGGATGTCTATGCCGGCGCGGTATATCTCCTGTATCAGCCGCGGGTCTGCGCTCTCCGAGATTATCCTTGCCGCCGGGGCTTCGGCCTTGAGGACGGCGATGATGTCGGAGGAGAGCATCTGCGTGCGGTACGCTATCTCGTCGATGTAGAGGGTGTCGCCCTCCACGGCGACCTCGCATATCGCCGTGGGGTCGTTTGTGAAGCCGAAGTCCATGCCCACCCAGCGGCGGCGTATGTGCTGGGGTATCTTGTCGACGGTGTCGAACCGCTTGAAGACCAGCCCCTCGATGAGCGCTTGCTGCCCCAGGCCGTAGACCTGCCAGAGCGACTGGTTCTTGTCGCGGAGGCTCTCGATTTCGTCGATGACGGTCTGTTCGAGGAAGGGGTTGTCGCGGTACGTGGTTACGCTGTGCAGCGTGCGCGGGTCTTTGTTGACCGCCGCGCATATCCAGTGTTCGTCGCTGAACGAGGGGTTGTAGTCGATGATGCTCAGGCGCGTGGTGCGCATCTTGAGCTGCTGCCACTCGATGAAGCCGAGTTCGTTAGCCTCGTTGACGAACAGCACGTCGCGCTTTCGTCCGCGCAGCTTCTGCTCGCTGTCGGTGCTGAAGAACTCCGCCCAGCTGCCGTTAGCGAAGCGGTATATGAGCTCGCTCTTGTTCATTCGCCGCTCGTCGTATATTCCCATTCGCTGGAGTATCTCCTTGAAGTCCACCAGCACCGAGCCTTTGATAGCCGGGAGCGTAGCGCGGACGATGCTCAGGCGTGTGCCGGGGTTGCTCATGCAGTGGGCGATGAGCCAGATCAGCACGTTGTACGTCTTGGAGGAACGCGCCGAGCCTTGCAGCGACACGGTTGTGAAGCCCTTCGCCACGGCGTTGCTGATGTCACGGAATATCCGCGTGGTCTGGATTTTCGCCATTCTGTGTCGTCAGTTCGTCAGGGGTGTCGTCAGGGGTGTCCACCTGCTCGCGGCTGTCGATGATTTCTATTGTCAGCGGCTGCGGCACGAGCGGCGAGCCGTCCTTGCCGGTATGCTCGACCTTCTGCGGCGTGTCCTTGCCGTATATGGTGTTGTAGACCTTGAGGGCGAAGTCGGGGTTCTTCGTTATCTCGTTGAGCATCATGCGCACGCCGAGGGGCGCGTCCTCGTGCGAGAGGAGAGCCTTGAGTTCGTCCTTGGAGGCGTTGAAGCCGTCGGCGAGGAGCGCCGGGGCGAGCGTGCGGTCGGGGTTTCCCTTTTTGCCGAACACGGCGCGGCGCAAGGCTGCGAGGCGGTCTTTCTCCGCCTTTCGTGCGCGGGCCTTGGCAGAGCATCCTCGCGGATTGCGCGTCTCGCCCGGCCGTATCGGCGGCAATAGGTTTTGCGGATTGCCCTTTGGATTTGCCATTCGTTGCTTTGTTTTTGGGTTATTCGTTGCTGCCACGGCTTGCCAGTTCGGCTTCCCTGCCAGTGAGCTTCTCCCACCGGGCGAGGATAGCGTCGCAGTATTTCGGGTCGAACTCCATCATGCAGCACTTGCGCTTGAGCTGTTCGCAAGCAATCAGCGTCGTGCCGCTTCCTCCGAACAGGTCGAGGACTGTCTGCCCCGGCTTGCTGCTGTTCTTGATTAATCGAGCCATCAGCTTCACCGGCTTCATTGTCGGGTGGATGTCGCTGCGCGAGGGCTTGTTCTCGTAGATTACGGTCGTGGCGACCCTCGGCGAGGTCAGTTCCAGCACAACCTTGAGCAGCTCCTCCTTCTTGAGCTTGCGGTAATCGACCGCCGCGTCCTCTATGGCGGTGCTTTGGCTGCGGTCGTCAACGAAGTAGTGAGCCGCGCCGTCTTTCCAGCCGTACAGGCACGGCTCGTGCTTCCACTGGTAGTCCTGGCGACCGAGGACAATCGCGTTTTTTACCCATACAAGATTTTCGCGAAGCGTCAGACCTGCGTTTGAGAGTGCTTGACGGAATGCAAGCCCTTTCGAGTCTGCGTGCCAGATATAGAAAGCCGCACCGGGCTTCATCGCTTGGTTTGCGGACTCGAAAGCCGCGGTCAGGAATGCTTCAAAAGCTGCATCGGACATCCTGTCGTTGGCTATGGCCTTTTGTACGCGGTTGCCTTTGTCTGCTTTGTTGAGCATCTCGTTTTTGCCGCTGTAATCGACGTTGTACGGAGGGTCTGTGAGCAGCAGGTCGGCACTGACACCGTCCATGAGCCTTGCAACGTCGTTCGCCTTGGTGCTGTCGCCGCACATGAGGACGTGGTCGCCGAGCCGCCAGATGTCGCCGGGGCTGCACCGCGTCGGCGCATCCTCCGCGTCTTCGTCCGTGAAGTCGTCCTCCTCGGCTTCCGTGTCGTCCACCGGCAGTTCAACGCCGAGGTCGTCGAGGTCTGTAAATCCCCAGTCTTCGAGGTCAGCCATGTCGAAGTCGGCGAGCAGTATCTCCTCGTCCCAGTCGCCGAAAGAGACGTTGTCCTTGATGATGAACTCGCGCTTCTGCTCGGGCGTGAGCGTCTCGGCGCGGACAATGGTCGCGGTCGGACTGGCGAGCCACTGCTCCCAGTAGTCGAGCAGCCGCTTCTGCTGCTGGGGTGTCTTCTTGGCGAAGTCGCGGCTGTCGCGGAGGGTGTCGGCGATGTTAGCGGCGGTCTTCTTCTGCGCGATTGCTGTCAGAGCGCGGTACCGCATGTTGCCGCCGAGGGCAGTGCCTGTCTCGTCCACGACAATGGGGCGGAGCTGCTGCATTTCGGGGAACACGAGCAGCGAGATGACGAGGCGGTCGAACTGCGCCTTGTCAATCTTGCGCGGGTTGTCTTTGTTGGTGTTGACGCTTTTCAGCGGGACTTTTTCTGTCTGCATATTTGGTTGTGTGGTATTTAGTTGCTAACTTTGCAGTCAAAGAAGCGCTTGGAAAGCGTGGGGCTTATTATTACTCCAACCCTCATCTGCAAAGGTGGGTGCCTCGAAGTTGGTACGTCTTAGGTTTCGTCGGGAGACAGCCGGATCGGTATTCCGGTGTTGTGTCCCGGCTTCTTTTTTTATCCGCTTGGCGGATTGTCCGAGACTGAGTAAAGCGTGTAAGGCTTTTCAGCATTTGGATTGTGGGCGACTGAAAAGTATATGCCTCTCCCTTGGTTGTCCTTGTATTTGAACCACAGGGTGCGTGCGTCTGAACGCACATGGGATATTTTGTGAGATGTCGGGATGTATGTTGAGTTGGCGAGGACGTGGTGGATGTTCACCATTGACTGCTTGCTCAGGTATTTGCCGCTTAGTATAATCATAGCGTCCCTCGCCACATGGTCAACCCCTTTGTGGTCAAACTCGATTCTGATGCTCCGTCCGTCCGCTGTGTGGCTGACGGATTTGTCCTTCAGGTTTTCCCACATCTCCTTCCCGACGCGCCGTGACAGCCCCCTGATGTAGTTCTTTCGGTCTTGGGGCAAATCGTTATATTCCTTGCGTACACCATTGACGGAATACGGATTGCCGCTCCACGAGGAGCTTCTGTTGCTGCCTGATTCCTTAGCCATTGTCCTCAGTTTTAGCTGTCATGAAGTCGTGTATGTACACGAGCGAGTGCTTGCAGCAGTAGTCCTGTATCTCCCTGCCGCCGCCGTACACAATGAGGTTCGGGCAGTCCCAGCCGGAGATGTCGCTCGCAATGGCGTGTTCAGCCGCCAGCCTGTCGGTCATCTTAGCGTAACCGCGAGTGGCGAAAGCGTTGTACCCGGTCGGTATGCCGAGGCGGTTGCAGCCGTAGAACTTGCTGCTGACGTTGAGGTCGGCATAGACGTTAATGCCGTTCTCCTGGTAGTACCGCGCAAGCCACCGCTTCTTGTAGATGAACTGGAGGCCGAGAGCCATGGGCATGGTGTCGTATGTCGAGAAGTTCGGTTCAACGATTGCCGTTGCCCCTGTTGCAAGCAATCTTGCAGGAAGTTTCCAGAGGGTGTCGAAGCGGTAGTCGTCCACGTAGAAGTGGACGGTTTTCGCTTTCGCCATTTTCCTGCCAGTGCCGTATGCGGCAAGGGGGACGGCCAGATGCCCTGCCTGCCGGTCTATCCTCAGGCAAGGGATGTCGAGCGTGTTGTTGCTGGGGAACAGGACATCCTCCGTGTCGTAAAATCCAGTTGTGTTCATGCCGTGTCGTTGCCGCCAGACCTCGTGGTCTCGCGTTTTTGCGCAAAGTTAAAACGGGTGTTTGAGCTGGGTGCAATTTTATGAAGTTTTAGTTGTTGCTTTTAACACGCTTATTGTCTCTTTGATGATATTGAAAGTGCCTGATTTATACTGCGTTGCTGGCGTGAATTTCAGCACGACCCAGCCCATTGCCGCAGCGGCGTTAAACTTTTCCAAGTCGCCGAGATAGCCTTTCGGGCGCGTGTGCCGCCCGCCAGTCCACACTCCGCCGTCTATCTCGATGGCGATGCGGAACTGTGGTATCGCGTAGTCGAACCGCCAGCGTCTGGTGGGGTGGAACTTGTACTCCTTTTCGCAGCGGACGTGGAGGTCGCTCTGGATAAGCGCGGTGAAAAGGTCTGTTTTTGCCGTCTGCGGGCTTCTGTGTTGCGTTTTCTTCATTCGGCGGTATGGTTTATCGTTTCGGAGTAGTTGGCGCGAAATTCGGGGCGTTTCTGCGCGTCGCCGCGCCGCCCCCCTGTTTTTCGGGGTGCGTCCACGGCGTGGCTGCTGCCTTATATGGCAGCGGCGTGAGCCGCCTTTGCCGCCTTGCGGTTGCCGCGGTTTTCGCCATTGAAGACCGCCGAGGCGGTAGCCCACGCGCGTGCGTGCGCGTTTCACACACGACTCCGTAAGGAGTCATCATTATCATATTCATTATCATTATCATAGAGGTATCGTTTGTATCAGCCGAAATGCTCTTGTATTTTTGTATCGCTCGAAAAATACAAATGATACTATACTACTTTTGTATCGCCCCCGAAAATACAAATGGTAGTATAGTATTTTTGTATCGGGGCAGCGATTTCAGAAGGGTATGGGGTCGAAGTCCTGCTGCAACGGCGGCAGGGAGTTGTCGGGCTGCGCTGGCTGCTGCGGTGCTGCCGTGGTTGCCGCCGCCGTTTCGGCTTCGGGCGTTACCCTCCATGCGGTGACGGAGGTGTACCAGCGTCCGTTGTACTCGCGGCTGTCGATGTCGCAGTCGATGGTGACGCGCTGCCCCTCGGCGATGCCGGCCGCGTCGATGCGGTCGTTCATGAGGGTGAAGCAGAGCAGCTTGGGGTACTGCGGGTTTTCGGTGATGTCGAGTATCTGGTCGCGTCTGCGCCAGTTCTTCCCAGCTTTCGACACTCCGCTCTGTTCGGGGAGTATCTGCTTGATTGTTCCTGTGATTGTCATTGTCGTGTTGGTTATTTGAGTTTGTGTTTGCTGATGAACTTGTTGAGGGTCGCCGTCGTCACGCCGACGTGGCGTGCAATGGCTTTTGTTGGCTTGCCGGTGCGGAGCATCTCGCGGATTGCCCTCTTGCCGCGGAGCAGGGCAGCCCTTGAGCGGCAGTAGCGGACTACCCTCATTCGCGATGCGTGTGCGTACCATGCCAGCGTGGACGCGGACATGCCGTGCCTCGCGGCGATGTCGCGCATCCTGTAGCCCGGGTGTGCGCACATTCGGCGTATCTCGGGGAGGTTGGAGTAGAAGGTCTCCTTTGCCGTCTTCGGCTGCGGCGGCGGACTGCTGCCGTCGTCCCTGTACCAGCAGCGGTGCGTGCGCTGCAATGCCGACCTGCGTACCGGGCGCGGTGCCGCTGCCGCCGCTTTCGGCTCGTCGCGGCTGCGGAGGGAGCTGATGACTGATGCCATCTGCGCTTCCTCCTCTGTCGACCATTCGACCAGCCGGTCGTTGGTCGGGCGTATCTTGTGCTTCATGGTCATTCCTCTGCTTGCTGGTAGATGATGCGCTTGCCGAACTCCTCGGCGAACTTGTGTTCGATGCGGCAGCCGCGTGAGGCGTTCCACCCCTGGCACATGAATATCGCGTCGCAGTCGGCGAGTGCGCGGAGGTCGTTGCAGATGTAGTCGGCATACTGCGGGTGTTTTCCGTGGCAGATGTCGAAGGGGCTTACGGGTCTGTAGCCCTGGCGCGAGAGGGCGTGCTTGACGCTGTCGGCCTCCTGCCGCGCTTCTTCGGGGTCGCGCCCTGATATGGGCAGCGAGATGTAGATGGTGCGTTCTGTGGTCATGGTGTGTTGATTTTGATTGTTGCTATCGTGATGCAGAATATCGCGGCGACTGCTGCCGTGGCGAGCATCAGGATTATGCCCGTCATCGCAGCCCTGTCGCTGTCGAGAAGCCGCCAGACGCGGCGGATGAAGTCGCGTGCCTTGTTCATGGTTTTGCCTGTTTTGCCGCTGGCGGCTGGTTCTTGCCCCGGTAGGAGGGGTTGGCAAATATTATCTCGGTCATCATCTCGCGGAAGCGGTCGAGGATGCGCCCTCCGTAGTGGCTCTCTATCTCGGTGTGTCCGAGGTTGGTCGTCGCCAGCGTGACGCGCCACGGCTTGTCGTAGCGTGCGAGCAGCAGGTCGGTGACGGGGCTGAACGTCTGTCCGAAGCGCATCACCTCCGCCGGCTCTTCGCCGAGGTCGTCGATTGCGAGCAGCGGCTCGTCGATGAGCTTGCGGTATTCGGCGAAGTCCCTGTCCGTGCCGCAGCACATCATCGCCACCTCCTTGGCGGTCTTGCAGGCGAAAGCCTTGCGGCCGGAATATCCGCTTTCGGCTTCGGTGTGGAACGCCACGAGGTCGGTTACGGCACGCATGAGGGTGGACTTGCCGTTGCCGAACATCCCCGACATCAGCAGCCCGGAGCGACCCTGCGGGTTAGTTAGCCACTCGGCGGCTTGCCTGATGTGGCGGCGCGTCTCCTCGTCGGGCTGCAAAACGCCGCCCCGGTGCTCGACGATTACGCGCACCGCCGCGCCGAGGGCTTGGGCGCACTGCTCCGCCGTCAGCGGAAGGCTAAAACGCTTCCTTAAACTTTTCCGGGTCTTGAGACACTTGTACCATGCCTCTGCGTCGTTGAAGTCTATTTTCAGCATATTGGTTTCGGTTTGCGGTTTTTGCTTCTTGCTCCCTTTTTCTCTCGAGCTTTATCCGCGCCGCCGAGAGCAGGTGCGCGGTCTGGTGGCTGTCAGTTCCGTCGCGTATGCGCTTCCCCTTCCAGCCGATGATGCGCCATTCGGCGAGTACCGCCGCGATTGTGTCGCGGAACTCCTCGGCGGTGCAGCGGTTGTTCTTGCAGAACTCGTCACGGCTCTTGGGGTGGCGGTCTACGAATGTCGTTGCAATCGCCGCGTCGTCAGAATCGTCCGCTTCCTCTTCGGCTTCCGCCTCGCGTGCGTGCGCGGCACTCACGTCTCCGTAAGGAGACTCATAATCATCTTCATTATCATTATCATTATGTACGGCTTGTATCGGCTCTGATGCTTTTGTACCGTTTGTATCATCTGAAATACTTTTGTATTCCGCAGATGCTTTTGTATCGGACTTTTTGCCTTTGCCCGCCTTCTCCCACCGCTTGTTTACGGCGGCCTTGCGCTTCTCGCAGGTCTGCTCGTACTTGTCCTGCATGCGGTCGATGTCCTGCTTGATGAACTCAAAGGCCATCATCGCCGCGTCGGACATCCCCTCGGGGAGCGTGCCGCTTTCGGCATATTCGAAGACTGCGTCGTATACGGCGCAGCGTACCTCCATGGGGTACTTGCGGAGTATGTTCTTCCAGTTGAGGAAAAATACGAAGCTGTTTCTCTCTTCCATCAGTAGGGTTCTTTTGAGAATGTGACTTTCAGCCCCGGGATGGCAACGTATGCCGGCCGTCCTGTGGACTGCTCAATTTCGCGGCGGAACTGCTCGGGGTCGCTGTTGCGGCTGCTGAGGTGGAGCAGCACTGTCTCCTGCAACGCGGCGAAGCCCGGGCGGCGGAGTATGGCGGCGGTCTGGCGCAGCTCGAGGTGCGAACTCATCAGGCGCGACCTTTGCGAGGGGTCGGTGATGCCCTTCTCGATTGCGCTTTCGAGCAGCGGGTCGGAGTAGTTGGCTTCTATCATGGCATGGTCGATGCCGGGGAAGTCGTGCGTTACCGCCATTGTGTCGGTGGCGAACAGCAGCCGCCCCATTTCGGGGTGGTCTATGACCCAGCCGAGGCATGGGCAGGGCGTTCCGTCGCTGTCTGCGTGCCGCAGGGGGAAGGCGAAAGCCTTAAAGCGGCCGAGGCGGTAGCCGTGCATCGGCATCGCCGCCGTGGCGAGTATGCGGTCGCGTGGCGCAAGGCGGCTGACGGTGTCTTCGGGGGCGAGTATGCGTATTCCTGCTCTTGCCGTCTCGCGCAGGTGCGCTGCGTGGTCGCCGTGGCGGTGCGTGACGAGGCATCCGCACACGCTGCTGATGTCCCAGCCGAGGGCTTCCTTGACCCGTGCGAAGCGTATGCCGGCTTCGAGCAGGAGGATGCCGTCGCGTGCGGCGAGTATGTAGCCGTTGCCGGCGGAGGAGCTGCCCAGGCAGGTCATCGTGACTGCCCCGGTGACGCTCCCCTGCGCGGCTCGCGGTTTCGGTGTCGTTTTAGTCGCTGTCATCAGTAGCCGGGGTCGTCGTCCTTTTCGTCTGCCTGTGCCTCGGAGGGCGCAGCCGTTACTTCGCCCGAGGCGGTGTCTATGGCCTCGTACTCGGCTTCCTCGAGGTTCACCGTCTGCGTCTGCTCCTGCCCGATGAGCTGGTCGCGGTCGGCGGCAGTCATCGCGGTGTCGGCGTTGATGTCGAGGGCGACTGCGTTCTGCATCTGCACCGACATGTAGCCGTACTTGGAGATGATGCGGCGGATTAGCGTCTTGACCGCCATGTCGCCGAAGTTGCCGAGCCAGCCCACGCGCTTGGCTGACGGCTCTTCGTTGGCGAGGCGCACGAGGTCTTCGAGCTTTGTGGACTTGGGCAGCGAGGGGGAGTAGCGCAGGGCGTGCCGCGCCATGTCTGCCACGGTGACGTACTCGGCTTTGGTGAAGCCGTTGAGGTACTCGATGTAGCCTGCGTAGCCGACCACCTTGTCGGAGGTTCGCTTGCCTGTGATGTCTATTTCGCCGGTGAGGCGGTTCTGCGAGCGGAATTCCCCCTCGTATACCGGCGTGGCGTTAATGGTCTTGTACTGCCCGGTTCGCGAGGCGAGCTGGATGAAGCCCTTGTAGCCGAGGACGAATGTCGGCGTGGGGACTTTCGTCCACGTGTCGCGCCCTGTCCTTGGGTCTGTCGCCTTGACGCTGTTGTTGTACACCACGATGTATGCGAAGCCCAGCGCCTTGTTTATGGGGAGGTTGAGCGATGCCGCCTTGACGGCTTCGAGCGCCACCAGCTTGGGGTTGCACGTCTGCAGTGCCTTGTCGCCTGTGTAAAGCTCCACGAGCGACGATACGAAAGTGCCTTTGTTCTCGGCGAGCGCGGAGGTGAGCTGCTGGTCGATGAAGTCGCTGCGGAGTATCGACTCGAATGCGGTCACGGCGTTGTCGCGCCGCGCCGGTGCCTGTGCGGCTGCTTGTGCCGCTGTCGTCACGGCTGTCTGCCGTGCCTGTGCTGTTGTTGCCATTGTCTATGTTCTTTTTGGTTTGGTTGTGTGCGTGTCTTATAGGAGCGAGGGGTCGGGGTGCGTCACCGTCAGGGCTGTGTCGCTGCTTACGGTGAGGCGTATGCGTTGCGAGAGTGTCGGCGTGAGGCGGTTGACGCTCTCGGCGTTGTCGATGAATATTGGCGCGGAGATGCCCTCGGTGCGGCATATCGCGTTGATGATGTCGAGGCCGGCGTTTATCCGCGCTGCGTCGTTCAGGTCGGAGAACGGCACGCCGTCCACCGTCGCCTCGCAGGTCTCGACTTCCTCGCCGTTGACCTGCGTGTCCGTCATGCGGAACTTCACCGCCGCGAAGAGGGCGTTTATCTTCTGCTGCATCGCGTCGGTGCGTGCGCGTTGGAAGGCGCGTATCGTGAACTCGCGCTTCTCAAGGTCGGCGAGCGTCTGGTTGGCGGCGGTGAGCTGGCGCTGCAGCTGGGCTATGCGCTCGCCGTTGGCGGCGAGGTCCTCGCGGCGTGAGAGGCGGACGGCCGTCTGCTCTATCCGTGCGGCGAGGTCTGCGGCTTCCTCCGCGAGTTTCGGGTCTGCCGCCGTGGGCATCTCCCCGGCAAGCGCGTCGTACTGGCTGCGCAGCTCGGCGGCTTCCTGCACCAGGCGCGTGTGCTGCGTGTCTGCCTCGATGGCCGGCGCGGTGTCGGGAGCGGCCGGCTCTGCGGCGTACAGGGGGTCGGCTTCGATTTCGGCTGTCTCGGCGGCAAGGGCTGCGATTTGCCCTCGCGTCTCGCTGATGCGTTCCTCCAGCTGCTGCTTGCGGCTGTTGTTCTCCAGCCCCCTGCGTTTGTTCTCGGCTATCTTCTCGGCGTTGCGGCGCAGCTTTTCGTGCCGCTCCTCGCGGTAGTTGTCGAGGGCTTTCTGCTGCACTTCGAGTATTCGCTCCGCGTCGTATGGGTGGCCGCAGGTGGGGCAGACGTAGTCGGAGGTGCGCATCTCCGGGCTTCCGCACTCTATCTCGCGGGTGATGCCTCGTGCCGTGGCCATAAGCTGGCGGTACTCGGCGATGAGTGTCACGCGCTGCTCGTCGCACCGCTGCACTTCCGCTTCGAGGCCTTTGAGTTCCTGCTCGCGGTATGCGCGTGCGCCAGCCGCCGTGCTGTGGCGTGCGAGCAGCTGGCTGCGGCGGCTTCGCTGCCTCTCGGTGTCGGCGAGGGTGTCTGCCGCCACCTTGGCCGCCCGCTGCGCTGCCTCTGTCTCCTTGGCGGTGACGCGCTGCATCATCTCGGCGAGCCTTGCGGCGTGCGCTTTCTGCGTTTCGACGGCTGATGCCGTCTGCTTTTCGACCTCTGCGCGGCGTGCCTTGAGCGTGTCGTACTCCTTGGCGAGCGCGTCCCAGTCCTCGGTGTCTTCCGTGGCGTTGTCGCGCTTGCGCTCGTCGATGCGGCCGGGGATTTCGTCTATCTCTGCGCGGATGCGCCGCTTGGCGGCTGCTGTCTCGCGGCGGTATTCCTCCATGGTCTTGCCGGTCATGTCGGCGAGCAGGGCGGCGAAGTCGGGGTCGGTGGCTGCTATCTGCTCGTCGCTTACGCCCCCGGCCATGCGCATCAGCATCTCGCGCTGCACTTCGGGCTTCTGCGCGGTGAAGTGGAGGGGGCTGGTGATGAACTTGAAGACCTGTTCGGGGCATACCGCAGCGACCTTGTCGTTCCAGTCGCGCAGCGAGCAGGGAACGCCGTCCCACAGGCGTTCCTCCTCGTTGCCGGTGAACTCCTCCTCCGCCGAGCCTCTGCGCTTGACCCACTTCTCGCGGAAGCGGCGCGTCAGCGTGATGTCGCGGCCGTCCACGGAGAGCGTGGCTTCGACCTCGTGCGGAAGGCGCGGCATGATTGCGCCCTGTTCGTCGCGTGTCTTGATGCCGAACTGCTTGCGGTCGCGGCGGTCTTTGCCGAAGAGCAGCCATGTGAATGCGTCGAAGACCGTGGACTTGCCCAGCCCGTTTGCGCCGCTGATGTCTGTGTCGCGCCCTCCGAAGTCGATTTTCAGGTCGCGGATGCCCTTGAAGTTCATCAGGCTGATTGCCTTGAGGGTTATCTTCCTCATTGCCGTCGCCTTGCTTGTTGTCGTTTCTGTGTTCATTTCTTTGGTGTTTTGGGTTTCGTTTCTTTTGTTGTTCTTGTCTCGCTCCACCGCTTGTTCACTGCGGCTCGGCGTTTCTCGCTGCGGTTGCGTGCCTTGGCGGCTTCGCGGTCGAGGTCTATGCGAGCGAAGGCGAATGCCGCCGCTGCCGCCTGGCTCATTTCGGGGAGGGGGTCTCCTGCGGCGTATGCGAATATCGCGTCATATACTTCGCAGCGGTCTTCCTTGCTGAAGTCCTGCATCGCCGCCGCCCATGCTGTCGTAGCCGTGAATGTCGCCTCGTTCATGCCCCCTCCTTTCCGTATGGCACGCCCTCGTCCTTGAGTATCTTATAGTACGCGCTGGGGCTGTGCAGACCGTGCTTCTGCATCAGGTAATAGCGCAGGTTGGTGAGGCTCTGGCCGGGCGTGCCGGCGAGCTGGCGGTACTCCGCCGCGAGTGCCTTGTTGCGCTCCTGCCGCTGTCTCTGGAGCGGCGTGAGCCTTTCGAGTGTAAGGTGTCTTTTTGTCATCTTTTTATCGGTTTTGTTCGTTGTGGGCGGAAGGGGAGTCGAACCCCTGTCTGGTCTGCTTGACGGCGCTCTTGCGCCCGCTTTCCTGCCCTCCGAGGGCTTCCCGTCCGTTTTCGCCGCGTTGCACCCTCTCGGGCTTGTGCGGCTTGTGTAACCATTCATAGTTTCACCAAAACAAATCTATCAAAACGTGAAAACGATTATATGAACAGTGGATGGCCGCTGCCGCGGGGCAACGCATTTGGCCACATTGCCGCTGTGGCGGCGGCCATCGGGTTTCGCGGCTCTCTTGCCGCAGCCGCCCTCACGGGTCGGGCTGTAGGTCTGTCATTGCAGTGTCGTGCCGTCTGGCATTACGATTACGTGTTTGCGCAGCGCGGTGAGCAGCGCCTTGGCGGTTATCTCCCTTGACGGCGAGAGCTTGTAACAGTCGCCGGCGAACTGCGGCAGCAGGTCGGCTATGGCGAGGAACTCATTCGGGAGCATCGAGCAGCCTGTCGGCGCTACGGGGACATGGTAGCGGCGGAGCAGTTCGTCGCCTTCGCGTGCGTGCATCCGCGTCACGTCCGCTATCGTGAGCGCCTGGTGGACGGCGATGACCAGCGCCTTGTGGTCGCCTGTCAGCCCCAGCCGCCCGACCTCCGTGTCAAGGCCGTAGAAGAGCCGCGTGAGCAGTTCGTCCGCGTTGTCCTCGAACTCGGCGGCGTTGCTTGCCTCGCTCTCCTTTGCGAGCCGCCCTGCTTCGCCCTTGAAGCTGCCGGCGTACAGGCGGTCGATGCCTTTGCGGAGCTCGCGGACGGCGCGGACGAGGGGCTTCGTGCCGTCGATGCGTTTCTCAACGCAGAAGTCCGTGACGGTGTCTACGTACTGGAGTGTGAGGTTCTGCATCGCGAACAGGCGCATTGCGAAGGGTATGGTGAGGTGTTCGGGTATGCTGTCGTAGTGCCGCCAGCGTGCCGCCCTTACGCCTGTGTCGGCTGGCAGGGGCTGCGCGGTGGCGCGGTACTGGGGGTATTTCGGGTCGAAGATGAGCGTCGGTGTCATACGAATGTCGTTGGTTCTGATTTTATGTCTTTGTCCTTCTCAATCCACTCCATTGCTGCTTTGGCCGCGTGCAGAAAGTCGTCGTCCTTAAATGCATCGTGCAGCATCCATTTTATGTCGGAGCGGTCTGCGTAAGTAAATGAATGGGATTGTGGGGAGCCTATCTCATCAAATGTGAGTATAATGCATGTGTGGTTGTTTTGGTCTTCATCAATCCATTCATTTGCGGCATCGATTATTGCCTGTAATTTGCTGTCGTTCTTCATGACTTTATGTTTTTCGGGAACTGCTTGCGGAGTTCATCTGCCAGCTGCTTTGCGATTAGTTCCTCGACGTTGTCGATTGCCGCTTTTGCCGCTTCGATGAACCGGGGGTCGGAGGCGAACATGTGGGACAGCATCCCCACGCAAGCCCCGAAGGTGGTTGCTTCTTCCCCCTCTGCCATTCGTGC
This sequence comes from Porphyromonadaceae bacterium UBA4702, assembly GCA_002404675.1. Taxonomy (GTDB): domain Bacteria; phylum Bacteroidota; class Bacteroidia; order Bacteroidales; family Muribaculaceae; genus Lepagella. The sequence continues at coordinate 28,737 of DHKE01000071.1, read as the reverse complement.
GTCTGTGTCTGCGGTCTGGACGATGAAGAAGCGTTTGCCGGGGTTCTCGTCGCGCCACTCCTTGGCGGCGTTGATGATGTCTTGCGGTGTCATTGCCTGTCCTCCTTCACTTCCTCGTATTCCACGTCCTCGATGTCGATGCCGCCGCGTCCTGCGATGCTCGCGAGCCATGAGGTCTTGCGCTCCATGAAGTCGAGGAACTCTGCCGCTATCGTGTCAAAACTTTCTTGCTGTGTCATTGCTTGTCCTCCTCTGTTTGGTTGTCGATGATTTTTTCGGGATGGCATATTAGGTCAAGCAGCGCATTCGCCGTCGCTTCGCGGAAGCGTCTGTTGTGACGCATCATCTCGTGGAGCATACGGCATAATGTCGTAATACTCGGCATTGATTTCGCCATGCGCTTCAAGTTTGCCGTCTTCGTTATAATGATGCGTGAGGACGATGTATGAGTTGAGGTTGTCTTCCTCTACCCATTCGTAGGCTTTGTCATACAGTTCTTGCTGTGTCATTGCTGGTCTTGGTCTTTTGTCGTGAGTATTTCTTTGGCGATGTCGGCTGCGTAGGGGTATTCCTCGAACAGCGTCTGGAGCATCCGCCGCACAGCCGCCATGCCGAATGGCTTGCCCAGCTTCAGCACGTTTGCTGTCGTTGGTTCGACAGCGGTGTAAGATTCGGGGTCGTCTGTAATCACTATCGCGGAGCGCGCGGCTTTCTGGCCTTCGCGCCGCCAGCGCTGCACGACCTCCATGATGTCTGGTACTGAGATGTTGCTTAGTGTCATTGTCTTGTCCTATTGGCGTGAGTATTGTTCTTCATGACTTATGTCTTTCGGGTGATGCCGTTCTCTGGGTCGCAGTACTGTCATTCAGTATCTGCTGGATGTTCGGCTTTTTGTACATCTCGATTGCATCTTTTGCGGCGGTGTAGTACGCTTCGTTGTCGTCGAACATCATGAGCAACATTACGGTGATGTCTTGCGGTGTCACCGCCTTTACGTATGTTTGCGACTTCCCCGTCTCGTCGTCTATCGTGGTCACGATACAGTTGCGCGTCCCACGGTTCGCGTCGCGCCACTCCTTGGCGGCGTTGATGATGTCTTGCGGTGTCATTGTCTTGTCCTTTTTGGTTGTTTTACTATGTCGGGTGTCTCGCGCCATATACGGAGCAGGCCGTGGTGGGGTAGTGTCTCCAGCCCCTGCTTGGCGGCAAGCCGCTGTATGCGCTTGCTGTCGCCGGCGTTTAGCGGCCTTGCCGTCAGCACCTCGCCGGGGGCGAGCGCGCGGAGGTCTGCCGTGGTTACGGTGCGTGGCATCTCGGTTATTCGTTTTCTGGTTTGGGGTCGCGCATCGGGCAGCTTCCTGTCCGCTCGTCGTACATCGGCATCACCCAAGTCATGCCGCCCTCCGTTGGCTGCGAGAAGGGGAAGTGCCGCCGGCAGGTGCGGCAAGGCTCTGGGTGGCTGAAATAGCCCGCGCCGACGCAGTGTGCGTAGTCCGTGTTCATCTCCGTGCGCGTGCGTTTTGTCTGTTGAGCGTCGTGTATGTCACCGCTTGTGATTCGATTTCCTCGCGTGTCGGCACTCGGAATTTCTTCATCCAATCCTCGATGTCCTCCTTGCTGAAGTATATGCGTCCTCCTGCTGTCTTGCAGTGGGGGATGCCTCGGCCGCTCACCATGTGGCGCACCCATGATTCCGAGACGTTAAGCCATGCAGCGATGTCTCCTGCGTCGAGTATGCTGAGGCTGCTGATGCGGAGCATCCGCTCCTCGAATGTGAACTCTGCCTTTGTCGGCGGTATCTTTGCCATTGTCAGTGTCGTTTTTATGTGTTGTCGTCTTGTTGTTTCAGTGTTTCCAGCCGAGCCGCGAGAGCAGCGATTCCGTCCCTATAGCGAGCATTATGCCCAGCCCTGCGGCGAGCAGCCCCAGCAGCCCCGCGCCGAAGTTGTCGATGAGGTTCTGCGCCGCGCACATCGCGCCGCCGAATATCAGCACTATCACCGCCGTGCGGCATACTGCCGTCATCAGCCAAAGCCCCAGCCACTTCATCACGCGGCTTGTCTTGCTCTTTCCTCTCTTTGCCATGGTCAGTCCTCCTTGTCTTTGCCGAAGCGTTCTTCCGCTCTGTCCTTTTCAGCCAGTATGCCGCGCATCACCGAGGCGTACACGGCTGTCGCCCCCAGCATGTTGTCCTGTGTTCGTGCCTCCTTGACCCATGTGTCGAGCCAGTCGCGGAGTATCAGCCATGAGTAGCGGTCAGGCTCTGCGTCTTCGAGGAGGTTGAGCCAGTACCAGAAGTTCTCATGCGCCGCTGCCAGTTCCTCGGTGATTTCGGCTTTCGCGCCGATGCCCAGGTCGAGCGTGCAGGGGGTGTCGAGCCGCCACGGCTCTGCGATTGCCTGTTCGAGCGTCACTTGTCCCATTTTCTTTCCGTCTTTCGGTTCGTTCTTTTCTTCCATAGTCGTTTCGTTTTATATTGCTTGGTGTATCAATTCGCGGAGTTCCGCAGCCTCCTTGCGTGCCGCTTCCACGCCTTCGCGTGCCGCCAGCCAGTTCGGGTTGCTGCGCTTCGAGAAGTGTTCCGCCCACCCCTCGAGGTAGACGGCGCGGTCAATCATCGCGCTGATTTCGTTGTCGGTCTTTGAGGTTATCTTTCTCATATTCCTGATGTTATGTTTTCGGTTTCGTGTTCTTTTTCGTAACTTTGTGCGTGTCTGCACTGGTTTACGGTGCAAAGATAGCGCAATATGTTCTAAACAGAAAATATTACGCGATAAAACTATACTAAATAATGCTAATGAAAAATCTTGACCAAATAAAAGCACTCGCGGCTCTCAAAAAAAAGAGACTGTCGGATGTTGCATCTGAAGCTGGTATTTCGTATCAGCAGCTGAACCGAATTATCCGTACGGGTTCTACATCTCTTGATACCCTTGAAAAAATCGCGGCATCACTCTCGCTTCCGACATCGCATTTCCTCGACAATCCTCAAAACGACGGCAATACCAATGGTAACAACTCTACGCAGGTAGTTGGCGACAATAATGCCGTGGGAGGTTCTGCTCTTGAAATTGCCCTGTTGGAAATTGCGGAGCATCGAAAACTCGTTGCCAAAGCACAGGAGCAAATCGACCGTCTAATCTCAATCATCGAAAAACAATCAAAATAAAATCGGAATATGGATTTCAAAGACTCTGTGCTCCAGCTGTCGGAGCGCATCGGCAAACAGAAGGACAGCATCGCCACCGAAGAAGCCACCAAAAACGCCTTCATTCTTCCGCTCATCTCGGCTCTGGGCTATGATGTGTTCAACCCCTTTGAGGTTGTGCCGGAGGTGGACTGCGACCTGAACAAGAAGAAGGGCGAAAAGATAGACTACGCCATTAAGCATGACGACGAAATTATTCTGCTCATCGAATGTAAGCACTGCGCCCAGAACCTCAACCTGCATGATACCCAGCTGCGCCGCTACTTTGCTGCCACAAACGCCCGCTTCGGCGTGCTGACTAACGGCATCGAGTACCGCTTTTACACTGACCTCGAAAAGCCGAACATCATGGACGACAAGCCTTTCCTCGTGGTCGATATGCTTGACCTGTCGGATGCCGACATTGAGCAGTTGAAGAAGTTCCACAAGTCGTATTACGATGTCAGCAAAATTCTCGATACGGCGCAGGAGCTGAAATACACCACCCAGTTGCGCAGCGTGCTTTCGGGTGAGTTCAATTCCCCCTCGCCCGATTTCGTCAAGTACATTACAAAGCAGGTCTATGACGGTGTCGTCAACCAGAAGGTGCTGGAGCAGTTCACCCCTCTTGTGAAGCGTGCCATTTCGGGCATTGTCAACGATGCAATTTCAGAGCGGCTCGGCATCGCGATGCGTTCCGTGGATGATGCTCCGAAGGTCGCTGCTCCCGAACCTGCTGCTGATGCTGTTCCCTCGGACGCTCCTGTTTCCGCTCCGCAAAAGGAACTGCCGCCGGGTGTTGTGTTCATTGATGAAGAGCGCGGCATCGTGACCACGCAGGAGGAGATTGACGGCTACCTTATTGTTAAGGCGATTGTCCGCTCTGTCGTGGACGTGTCTCGCGTCACTTACCGTGATGCGCAGAACTATTTCTCGGTGCTTATGGACGACAACAACCGCCGCCCGATATGCCGTCTGCGGCTGAATGCCAAATCGGTCAAGTATATCGGTCTGCTCGATGCCGAACGGAATGAGACGAAGCACGAGATTAAGTCCTTGGACGATATTTACAACTTCGCTGACGCGCTTCGCGCTGCCGCCGCGTCATACGCCTAAGGAGGAATGACCATGTCCGATAAAAAGGAGTACGGTATCGTATACCTGTTGACGAATGAGTGCATGCCCGGTCTTGTCAAAATAGGGATGACCTCGCGCAAAGACCTCGATGCGCGTATGCGCGAGCTGTATACCACCGGCGTTCCGCTCCCTTTCGAGTGTGCATACGCTTGCAAGGTCAAGCTCTCGCACATGGGCGAGCTGGAGTCCGCTCTCCACTCGGCCTTTGCGCCCGACCGCGTGAATGACAACCGTGAGTTCTTCCGCATCTCGCCCTCGCAAGCAATACCGCTGCTGAAGCTGATGAACCACCTGAACGAGGGTGATGCCACTGCCGAGGTCGCCGCTGAAATAAGCAACGACATAACCGCCAGCGATGTCGCTGCCATTGAAAAGACGAAACACTCGCGCCGCCCTGCCTTGAACTTTTTCGACATGGGCTTGAAAAAGGGCGACGTGCTTGTCTTTGAGAGCGACCCCTCGAAGTCCGTAGTCATTGCGGAAGCCCGCAAGGTCGAGTACCTGGGCGAGGTTCAGTCACTGACAATGGTCACCCGCACGCTTTTGGGCAAGCCTGAAAACTACCCTATGCAGCCTACGCCCTTCTGGCTGTACAACGGCGACAAGCTGACCGATGTTTACGACCGCGCCTTCCCCCTCACCGACGAATGATTTCGGAGTGTCGCTTCCGCCGCGTCCTGTGGCAGCAAACAGGGGCGGACGCACCAAACCGCAAGCTAAAACGTTACTATATAAAAGAAGGAGACATGTATCATACCAAAGCCTTACAAAAGTCAGTACGGCAGCATCTTCGCAATGCATTCGCACAGGGTGTGGGCAGCACCGTATCCATGTTCGGAGGGTACTGCCGCTTCACCCCTGGCCGCAGCGACGCTGAAGCCCTCGCCGGCGACTGGCGGCGCGTAGGCAGCCACCTCTCCGACACAATCGAATAAGCAAATGTGGCAGCACCGCATTGAACTATTAGAAAAAACTTAATAGTTGCCCTCCACGACGCAGCTATTCCCAAAGTGTAAAGTTTATCGGAACAGCACAACCGCTTCAAACAGGTCTGCGTACCCCTCTTTGGGGATTAGCCCTTTGTGCTGAAGCCGTCCGGCTATTATGCCGGGGTGTGTCTTGTATTTCTCGGCGTAGCGGCGTATGGCATCTGCCGAGTAGTCCCCGGCTTTGGCAATCTCTTTTTCTGCGGCTTGCGGCAGCAGTGTCCGTGATGCAAATGCGTCGGCTTCCTCCTCTTTTTTCGTCTGTCTGTCGGGATAGTTTATGTCTTCGAGGAAGATGTCTTTCTTGCCGTGCAGCAGGATATGCCCCAGTTCGTGGAAGAACGTGAACCAGAACCTGTCGTTGCGGTTTAGCCGACCTGACATCTGTATGCACGGCGTGTCTTTCAACCACCGTGTTGCGCCGTTTATTGGCGCGTTCTGCAAGCCTTCTGTATAGACCAGCTTGACACCTGCTGCGGCGCACATCTCCTGCAACGCCTCTGCGAAATTTTCGGGCTGTTCTGCACATAATGCCTTCATCGCGGGGATTGCTTCGCGCAGAGTCTTGTCGGAAAATTCCTCCACTGTCATTTCGCTTGCCTGTATCTCTCCGCGCCGTAGCCATGCGGATGTGGCATACGGGTCGTTGATGCCGTTCAGCGAAATGCGGAACGCCACCTTCAGCTGCTGGTTCATGTAGTAGTCCTGCCATGCCTTGGCAGTGCTGACTTGGAAGAACGAGAACATTGCGTGCGCGGTTTTCTCTTTGGTGTCTGCTGTTGGCAACCAGCCGAGGTCTGTCATTTCGGACACCGGGAACAGGCACGCCCATGCATAGTCGCTTTCGAGCTGCATTTCCCTTTTCCTGCGGGCAACATACTCGTCGTACCCTTTCTGCAGGTTCAGCCAGAAGTGCGCAGGTATTTTGGTGACGTTTTCAAAAGCCACTGCCATGTCCGAAGTAACGCTGCTGCTGCCGCCGATGACAGCGTGAATGGTCTTCTCTGGCTTGGAAGTGCGCAGTGCAAACTCCTTGATGCTCATTCTCATTTCCTGAAGTTTTTCAGCGAGGGTTATTCCGGGGTGAAACTCAACTGCCGGTATGAATTTTCTGAATGTTGCCATAATGCTGTGCTGTTATTTTCCGTGGTAATTCACTATTTCAACTACTTCGACACCCTTTATTTCAATCCAAATGAAGCGGCCGTTGCTGTCTGTCGGTATCGGGTCTTCGTGAGGCTCGAAGATGAGCCGGTACGGCTGGTCGAGGTCGCACGCCCATTGCCCTTTCCTGTCTTCTTTGAGTTCATGGTAATGGCCGGCCAGATAGCGCACGTCTTCGAGGGTGGTTGCTCTGGCCAGTTGCTGGATTCTCAACTGCAGCAGGTCAGCCCGGCGTTTTCCGAACTCCTTTGCGCATTTCCTCGGGTCGGATACTGTTTTCTCCAGTTTCGTATTCTTGAAGGTTATATCCATTGAAGGTGCGTTGCGAATTGAATTACTCTTGGTGTTATACGTTTGTGTTGCAAAGATACCGCTTTATTTTGGATTACGGATAATGTCATTCGGAATTGCCCGAAGGTTTATGTTTATTTAGCGGCTGTTAATGCCGAGGTCTTCGGGGTGAACCGCTCGAAATTTTCGAATGGTTGCCCTCTGCGACTGTTGCAAAAAAATGCAACTGTCGGCGGTCAGAAGATTTCGGGGATGTTGTCTACGGCTTGCTGCTTCTTGCGGTCTACAATCTTGGCGTATATCTGCGTGGTGCGCAGCTCGCGGTGTCCGAGCAGCTTGCTGACGGTGTAAATGTCGGTGTCGAGCGTGAGCATCAGCACGGCGAATGTGTGGCGTGCGCAGTGGAAGGTGATGTGCTTGCCTATCCCTGCCCGCTGCGTCCATATTCGCAGTTCCTGGTTGGTGCGTGAGGGAGATAGGAAGTTGCCGAATACGTGGCTGTCGGCAGCGGCAGTTCCGCGAGTGCCGACCAGTTGCGCTGCTTGCGGCGTGATGTCGAGGTATTCTTGCCCGCCGGTCTTCTTCTGGCGGAACACGAGCCGCGTCCTGCCGTCCAGTTGCGTTACTTCGTCCCATGTCAACTTTTCCACGTCCGACCGCCGCAGCCCTGTCAGGCACGAGAACAGGAACGCCCGCTTCACTTCGGGATAGTCGCAGTCCGTGGCGGCAAGGGCGCGTATCTCTTCGAGCGTGAGGTACTCGCGTGTACCCTCGACTGAAGAAAATGTGTGTATGCCTTTCATCGGGTTCTTGAGTATGATGCCGTCTTCGTATGCTTGGTTCAGTGTCGCCCTCAGTTTGTTGAAATACGCTTGTTTTGAGTTTGGTGACAGTGAGCGGCGGTCTTTCCGCTTGCGTGTGTCGTTTCCGAAGGCCTCTGCTTCACGGTCGAGGTAGTCGCGGAAGCCCTGCACCCACTTCGGGGTAATGTCGGCAAATGTGATGTCCTCCCTGCGCTCGTAGCTGTGCAGGTGGTGGAGAGCCGATGCCCAGTTGCTGAAGTTGCTGTTGCTCTCCTTCTTCTTGCGCTTTTCGGCGAGTGCGAGGTAGTAGTCGAAGAAGCGCGTGTGTTCCTTGCCTGCGGTGTTGAAGCCGTGCAAGCCGTTCTGTATCTCGACGATGCGTTGCGCCTTTATGGAGTTGGCGAGCGCGAGGGTCTCGCGGTTGCGCTGTCGGTCGTCCCTCGTCTTTTCGGGGATTAGGTACAGCCGCAGGAACTCGTATTCGCGCTGTCCCCGGACGTAAGTCGCGAGGTAGAGCGACACGTTTCCGTTGGCGAGTGTCTTCTGCCGGAGCTTTACCGGCTCTTTTGCTTTTGCGGTGTTCATGGTCGTGCCTGTATTAGAGGTTCGTTTTGGTACTTTTGGTACTCGGCATTGCGCGAGTACCAAATGAACACCGCAAAGATAGCAACTAATTACGCACGCATTGCAGGGATTGTGCGTTTTTGTGAATGATTAATCTTTTGCAATGTGCTGATTTTCGGCGTGTTGCGTGCAATGAAATGCAGCGGCGTGCAATGGCTGTGGGGTTGTGTGCAGAGGGTCATTTACCGACGCAGAAGCGGGAGAAGATGGTGGCGAGGAGTGTGTCGGTGGTCACGGCGCCGGTTATCGTGCCGAGGGCGGCGGTGGCTTGACGCAGGTCTTGCGCGACGAAGTCGCCGCTGATGCCGCTTTCCAGCCCGTCGCGCACCCGTTCCAGCGCGTCGCGTGTCTCGCACAGCGCCTGATAGTGGCGAGCGTTGGTGACTGTCACGTCTGCTGTGCTTGCGGTGTCGCCGATTTTGCGCAGCTGCTCAAGGAGCGGCTCTATGCCGTCGCTGTCGAGCGACGATATGGCGACCGCTGTGTATTCGGGATGTGCTGACTTGATGTGGCTGACGAGAGCTGACGTGTCGGCGAGGTCGCGCTTGCCGACGGCGATTATCTTGTGATGTGCCGCTGCGCCGGCGAGCGTTCCAGCCGCTTCCTCGAGCTGGCGCATCGGGTTGTCCGTCGGGTCGATGAGCCATACTATCGTCGATGCCTGTTCTATGTGGCGGTGTGTGCGGCCTATGCCGAGCCTTTCCACGGTGTCGTCGGTATCGCGCAGCCCTGCCGTGTCAATCAGGCGGAAGAGGCTTCCGCCGATGAGCGTGGTGGCCTGTATGGCGTCGCGCGTCGTGCCGGGGATTTGCGACACTATGGCGATGTCGTCGCCGACCAGCGTGTTGAGGAGCGTAGACTTGCCGGCATTGGGTGCGCCGACGATTGCCACGGGGTAGCCGTCGCGGATTACGCGCCCCTGCGCGTATGAGCCGGCAAGGGCTGTCACTCTGCCGAGTGTGTATTCGCACAGCTCGAGCAGCTGCGTGCGGTCGGCGAATGACACGTCCTCTTCCGAGAAATCCAGTTCCAGCTCTATCAGCGAGGCGAGGTCTATCAGCTTCTGCCTCAGCGTGTCGAGTTCGTGAGAGAATGCCCCCTTGGTCTGCGAAAGGGCGAGGCGGTGTGCCTCGGCAGAGCGTGACGCGATGAGGTCGGCAATACCTTCGGCCTGGGCGAGGTCAACCTTGCCGTTGGCGAATGCTCGCTGCGAGAACTCCCCGGGCAGCGCTATGCGCACGCCGCTGTCAACGAGCGCGTTCAGCACCGCTTGCTGTATGTATGTCGAGCCGTGGCATGACAGTTCCACGGTGTTTTCGCCTGTGTATGAGTTCGGCGCACGGAACACTGTCGCCACCGCCTGGTCGATGTCGTTGCCCGTAGTGTCAGTGATGAAGCCGAGGTGCGCGGTATGCGACGGCGCGTCGGCAAGAGGTTTGCCGCGCCACAGCGTGTCGGTAATTGCAAAGGCATCAGTGCCGGAAATGCGTATAACCGCAATCGCGCCCATCCCCGGGGCGGTGCATACGGCCGCAATCGTGTCAGTTCTGTCCGTGAAAATCATAGGACAAAGTTAGGCAGAAATCCCGACATTACCATAAAATCCCCGCCGTGGCGGTTGCGCAATCGAGACAAAATGGCTGTAGAACTCAGGTCGGGGTGTGGAGGCTCGCGGGAATGGTATTTGGAGGAGTGGGGGGATTTTGCTAATTTCGCAGTCTAATAATTAGATGTTATGGCAAACGACGATAACAAGCCCCTCGAGGCTAATAATGACGATATTACATCCCCAACTGCCGATGCAAATACGGTTGCCAATGCTGTCGATGCCAAGGAGGCTACAACTCCTGCGCCGGCAACCGATGCCGCTGGCAAGGCGGCAGCGGCGGGTGACGAGGTTTTGGCTGTGCAGCAGCGGACTATTGAGATGCTGCGGACGGTCTTTGACCCGGAGATACCGGTCAATGTGTATGACCTCGGGCTGATTTACAAGATTGACTATACGCCGGAGGACAAGACGCTCCATGTTGACATGACGCTCACTGCACCGGGGTGTCCAGCGGCTGACTTCATCATGGAGGATGTGCGGCAGAAGCTGATGAGCATAGACGGCCTGGAGGCAGTTGACTTGCAGTTGGTTTTCGATCCGGTTTGGTGCTATGACATGATGAGCGAGGAGGCTAAGCTTGAACTCGGATTTCTCTGACACCTTGCCGTCGGGAAAGCGTGTGTATTTCCTGAGCGACCTGCATCTCGGTGCGGGTTATTTCCGCGACCCGAAGGGGGCGGAGCGGAGGGTGGTGCGTTTCCTCGACGCTGTCAAGGGTGACGCGGCTGCGATATACCTGGTCGGCGACGTGCTGGACTATTGGTACGAGTACCGCTATGTGGTGCCTCGCGGTTTCACACGGTTTTTCGGCAAGTTGGCGGAGCTGTCGGACGCGGGCGTGCAGATAACGTGGCTGATCGGCAACCATGATATATGGATATTCGACTACCTGCCGACGGAGCTGGGGATTACGGTCGTTGACGGCGCGGTAGAAACAACGATATGCGGCAAGCGGTTTTACATGGAGCACGGCGACGCTATCGATGGCGACTCGCGGTCGTTCCGCCTGTTGCGCGGCCTGTTCCGCAGCCGTTTCTGCCAGCGGCTCTATGCTGCGGTACATCCGCGCTGGACGGTGCCGTTTGCGTTGCGGTGGAGCCGCAGCAGCCGCCACAGCGACAGCCGGGCGAATGTCGTAGCCGACCCGGTGCGGCTCGTTCGATTTTCGGAGGAGTACAGCGCGAAGCACCCCGAAATCGATTATTTCATCTACGGGCATCTGCACATCGAGCATTGTTGCCGGCTTGCCGGCGGGGCTGAAATGGCGGTGCTCGGCGACTGGATAGACAAGTACACTTACGCGGAGTTTGACGGCAAAGAGTTGGCAATGCGCCGCTGGAACGGGTGAATTTCGGCATCTTAATGGGCAAAAAACGGCGATTTTGAGGGTAGTATCGGTTGCTGATGTTGATTTTTGGCGCAATGTGTGCGTTATATCGCAGGATTTGCCTATATTTGCACAAAATTACAAAATTCAGACCGATGCGGGGTATGTATCGACCGGCGAGCCACGCCGTGATTTGCAAAGAACTGTCACGGTGAGGACAAAACAGAAAATGAAAGTATTAGCGATATTTATGGCGTGTGTGTCAGCGGTTGCGCTGATGTCATGCGGCGGCAACCAGGGGAGCAAGAAGGAGATGATAGCGGACAGCGATTCGTTTCCTTTTGATTCGTCAAACCAGATAACCACCGACAGCACCCGGCAGCAAGAAAAGACGGAGGATGAGAAGCCAAAGCCGCGGATGGCGTTTGCCGACACGGAGAAGGCGATGGACTATATGCGCAACTCGGGGCATTGGGACAAGTACCAGAGCGGAATACTGCCGCGCATGGCAGACGAGAACCTGGAGTATGCCGGCAAGCTGCTGAACAACGACCATAAGTATTTCATCGTCGTGGACAAGGCGGTGATGAAAGTCTTCCTGTACAGCAAATACGGCGAGGTGGTCAAGGAGTACGGCATGGCGTGTGCCAAACGGTTCGGCACGAAGCATAAGAAGGCCGATTCGCGTACCCCTGAGGGGTATTTCACCGTGTCGGGCATATATGACAGCACGGACTGGCTGTTCACGGACGACAACGGCCGCACCTCGAAGAAGAAGGGGCAGTTCGGCCCGCGTTTCATACGGCTGAACACTCCCGTAAGCAGCCAAATCGGCATACACGGCACCTGTGCGCCGTGGAGCATCGGCGGTCGCGTGAGCCACGGATGTATCCGCGTGACCAACGATAATATCTTGGAGCTGGTGAAATATGCCGAAGTGGGGATGCCGGTCATCGTCAGCCCCGGGCCTCGTGATATGCGTGTCAACGAGGACGAGGGTTACACGATAGCCGCCGTGACCACCGGCGACACCCCGGTCAAGGCCACCGAGAAGCGCAAGGAGGCCAAGAAGAAGGAAACCGCCACAGCCTGCGAGAACGACTCGACCACAACGGAGGAGAAACTGGAGCAAGTACCGGCTGAGAAGTCGCCGGCAGAGGAAACGCCCACGCCGCAGGAGGAAAAGTCAGCTCCCGCCGGCGAGGGCAGCGAGCAGTGACAGCCGCAGCGGTGCGGATGGCGGCTGTTTTCGGCAATGGTCGCGCCTTACTCTCGCGGATTTTGATTAACTTTGTCGTCGCTTAAAAGGAGGCAAAGCAACTATGATAAGCGAGGAAAAAGTTTTCGACCCGTTCGACCGCGCCCATCTGTGGCATCCCTATACATCGACGCACAATCCGCTGCCCACGTACAAGGTGGCCTCGGCGCATGGCGCTGTCATCACGCTTGCCGACGGCACGGAACTCGTTGACGGCATGTCGTCATGGTGGTGCGTGATACACGGATATTCGCACCCGGTGCTTGTAGAGGCAGCCAAAGAGCAGATAGACAAGATGTCTCACGTCATGTTCGGCGGTTTGACGCACCAGCCGGCGATAGACCTTGGCAAGCTGTTGCTGCAGATACTTCCGCCGTCGATGCAGCATATATTCTATGCCGATTCCGGCTCTGTCGCCACGGAGGTGGCCATGAAAATGGCAGTCCAGGCGCAGTACAACCCCAAGAGAACCAATTTCGCGACTATCCGCAGCGGCTACCACGGCGACACGTGGAACGCCATGTCGGTGTGCGACCCCGTGACCGGCATGCACGGCTCATTCGGGTCGGCGTTGCCGATACGCTACTTTGCCGCCGCGCCGCAATGCCGTTTCGGCAGCGAGTGGGACGACGCAGACTTCGAGCCGATGCGCCGTCTGCTTGACGAACACGAGGAGGAGCTGGCGGCAGTGATACTCGAACCGGTAGTCCAGGGTGCAGGGGGTATGCGCTTCTATCATCCGCAGTACCTGCGCTGGCTCCGCGAGGAGTGCGACCGCCGCGGCATCATCCTGATATTTGACGAAATAGCGACCGGTTTCGGGCGCACCGGCAAGCTGTTCGCGTGGGAACACGCGGGGGTAGAGCCGGACATCATGCTCGTAGGCAAGAGCATCACTGGCGGGTTCATGACATTTGCCGCCGTCGCCACCACCGCCCGCATTGCCGACATGATATCGAGCAGCAGTGCCGGGTGCATGATGCACGGCCCGACATTCATGGGCAATCCGCTGGCGTGCGCCGTCGCGTTGGCATCTACGCGCCTGTTGCTTAGCCAGGACTGGCAGCAGCGTGTGCTTCACGTGGAGGCGGAGATGCGGCGCATGCTTGAGCCGGCACGCTCGTGGGGGAGTGTCGCCGATGTGCGCGTGCTTGGCGGCATCGGTGTCGTGGAGCTGAAAGAGGATGTCAACCTCGGCGAGTTCCAGCGGCTGTGCGTGGAGCGCGGCGTGTGGATACGCCCCTTCGGCAAGAACGCATACATCATGCCTCCGTATATGGTCGTGACAGACGAGCAGCTCGAGAAACTGTGCAGTGCGCTGCTTGACATCATATCCGTCATGTATGGCAAGTGAGGCAGTGGACAGATATGCCAGGTTTGCCGCGACGCTCGAAAGGCTTCGCGAGGAACATTGTCTGCGCGTAATCCCTGACGGTTTCCCCGACGGGTGCATCGACATGACGACCAACGACTACATGGGCCTTGCGGCAGAGATGCAGGACACCGGCTACTGCCTGCGGGCATCGGAGATGACCTCGTCCGCGTCGCGCTTGCTTGCCGGCGAGCAGAGAGACGCACGCGAGCTGGAAGCGTTGCTGACCGACCTTTACGGCTGGCCGGCGTTGCTGTTCAATTCCGGCTATCATGCCAATACGGGCTGCGTGAGCGCGATAGCGTCGGGCGGCGGCATGACGATAGTTGCCGACCGGCTTGTCCATGCGTCAATCATTGACGGGATGAGGCTTAGCGGAGCGCCGTTCAAGCGGTTTCGCCACAACGACATGGAGCATCTGCGGCGCATCATCGCACAGGAGAGTGCTGAGGGGCATCAGGTGCTAGTGGTCACGGAGTCGATATTCAGCATGGACGGCGATGTCGCGCCGCTGGCTGAAATGGCCCGGCTGCGCCGCGAGCATGACAACATGCTGCTGTATGTGGACGAGGCTCATGCCTTCGGCGTGCGTGGTGCGCGAGGGCTGGGGGTGTGCGAGGAGCTGGGCTTGCTCGGCGACGTCGATTTGCTGATAGGGACATTCGGCAAGGCGGCAGCGTCAATGGGGGCGTTTGCCATAGCGTCGCCAGTGCTGCACGACTATCTGGTCAATACCGCCCGGTCGCTGATATTCTCGACAGCATTGCCGCCGGCATGTTTCCGCCATACCTCGGTCATGGTGCGCCGCCTGTCGGAAGAATGTACTGAGCGGCGCGAGCGGCTGGCAGAGTTGGCCGGCCTGTTCCGACAGGGTATAGAGCGGATTACCGGCACGCCGAATTTGTCAACCTCGCAGATAGTGCCGCTCATGGTGTGCGATGCCGGGCGCGTGCTCGACCTTTCGGCGCGTCTGCGCGAGAGGGGAGTGCTGGCGTTGCCGATACGCCGCCCGACAGTCCCGCCGGGGACGGAGCGCATCCGCTTCACCGTCAATGCGTCGCTGGGGCGTGAGGATATAGAGTATGTATTGGATTGCATCAGTCGCGAACTATGAAATATAAGTGGTTAAGGTGTGACGGCAACAGCCGTCTTGTTCTTCTGTTTGCCGGTTGGGGGACAGATGCCTCGTACTATAACGGTATTACTGCCGAGGGGTGGGACGTTCTGGTGTGTTACGACTTTGACGACTATGAGTTTGACACCTCGTTGACAAGCCGTTACGACACCGTTTACCTCTATGCGTGGTCACTGGGAGTCCACGCAGCCGCGTGCGCACTGCGCGGAGTCAAGAACATCACAGCCGCCTTTGCCATAAACGGAACAGAGCATCCCTGTGACAACGAGCGGGGTATACAGGCTGCGGTATTCCTGGGCACACGCGACAACCTCGATATGCGCAACCTGACCAAGTTCCGCAAGCGTATGTTCGCATCGTCAGCCGACTATGCCCAAGCTGCTGAGCGGCTGCCGCAATCTCCTGACATTGAGGCTCTGAAGCGTCAGCTCACAGTCGCCTCCTCAACCGAGGTGAAAGAGCCTGCGGCGTTCTGGACACGAGCCTACATATTCGCGTCAGACCGCATATTCCCTGCCGCAGCGCAGCGCAGGGCTTGGACAGGCCACCCGAGCGGCTGCGAAGTGTGCGAGCGCGAGGGCGCACACGCAGTGAACATAGCCAAAATAGTTGCCTCGACCGTGCCCAATCCGCGCCTCGTGGGGCGCAAATTCGAGGCATCAGTACCGACATACGACGACAACGCCACGGCACAGCGCACGATAGCCACGCGCCTTGCCGCATTTGCCGCCCGCAGCGGCGTGGCACACGGAGGAAGGATGCTCGAAATAGGGCAGGGGACAGGCCTGTCAACGCGGCTGTTTGCCGAGCAGCTGAAGCCTTCGGAAATAGATTGCGTGGACTTGTACCGCACGCCCGAGCTGCAACTTGGCGTGCCGGCACGCTACCATACCGGCGATGCCGAGCAGTGGGTCGCGGAAACCGAAGGGTGCTGGGACTACATACTCTCCGCGTCTGCCATACAGTGGTTTGCCGACTTGCGCGGGTTCATACGCAATGCATGCCTGCACCTGTCGGAAAACGGGGTGCTGGCTTGCTCCACATTTGCTCCAGGCAACCTCGGCGAGTTTGACGCTCTTCGTCCGTCGCCGATGCTTTACCGCACTCCTGAGTGCATACATGGGTGGCTGGAAGAGTTTTTCGCGCAGGTGGATACCTCTGTCGAGGACATACGTGTGACATTTCCGACGGCCAAGGACGCGCTGATGCATCTGCGGCTCACCGGCGTAGGCGGCTCGTCAAACCCGAAACTGGGCATGGGCCCGCTGATAGAGGCCATCCCCCATGACGAGCATGGGCGTTGCTACCTCACTTACCGTCCGCTGTACTTCATCGCGCAGGGGAAGCGTCGTTGAGTATCCTACTCATTTCGGCAGTCGGCTCTGCGGTGAGGTCAATTTCCTTGTGCGAAACCGGGTGGACGAACTGTATGCGTCGTGCCATGAGCGAGATGCCTCCGTCGAGATTGCTGCGCCGTGCGCCGTATTTCAGGTCGCCCTTTATCGGGCACCCGGCGAGCGACAGCTGTGCGCGTATCTGGTGCTTTCGCCCGGTGAGCAGGTTTACTTCAACCAGCGTATATCGGTCGCCGTGTGCAACGGTCTTGTATTCCAGCCGGCATGACTTGGCGTCCTTGTCGCCCGGTCGTGCTCGGAATGTCTTGTTGATGCGGCCGTCAGAGACGAGCATATCTTCGAGCCGGTCCTCCGCCTTCGACGGCTTGCCCTCCACGAGGGCCCAGTAAGTCTTGTGTATTTCCCCCTTGCGCAGCATCTCGTTGAGCCGCGACAGGGCTTTGGAGGTTTTGGCGAAAATCACGAGGCCGGAAACGGGTCTGTCGAGGCGGTGCACAACGCCGCAGAACACGTTGCCAGGCTTGTTGTACTTCTCTTTCAGATACTGCTTTACAATTTCCGAAAGGGGAGTGTCGCCTGTCTTGTCGCCTTGGACTATCTCGCCGACTGCCTTGTTGACGATGATGATATGGTTGTCCTCGTAGATAACTTCCATTGCAGTGAGGGGTATGTGTGCGGTATAAAAAGAAAAGACCGGCTCAAATGTCGGTCTTTCTTGGTGGCGGGGGCAGGACTCGAACCTACGACCTTTGGGTTATGAGCCCAACGAGCTACCACTGCTCCACCCCGCGGTGTCATTTTCGAGTGCAAAATTACTGCTTTTCCCGATACTGTGCAAGTTTTCGGCGAGAAATCCTCCGTTAAATCTCGGCATGGGTGTCGTTAATTTGATTTAACCTATTGTAGTTGCCTGATTTTCAGTAATGTGTAGAAGATGCTATTAAATTTTTGCCGAAAGACTTGCGGCGGTATGGGAAATAATTTGTAATTTTGCGCACAAACGGCGAAAGTGTGCAGTCCGCAAGCCGGGCGCCCTTTCCGTATCCTTGTAAGACTATGGTAAGAAAGACGCGCGACAAACTGATAGAAGTGGCACGGCAGCTCTTCGCCCACAAGGGCGTGGAGAATACCACCATGAACGACATTGCCAATGCGTCCGACAAGGGACGCCGCACCATATACACGTATTTCAAGAGCAAACGCGAGATATACAACGCAGTCATAGAGAGCGAGACCGGGCAGCTGCTCGAGAAGCTTAAGACGATAGTGCACCGCGACGAGTCGCCCGAGCAGAAGCTGCGCGAGTATGTGGCTTGCCGCTTTGAGGCGATGAAGGAGATAGTGCGCCGCAACGGCACGCTGCGAGCCGGCTTCTTCCGCGACGTGCGCAAGGTAGACCGCGCCCGCAAGCTCGTGACAAACCGCGAAATACGCTTCCTGTGTACAATACTGCGCGAGGGGGCGGAGCAGGGAGTGTTTCATGTAGAGAACATCCCCGATACCGCCGTGGTGATAACGATGGCGATACAGGGTCTCGACGTTTCATATATTCAGGACGGGCTGCGTGAGCGCGGCCTCGACAAATACCGTCTGATAGACTGCCTGAGCCGCCTTATACTCGACGGCATAACCCACAAAGAACAACCGAACTAACGCATAACAGAAATGTCAATGTATATAAACGCTATGGGCTATTATGTGCCCTCCATACGCATAGACAACAACTATTTCAAGAACATTAACGGCCTCGACGACGACTGGATACGCCAGCGCACAGGCATCGTGACGCGATCCAAATGTGCCGAGGGGGAGAACGTCAACACCATGGGCATCGCAGCGGTTGAGGACGCGCTGAAGCACCTGCCGTATGATGTCAAGGATGTTGACCTTATAGTTGCTGCCCACTATTGTGTATATGATTCCGTTGCCACGGTGGCGCATGAGGTGCAGCGCAAGTTCGGCATCGCCCATGCCAAGGCCGTGTATGCCTCGTCGGCGTGCTCGTCGTTCATCAACGGTCTCGAGATAGTCGAGGGCTATTTCGCTTCAGGCAAGGCGAAAAAGGCGATACTCGTATGCAGCGAGCACAATACATACTACAGCAACGAGGCTGACCCGAAGAGCGGACACCTCTGGGGCGACGGCGCGGTCGCTTATTTCCTCTCCTGTGAGAAGGCCGGCGACGGCGATGTCGCAGTCAACGAGATTTTCACCGAGGGTCTCGGCGACGTAGGCCGTGGCCCAGGCGGCGTGAAGCTTCGCCCGGCAGAGGACGGCATCACCATGCCCGACGGTCGCGACGTGTTCATCCACGCTTGCCGATACATGATATACGCCATAAACAAAGCCCTCGCCAATGCCGGCCTGACCATGGATGACATCGACAAGATAATCTGCCACCAGGCCAACAAGCGCATCGTGGCGCAGGTGGCTCACCAGCTTGGCAAGGAGATGGATTTCTTCATCAACAACATTGAGGAGCTCGGCAACACCGGCTCTGCATCCGCGCCGCTGGTGCTGGCGCAGCACCGTGACGAGTTCAAGCCTGGGCAGCGTGCCGCGCTGGCTGTGTTCGGAGGCGGCTACTCCTGCGGTTGCTTCATTGTGGAATTTTGATTAACTTTGCAGTCTTAACACATCGGCAGACGGCGCATTTTGCCGCCTTCTGCTCGCAAGACAAACTATACTGGTTATGAAATTATTGGAAGGAAAGACCGCACTCATCACAGGTGCGGCACGTGGCATAGGCAAGGCCATTGCTGTCAAGTTTGCCCAGGAAGGCGCGAACATCGCGTTCACTGACCTCGTGATAGATGAGGTAGGCGAGGAGACCCGTAAGGAGATAGCCGCACTCGGGGTGGAGTGCAAGGGCTATGCCTCAAACGCTGCCGACTTTGGCCAGACCGAGCAGGTAGTGGCTGAAATCCTCAAAGACTTCGGCAAGATTGACATCCTCGTCAACAATGCTGGCATCACCAAGGACGGCCTGATGATGCGCATGACCGAGGCGCAGTGGGACGCTGTCATCAATGTCAACCTCAAGTCTGCGTTCAACTTCGTTCATGCAGTCCTCCCGGCAATGCTGCGCCAGCGTGCCGGCTCGATCATCAACATGGCCTCTGTCGTGGGAGTGCATGGCAACGCCGGCCAGTCCAACTATGCAGCGTCCAAGGCAGGCCTCATCGCCCTCGCCAAGAGCATAGCGCAGGAAGTCGGCTCGCGCAAGATACGCGCCAACGCCATCGCCCCTGGCTTCATCGAGACTGCCATGACTGCCGCCCTCCCCGAGGAGGTGCGCAAGGAGTGGGCTGCCAAAATACCCCTCCGTCGCGGCGGAAAGCCAGAGGACATCGCCAATGTCGCAACGTTCCTCGCCTCTGACCTGTCGTCATACGTAACCGGCCAGGTTATCCAGGTTGACGGCGGCATGAATATGTAAGCCAATCCTGGTGACAGAAACTATGTCGTGTGTGAATAATGGCATAGGCACATATAGCGGGGAGGCAGCCCACTGCGGAGCTGTCCCCCCGCAGACGTATGCCGTGATTGTGGCAGCCGGTTCAGGCCGGCGTGCTGGCGGCGGTCTGCCTAAGCAGTTTCACCTGCTCGCCGCGCAGATGGTTTTCCTATATGCTGTAAGAGCTTTCCTGCGAGCCGATGCCGCTACGCATATCATAGTGGTGGTGCATCCCGATTACCGCGAGCTGGCATCTGAAGGGTTGTCCCGGTTGTGTGAAGAGATGCCTTTTCAGTATGATGTGGTTGACGGCGGCGCGACACGTTGGCTGTCTGTCAAGAACGGCTTGACGGTAATTCCTGATGATGTGAACGGGCTTGTGGCTGTGCATGACGGTGCGCGGCCGCTGGTAACGGCGGAGATGATAGCCGAAGGGTGGAAGTGTGGCGCGGAGACGGGTGCGTGTGTGGCTGCAGTGCCTGTGACCGACTCGTTGCGCGTCTGCGGCAGCGACGGCAGCTCGCACGCGGTAGACCGCAGCCGGTATATGGCAGTCCAGACACCGCAGGTGTTTGACACTCGCTTGTTGAAGTCGGCCTATTCAGAGCCTTGCCGTGACACGTTCACCGACGACGCTTCCGTAGTTGAGGCATGCGGCCGCGCCATTTCGATATTCCCCGGCGATGTTGACAATATAAAGATAACCTCGCCGTCTGATTTCGGCACGGCTGAAATGCTGCTTAACCGCAGGGGCAAATGATGAAACGAGAATATGCAGCAGTTTGACGTAAAGTATATCAAGGGTGTAGGGGACAAGCGTGCAGAATTGCTCGGCAAGGAGTGTGACGTGCACAGCCTGCGCGACATAGTCTGCTATTTCCCGAACCGGCACGTTGACCGCAGCAAATTCTACATGATTTCGGAGTTTGACGGCGAGATGCCGACAGTCCAGGTCAAGGGGCATTTCATACGATTCCGCACCGAAGGCGAGGGGGCGAAGGCTCGTTACATAGGCCTTTTCACCGACTCGCGCAGCATGATGGAAGTCGTATGGTTCTCGCGCATCAAGGCTATCAAGGAGATGTATCAGCCAGGAGTGGAGTATGTGGTCTTCGGCAAACCCAATTTCTTCCGTGGCGCATACTCGATGGTGCACCCTGAGGTCGAGGCTTACGACCCAGCCAAGCCCCCTCAGGGCTTCCGCGGGATATACCCGATGACCGAGACGCTGCGCAAGCGCGGCTTTTCGCAGCGCGTTTTCCAGACCATAATCAGCAACGCAATCAATTCCAAGCAATTTGCGGAGTGGCAGGAGACATTGCCGCGGGAGATAGTCGAGGGGCTGCGCCTCATGCCGTTCAAGCACGCCATACTGTCGATGCACTTTCCATCGTCGCCCGGCCAGCTGCAACAGGCCCGCGAGCGGCTTAAGTTTGAGGAGCTGTTCTATCTGGAGCTGCACATATTGCGCTATTCCAAGCGGCGGTCGCATATCATCAAGGGGCATGTGTTCTTGCGTATCGGCGAGAAGTTCCGCAGTTTCTATGACCATGTGTTGCCGTTCCCTCTTACGGGTGCGCAGAAGCGCGTCCTCCACGAAATACGCGCCGACGTGCGTGCCGGGAGGCAGATGAACCGCCTCGTTCAGGGCGATGTGGGCTGCGGCAAGACGCTTGTCGCCTTCATGTCGATGCTTATGGCGGTTGACAACGGCTTTCAGGCCACG
Source organism: Porphyromonadaceae bacterium UBA4702 (assembly GCA_002404675.1). Taxonomy (GTDB): domain Bacteria; phylum Bacteroidota; class Bacteroidia; order Bacteroidales; family Muribaculaceae; genus Lepagella. The sequence continues at coordinate 7,306 of DHKE01000071.1, read as the reverse complement.
CTTATGGCTCCCACTGAAATACTTGCCACGCAGCATTACGAAAGCCTGTCGGAGTGGTGCGGCAAGATAGGGGTGACGGTGGCACTGCTCACGGGCAGCACGCCAGCCAAGACCCGGCGCATGATAGACGAGGGGCTGCGTGACGGCTCGCTCAATCTGCTGGTCGGCACACACGCGCTGCTTGAGGAGAAGGTGGTGTTCTCAAAGCTCGGCATGGCTGTCATCGACGAGCAGCACCGTTTCGGCGTGGCGCAGCGTGCGCGTATGTGGGGCAAGGGCACTGTGCCGCCCCATGTGCTTGTCATGACTGCTACCCCGATACCCAGGACGCTCGCCATGACTGTCTACGGCGACCTCGATGTCTCGGTTATCGACGAGCTGCCTCCCGGGCGCAAGCCTGTGCACACTATATTGCGCTATGACGAGAACCGCCGAGACGTGGACCGTCTCATCGCCGACCAGCTTAAGCAGGGGAGGCAGGTGTACATGGTCTATCCCCTGATTCACGAAAACGAGAAGCTGTCGCTCAAAAGCCTTGACAACGACATCGAGTATGTGCGCGAGAAATTCCCCGGCTACAAGGTCTGCTTCGTCCACGGCCAGATGAAGCCGGCGGAGAAAGATTACCAGATGAACCTGTTCGTGAGCGGCGAGGCGCGTATCATGGTCGCTACGACGGTCATTGAGGTAGGCGTGAACGTGCCTAACGCAACCGTAATGGTGATAGAGAACGCCGAGCGGTTCGGGCTGTCGCAGCTCCACCAGCTGCGCGGCCGTGTAGGGCGCGGCGCGGACAAGAGCTATTGTGTGCTGATGACGAAATACAAGATTGCCGCCGAGACGCGCAAACGGCTCAATGTCATGACCGAGACTACGGACGGTTTCCTGATTTCCGAGGCCGACATGAAGATGCGCGGACCCGGAGATGTCGAGGGGACGCAGCAGAGCGGGCTTGCCTTCAACCTGCGTGTCGCCAACCTTGCCACCGACGGCCAGATTGTCCAGTGTGCTCGTGATGCCGCCATGGCTGTCCTCGAGGGCAACCCCTCGCTGTGCGACGTGGACAGCGGCGAGGCGGACAGCAGCCGTGGCATTGTCCTTTCGGCTGAATCGCTGGCTCTGATACGTGAGGAAATGAAAGAACGTTTCTCCGGCAAAATCGACTGGTCGCTCATCTCATGAACACTCTCTGCCATATTTTCAGGCAACCGTATTGGCGGCACGGTTGTTTTCACCGGTAGGAGGGTGGCTTTCACCTCGTGCCGGCAGTAATAACGTACAAAAGAAACAACTACAATGCGAGAAAAAGAATTTCTGCCCCTTGTGTCTTCGCGGCTCGGCATCGAGTCTGTAAACGAGATGCAGCGTAAGATGATGGAGGCGGCGACCTCACATAACGATATTATATTGCTGTCGCCTACGGGTAGCGGCAAGACGCTTGCATTCCTACTGCCCGTGCTGAAACTGCTGCGCCCCTCAACAGGGCGCGTGCAGGCGGTCATAATCGCCCCGGGACGCGAACTTGTCACGCAGATAGCCTCGATTGCCCGCGAGATTACGCCAGGCTTCAAGGTGACGGCTCTCTATGGCGGCCACAAGGTCGAGGAGGAAATCAATTCGCTGGCGTCAACTCCCGACATTGTGGTCGCAACCCCCGGAAGGCTGCTCGACCATGCTGTGCGCCGCAACATCGACCTCCTCCCGGTGCGCATACTTGTGCTTGACGAGTTTGACAAGACACTCGAACTCGGCTTCACCGACGAGATGGAGCGAATATGCCGCCGCCTGAAGAATGTCAGCCACACTTACCTGACATCGGCGACCGACATAGCGGAAATACCCGGCTATATCAGCCTGAACAATCCGTTACGCCTCGATTTCACTGGCGGCAGCGACTCGCCGCGCGACCGCATGGCGATACACCGTGTCACCTCCCGGCTGGCTGACAAGCTCGAGTGCCTCCACGCGCTGCTATCCTCGCTGGCGGAAGAGGACGGCACGATAGGGCGCACCATAGTTTTCGCCAACCACCGCGAGAGCGCCGTACGCATATTCCGTTGGCTGAACGGCAAGGGCGTGCCTTGCGGCATCTACCACGGCGGACTGGACCAGATAGACCGCGAGAAGGGTGTGGAGATGTTCAACAACGGCTCTACGCCTGTGCTGATAGCGACCGACCTTGCGGCTCGAGGCCTCGACATCGAGAAGGTGCGCAGCATCATACATTACCACCAGCCGGTGAGTGCAGAGACGTTTGCCCACCGCAACGGCCGCACCGCCCGTGTGGCTGCGCAGGGCGACATTTATGTCATTCTCGGTCCAGAGGAGCGTGTGGCGGAGTTTATCGACATTGACGACGAATACCAAGTGAAGGGCGGGACGCGCCGTTTGCTGTCGCCCTCCACAACTGTTTATTTCTGCGCCGGCAAGAAGGACAAGGTGTCGCGTGGCGACATCCTCGGCTTTCTGGTCAAGGAGTGCGAACTCGCGGCTGCGGATGTTGGCAAGATATTCGTTGCCGAGCGGTATGCCCTCGTCGCAGTGCCGACGGAATCGGCGGAGGCTGTGGTGCAACGCTCCCGCACCGCCAAGGTCAAAGGCAAGAGGGTCAAGGCGAGCATAGCTCTCGCCACGCTCCGGGACTGATGATTTATTGGTAAAGAGTGTTAATTTGACAACCGCGTAATACCTCTGATTTGTGGGGTTGGCACATTTGCCCTATCTTTGCGCGGAATATTACAGGTGAAAAATACAGATTGTGTTTTATAATGAGTTTCTATTATGGGTAAAACAAAGAAATTCCTGACTTGTGACGGGAACCAGGCTGCGGCTCATGTCAGCTATATGTTTACTGAAGTCGCTGCTATCTATCCCATTACGCCTTCGTCAACCATGGCGGAGTGTGTCGATGACTGGTCTGCCGCCGGGAGAAAGAACCTCTTCGGCGAGACAGTGCGTGTTCAGGAGATGCAGAGTGAGGCCGGAGCCTCCGGCGCCGTTCACGGTGCGTTGCAGGCCGGCGCGCTCACAACCACATACACCGCATCGCAGGGTCTGCTGCTGATGATTCCGAATATGTACAAGATTGCCGGCGA
>DHKE01000071.1:2788-4104 GCA_002404675.1 Porphyromonadaceae bacterium UBA4702 | reverse complement strand
ATCTTCGGCGACCATCAGGATGTCATGGCGACCCGCCAGACTGGCTTCGCCCTCTTCTGCGAGGGCTCGGTGCAGGAGGTTATGGACCTTGCTGCCGTGCCGCACCTCGCGACTATCAAGAGCCGTGTGCCGTTCATCAACTTCTTCGACGGCTTCCGCACCAGCCACGAGATACAGAAGGTTGAGGCGATGAGCCAGGACGACCTCATGCCCCTCATTGACCGCGAGGCTCTCGACCGCTTCCGCAAGTCTGCCCTCAACCCCGATGCCCCGGTGGCGCGAGGCATGGCTGAAAACCCCGACGTATACTTCCAGCATCGCGAATCGTGCAACCCGTTCTATGATGCTGTCCCCGAAATAGTTGAGCAGTATATCAACGAAATCAACCGCATCACTGGCCGCAATTACGGGTTGTTCGATTACTACGGCGACCCCGAGGCTGAGCGTGTCATCATCGCCATGGGCTCTGTCACACAGGCTGCGCAGCAGATAGTTGACTTGCTCCGCTCGCGTGGCGAGAAAGTCGGCCTGGTGAGCGTTCACCTCTACCGCCCCTTCTCTGCACGCCATTTCCTCGCCGCTGTCCCCAAGACTGCCAAGCGCATTGCAGTGCTTGACCGCACCAAAGAGCCGGGCAGCATCGGCGAGCCGCTGTACATGGACGTGAAGAACTGCTTCTACGGCGTGGAGGATGCCCCCCTCATCGTTGGCGGCAGATACGGATTGAGTTCCAAGGACACCACTCCTGCGCAGATACAGGCCGTGTTTGACAACCTTGCGCTGCCCGAACCGAAAAACAACTTCACTGTGGGCATCGTCGATGACGTGACCTTCCTGTCGCTCCCCGAAGTGCCGGAGTTCCCTGTTGACAACGAGGGTCTTTTCGAGGCCAAGTTCTACGGCCTCGGCGCAGACGGCACTGTCGGCGCTAACAAGAACTCTGTGAAGATAATAGGGGGGAACACCGACAAGTATTGTCAGGCGTATTTCTCATACGACTCCAAGAAATCGGGCGGCTTCACCTGCTCGCACCTCCGTTTCGGCAACCACCCCATACGCGCTACATACCTCGTCAACACGCCTAATTTCGTGGCTTGCCACGTCCAGGCGTACCTGCGTATGTATGATGTGATGAAAGGGTTGCAGCCCGGCGGCACGTTCCTGCTCAATACTATTTGGGAGGGTGATGAACTCGCCAAGAACCTGCCCAACCGCGTGAAACGCTATCTGGCGAAAAATAACATCACGCTCTATTATATCAACGCCAGCCGCATCGCGCAGGAGATTGGCCTCGGCAACCGCACCAACACCATTCT
>DHKE01000071.1:0-2708 GCA_002404675.1 Porphyromonadaceae bacterium UBA4702 | reverse complement strand
ATGAAGAAATTCATCGTCAAGTCGTATGGCAAGAAGGGTGAAAACGTGGTCAACATGAACTATGCGGCAGTAGACCGTGGAGGCGAATACCACAAGCTGCCCATCGATGCCGCTTGGGCTGAACTCCCCGATGACGAGGTCGCTGATAACGGCAACCCGAAGTTCATCAAGGAGGTAGTCGAGGTCATCAACGCGCAGGACGGCGATTCGCTGCCCACCTCGGCTTTTGTAGGCCATGAGGATGGCACCTGGCCGCAGGGCACAGCTCGCTATGAGAAGCGCGGTGTCGCTGCTTTCGTGCCGCGCTGGAACCCTGACAACTGCATACAGTGCAACAAGTGTTCGTATGTATGCCCCCACGCTGCCATACGCCCCTTCGTATTGGACGAGGCTGAAATGGCGAAATCCCCCTTTGCCGAAGGAGATACCATCCCCGCTATCGGCAAGCAGTTCGCCGGCATGCGCTACCGCCAGCAGGTCAATGTGCTCGACTGCCTCGGCTGCGGCAACTGCGCGGACGTTTGCCCCGGCAAGCGCGGCGAAAAAGCCCTATCGATGCACCATATCGAGGAGGAATACGGCGTGCAGAAATACTGGGACTACTGCTTCGGCAACGTCCGGAGCAAGCAGTCGCTCGTTGACACGACGATAAATGTGAAGAACAGCCAGTTTGCGACACCCCTCTTCGAGTATTCCGGCGCATGCTCCGGCTGCGGCGAGACTCCGTATGTGAAACTCCTCACGCAGCTCTTCGGCGACCGTCAGGTGGTTGCCAACGCTACCGGCTGCTCGTCGATATATTCAGGCTCTGTTCCCTCAACCCCATATTGTACCGACGAGAAGGGACACGGCCCGGCATGGGCAAACTCCCTGTTCGAAGACTTCTGCGAGTACGGTCTGGGCATGCACGTCGCCTACCGCAAGCTGCGAGAGCGCGTCGTTGACCTGCTCTCTGGCGCAGAGGGTAATTCTTCCGCAACGCCCGAATTCAAGGCTATGGCTCGTGAGTGGCTCGACTGCCGCGAGGATGCAGCCGCTTCACGCGCAGCCGGCGAGAAGATAACCGAATACATCAAGGCCAACGGCCTCGAGGGTGACAGCTACTATCACTCGCTGCTCAACCTCTCGCACTACTTCTCCAAGCGCAGCCAGTGGATTATCGGCGGCGACGGCGCAAGCTACGACATCGGCTACGGCGGCCTCGACCATGTTATTGCTTCCGGCGAGAATGTCAACATACTTGTGCTCGATACCGAGGTATACTCCAACACCGGCGGCCAGTCGTCCAAGTCAACGCCGATAGGCGCAATAGCCAAGTTTGCCGCTTCCGGCAAGCGCATACGCAAGAAAGACCTCGGCCTTATGGCGACCACCTACGGCTATGTCTATGTGGCACAGGTAGCCATGGGCGCGGACAACGCGCAGACGCTTAAGGCGATACGCGAAGCCGAGGCGTATGACGGTCCCTCGCTGGTGATAGCATACGCCCCCTGCATCAATCACGGCCTGAAGGCCGGCATGGGCAAGAGCCAGGCAGAGGAGATGCTCGCCGTCGAGTGCGGCTACTGGCATCTGTGGCGTTACAACCCCGCCGCCGAGGCTGAAGGCAAGAATCCCTTCTCGCTCGACAGCAAAGAACCCGACTGGAGCAAGTTTGCCTCGTTCCTCAAAGGGGAGGTGCGCTTCGCCTCGCTCGCCAAGCTGTACCCCGCAGAAGCTGACGAACTCTTCCGCGCAGCCGAGGACAACGCCCGCTGGCGTTACAACAACTACAAACGCCTCTCGCAGCAGAACTGGGGCATCGACCCCGAGTTGACGCCCACCGAGACCGCGTTGCGCAAAGACTGACGCTGATTTCTCCAAATACCGCGAGGGTGCGCCACACATCGTACGCACCCTCGCATTATATTTTCTCCGATAATAAAGTCCCTAAGGACTTTATTGACCTTAAGGACTTTAATCTATAAAACCACTTGGTTAGGCGTAATTCCATGTCCGTAGGGGCATGCCTGTTGCCATAGTCGCGGACTTCAGCACCGAACTCATCTCATATTGCTGCGTTTCTATGACAGGCGCAAAATCCCCAGCTTGAAAACCAAGCCCTCCCGCGTTTCTTGTGCGGAACGGCTCTTATTACGACTTTCGTTGATGTATAGATTAACTGAACACCAAGTTAACTGCTATGTTGAAAATAAAGTTAATTACTATGCTCACAACAGTTCCGATTATGAATATTGCGAGTGCTGCCTTTTGTGCCACGCTCCAGGCGCTGAGAGGTTGGTTCAAAAGGTAGGTGCACCAACTGACAGGCTCAATTGTCACCTCCACATTTTCCAGTTCTTCCGGATTGCAGCCGAGGTCGCACAGGCTGTTGTATGTCAGCCCGACAGTGTCATTGTCCATGCTCTTGCCGTCGGTGGTCTCGACAGTGCGGTATATCGTTTTGCCGCCATAGCTGATTTTGACATGGTTGTGGCGTCCGCTGAGTGAGCGCGCCGGGCCGAAGATTTCCCGGAAATTACTGGAATTAATCCAGACAGAGTAATCGTACTCGCTGGTCAGGCAGTTGCCGGGAAGGTCTGCCTGAACTGCCTTGAATATGCGTGTCTCCTGCATATCATTAGTCCTCAATGCCCCAGGACTCTCTCTGTGGCGGTAAGTGTGGTTAAACAAAAAAGCGTGAGAGCCTGTTTCGTTGCCCATCCTGC
>DHKE01000048.1:7319-30875 GCA_002404675.1 Porphyromonadaceae bacterium UBA4702 | reverse complement strand
GTTTCGGGTCACCTGATATTGCCTCCCTGTCAAAATGCAACAGCACGCTTGCAAAATGAAAGCTCTTCCGAAAAATACGGCACTTTTTTCAGTGCTCTCGGCATGCCGTGTCCCTACACTGACAGCACCAATCATACGCAATCTGTGTTTTGACACACCCTCCTACTGTGCTGGAATATAGCGAGAGTAGGTTTTAATATTGCAATGTTATGAGTGCGAAATACCAAAGATTGACAAAGGAGCAATTGGGAAGACTGCGGAACATGGATTTAAACAGCGTTCCAGGCTTGACTTCTGCCGAAGAAGAGTTGACTGCGAAGTATGGCGAACCTGGTTCACCGAGCCGTGAGGATTTCGAGAATAAGGCCAAGGCATGGTATTACGGTGAAATCTTGCGTGAGCGTCGCAAGGCACTTGGTATGACCCAAAAAGAACTCGCCGAAAGCATTGGTCGTGAGCGTACCTATATTAACCGCATAGAAAAAGGGGAAACCGATATGCAGCTGTCCTGTCCCTTCGCATAGCATCTGCTCTCGGCATTGGTGTAAACCTTACGGTAAGCCTGTAATTCATTTTCTCTTTTGATGCAGCCTCGCGAGATATTGCAAATGGCCTAATTGGGGCGTTGGTTGCTGTATCTTTGGCTGGGTATTGGTGTTGTGTTTTTGCTAAATCTGTTGTATTTTTCGGCAAACGCAAAAATACAACAGGTAATACAACAGATTATCTGTCGCTTGTGGCTAATTTTGCGTACACAGTATCGTAAGTAATTACCCAATAAACAGATAAAGCATGAGACAAATCTACAAGCAAACAATGATGCTGGCAGCTGTGCTGCTGGCAGTCGTGACCAGCTGCTGGGCACAGACATTTGAGTCCGGAGGCCTGACGTTCCAGCTCGTGAAGGAGGGGGACGTTTTCTGGGGCGGCTCCAACAGCAAGATGGTGGCAGGCGTTGCGCCGAAAAGCAGCGGCAAGTATTCCGGCTACGTTACCGTGCCGGCGGAAGTGACATACAGCGGAACGAAGTACCCTGTAATCACGATATTGTATCAGGCCTTTTATGGCTGTACAGACCTGACGGGCATAGACCTTGGCAACGTCGCGTATTTGGACGACAGTGCTTTCTACGGCTGCACCGGGTTGAAGAGCATCGACATGAAGAACGTCAAGCAAATAGGCCATTACTGCTTCCGGGAAAGCGGCATCACGAGCATTGACCTTTCAAGGCTTGAGATAAACCCGGCGTACAGCTCATTTCAGGGCTGCAAGTCTCTGGAAAGCGTCACGCTCAGCGAGAACTGCAAGTCTCTCAACCGGCTGGTATTCTCCGGCTGCTTCAACCTGAAAAGCATCAATACGCATAATGTGACATCGATAGACAATTATGCTTTTGAGGCTTGCCGCAGCCTGGAGGCCATAGACTTGAGCAACTGTGAGACGCTTGGCGAGGAAGTTTTCACCGGCTGTTCCGGTCTGAAGAGCATAACCTTCGGGAAAATAGCGACGATCCCCGATTCGTATTTCAAGGAGTTGAAGGGTCTGAAAAGCATTGACCTCGAGGGTGTCACCGAAATCGGCGAGTCTTCATTCGAGAACTGTACTGCGTTGGAGAGTCTTGATTTGAAGGACGTGACAACTGTGGGCAGATATGCTTTCCGCGGGTGTGCCAGCTTGGCAAGCATCGATCTGAAGAACGTCAGTACAATAGGCAATTCCGCCTTCAATAAGACCGGCATCCAAAGCCTTGACCTCAAAAATGTGGAGTCTGTTGGTAGTTATGTCTTTGCGCATTGCGAGGCATTGCAGAGCGTCAGCTTCGGGAATTGTACAGCTGTCAGCTTAGGAATGTTTTCAGGCTGCTACAGCCTTGGAAACATCGATTTCGGCAACGTGACAGAGATTACGGATGAAGCGTTCAAGAACTGCACTGGGCTGCAAAGTGTGAACCTGAACGGCATGACCCGCGTTGGCGAATCAGCGTTTGAGGGCTGCACCAGCCTTACGGACATCGACCTGTGGAATGTGCAGAGCATCGGAAGCAGGGCGTTTGCTTCTTGCAGCGCGTTGCAATACATCGACTTGGTAAGTAATAACGGAACGATTGCAAATGATGCTTTTACAGACTGTGATGCCCTCAGTACGGTTGTCCTGCCGTTTGATTACAAGGTTGGCGAAGATCATCCTATGACTCGTCTAACCGGTCTCGAGAAAGTCTATAATAGCTGTCTGAACCCGAATATAGTCTCTGGCACATTCGCTAACAACCCTAACCTGAAGGAAGTCTGCGTCAACAGTTTTAATCCTCCTGCCGCCAATGAAGATTCATTCAACAGCAACACCTACAACGGCACACTGTATGTGCCGTATGGCGGCTTGGGAGTGTTTGGACAGGCAAATGCATTCACTTCGCATCCAGTTTGGAGCAAATTCCGTGAGATAAAGGAAATGCCTTATCGCATTGACTTACATTTGGCCTCTGGAGAGCAGCCCTTCGGTATAATACTCGATATAGGCGAAAGCGTGCAGGTGTCATCTGATATAGTGCCTGCTGAAGCAGCTCCGCAGGATGCTGTACGGTATTTCTTGTGGAACGATGCCACTAATGCAATGACAGTCACTCCGGACGGGTTGTTGACTGGTGTAAGCGAAGGTCAAGCAGTATTGGTGGCTGAACTGGGCGGCGTTCAAGCGCATGCAAGCGTGATGGTGCAGAAGGGCGGCAGTGTGTCTGCAAAAGGCATCGACGCGGCAGATGCTCAGGAGTATACGGTCTACAACCTGCAGGGCGTGCAGCTGCGTGCGCATTTCAGCCGCAGCCAGCTGAACGAATTGCCGCAAGGCATCTATATACTTGTTTCCTCGTGCGGAAGCGAGAAGGTCAAGATTTGACCGCGAAACGGTATGTACATAATCCGGTCCACGGCGCTGCTCGTCAGTGCCGTGGATTTTTTTGCGCCGCCAAGGTGCGGAAAAGTGTATTTGTGTATTGTTTTTATGTGCTGAAAAGTGTACCTTTGCCATGTATTTATATGTCGTAAAATGTAGCTTGATATGGAAAGACTTGTAATGCAGCAGCTTGTGAATTGGAAGAGCAGAGGTGACAGGAAGCCCCTTATAGTAAACGAAGCCAGACAGGTCGGAAAGACATGGGTGCTGCGTGAGTTTGCCAAGAAGTATTATGTCAAAGAGGCGTATATAGTATGCCGCAAGAATGAACTTGTTGAGCAGCTGTTTTCGCAGGATTTTGACGTAGACCGCATATTGCGCGGTTTGCGGGCGTTGTCAGGAGTGGACATCACCCCAGGCGATACGCTCATAATACTCGATGAGGTGCAGGAGATACCGAAGGCAGTCGAGGCGTTGAAGTATTTTTGCGAGGCCGCCCCTGAATACCATATCGCGGTAGCTGGTTCGCTGTTGGGAATATCTATCCATGCCGACGTTTCGTACCCCGTCGGTAAGGTGAATGAGTTGTATGTGCATCCGATGAACTTCGAGGAGTTTCTGATGGCCAAGGGCGAGGATGAGGCGTGCCGGCTGCTCAATGAGCGGGATTTCAATACCACCAACCTGCTTCATGAGAAGTATGTGGACTTGCTGCGGCAATACTATTATGTCGGCGGAATGCCCGAGGCAGTCCAGCGATATGTAGATGATGGTGCATTGGCGGAGGTGAGGCGGATACAGCGCGAGATATTGACCGGATATGAGCGGGATTTCTCAAAGCACGCTCTCGCAGGCCAGCTGGAACGCATACGCCTCGTGTGGAGAAGCATCCCCTCCCAGCTGTTCAAGGACAACAAGAAATTCATTTACGGAGCGTTGCGCAAAGGAGCTCGTGCCAAGGACTTTGAGATAGCGATACAGTGGCTTATAGACGCGGGATTGCTGCTGCGTGTGCCGAGATGCACCAAGCCGGCGTTGCCGCTCGCCATTTATGAGGATTTTTCAGCGTTCAAGCTGTATCTGTTTGACGTGGGGCTGCTCGGTGCAATGGCAGCCATAGAGCCGGCGCAGGTGCTCATCAGCAACCGCGTGTTTGCCGAACACAATGGGGGCATGACCGAGGATTTTGTCTTGCAGCAGTTGACAAGCCGAGGCATCGCGCCCATTTATTACCACAGCACAGACAATTCCCGGCTGGAGCTGGATTTCGTGATACAGCATGACTGCCGCGTGTTGCCGATAGAGGTCAAGGCGGAGGGCAATGTGAGAGCCAACTCGCTCACTGCGTTGCTGCGAGACGACCCGGACATGAGAGCAGTCCGCCTGTCGATGCTCCCATACCGAGTGCAAGGGCAGCTGTACTGCGTGCCGCTGTATGCGGTGTGACTGGATTGAGCAGTTTGGTGTGCCGCGTGTTTTGCCAATCGCGGGAAAATGCCTAATTTTGCAATAAAGAAGCGCAAATGAGATTTGAGGACATAATCGGCCATCACGACATCAAGCGCCGGCTGCGCGACATGGCGGACAGCGGACGCATACCCCATGCGCTGATGCTTGCGGGCAAACCGGGCATCGGCAAGATGCGCATGGCGCGGGCTTTCGTGCAGTACATCGCCTGCACGTCGCATGTTGACGGCGATGCGTGCGGCAAGTGCCCGGCGTGCCGTCAGGTGGAGAACCTCAATTTCCCGGATGTCAACTATGTGTTCCCGATAGTCAAGAAGACCAGCCCCAAGCGGGTGCTGTGCGCCGACTATGCCGACGAGTGGCGTGCGTTCCTGACAGAGCATCCTTATATGCCGATGCGTGACTGGATGACAGCCATTGATGCCGGCAACTCGCAGCCCGCCATTTATGTGACGGAGAGTGCCGAGATATTGCGCCGTCTGTCGCTGTCGGCTTATTCATCACGCTACAAGGTGACGGTGATATGGCTGCCGGAGCGCATGAACGACGAGACTGCCAACAAACTGCTCAAGATGATTGAGGAGCCGTATGCCGATTCGCTGTTCGTGTTGGTGAGCAACGAGCCGGAGAAAATAATCGCCACTATACGGTCGCGAGTGCAGACGCTCAATATGCTGCCCCTCTCGCCGCAGGAAATCGCCGGCGGGCTGATGCGCGACTGCGGTGTCGGCGAGGAGGAGGCTCTCGCTGCCGCAAGGCTTGCCGAGGGAAGCTATGCCCGCGCTCTCGACCAGCTGGCACAGGGAGCCGAGACGGTGCATTTCCGCGAATTGTTCCAGGAGATGATGCGCCGTGCATACGCCCGCGACGTGGTGCGCCTCAAGGAGATTGGAGAGGAAGTAGCCGCTATGGGGCGCGTCGGCGCGTGCCGATTTCTGGCGTATGTTGCCACAATGCTGCGCGAAAACCTAATCTACAACCTCCACAATCCCGAGCTCAACCTCCTCACGGCTGACGAGGAGGCGTTCTCGCAAAAATTCTCGCCCTTTGTCAACGAGGTCAACATCACGTCACTCGCTCGCGCCGTGGACGAGGCGGCACGTGACATAACGGGCAACGCTAATGCAAAAATAGTCTGCTTTGACCTGATGCTCAAAGTGCTGATGCACATCAGGCGCAAGTAGCCGAACAATATAATACTACTAAATATCGACGATATGAAACCAACACTCTTTATCCTGGCTGCCGGCATGGGCAGCCGCTACGGTGGTCTCAAGCAGCTGGACGGCGTAGGCCCGGCCGGAGAGACGATAATGGATTATTCTGTCTATGACGCGCTGCGTGCGGGCTTCGGCAAGATAGTATTCGTCATACGCCATGACTTTGAACAGGAGTTCCGCGACAAGGTGATAGCCAAATACCACGGCCATGTCCCAGTAGAGGTGGTTTTCCAGTCGATTGACGCGCTGCCCGAAGGCTTCGCTCCTGCCACTGACCGCCAGAAACCGTGGGGCACCGGCCATGCAGTGCTGATGGGCAAGGACGTCATCCGCGAGCCGTTTGCCGTCATCAATGCCGACGACTTCTACGGTGCAGAGAGCTTCCGCTGCCTCGCCGACTTCCTTGGCGGCGTTGAGGGCAAGGCAGGTGAATACTGCTGCGTAGGCTTCAACATTGAGAATACGCTCAGCGAAAACGGCGGCGTGTCACGCGGCCTGTGCCATGTGTCGCCCGAGGGCTACCTCACCGACGTGACAGAATGCCACGGCATAGAGCGCAAGGAGGGCAAGCTCATTCAAGTCAACTCCGAGGGCGAGACAGTGCCGTTCCCTGAGGGAGCAGCCGTTTCCATGAATATGTGGGGCTTCACTCCCGACTATTTCGACTATTCCGAGAAGGCGTTTGTCGAGTTCCTCAAGCAGCACGGCAGCGAGCCGAAATCAGAGTTCTACATCCCCTCTGTGGTCAATGACCTCGTGAAGGGCGGCAAGGCGACAGTCAAGGTTGTCAACACCCCCTCGCGCTGGTTTGGCGTAACATACGCCGCCGACCGTCCCGCGACCGTCGCGCAGTTCCGCAAACTGACCGACGAGGGCGTATATCCCGAAAAGTTGTTCCAGTAAAAACCGTCGCGCCATGAAACAGAAAATATTGGTAACAGGCGGTACGGGCTATATCGGCTCGCATACCTGTGTCGAACTCATCAACGCCGGCTATGAGGTAGTCATAATAGACAACCTTTCCAACTCCAACATCGGCGTACTCGACGGCATCGAGGCAATTACCGGCGTGCGTCCTGTCTTCGTGCAGGGCGACTGCACCGACATCGCCACCCTCACGCGCCTGTTTGAGGACAACTCTGGCATAAAGGGCATCATCAATTTCGCCGCATCGAAGGCTGTCGGCGAATCTGTTCAAAAGCCGCTGCTCTATTACCGCAACAACCTCAACACTCTTGTCAACCTGCTCGAGCTGATGCCTCGCTTCGGCGTGGAGGGGATAGTCTTCTCATCGTCATGCACCGTCTACGGCGAGCCTGACGTGAACCCGATAGACGAGACCGCGCCAATCAAGCCAGCGACATCACCATACGGCAACACCAAGCAGATCAGCGAGGAGATAATACGCGATTTCGTGGCTTCCGGCCAGCCTGTCAAAAGCATCATACTGCGCTATTTCAACCCCGTCGGGGCGCACCCCTCGGCTCTCATCGGCGAGTTGCCACTCGGCGTGCCTAACAACCTCGTGCCGTACCTGACACAGGCGGCAGCCGGCCTTCGCCCGATGCTGACAGTTTTCGGCGATGACTACAACACCCCCGACGGCAGCTGCATACGTGATTTCATCGATGTTGTGGATTTGGCGAAAGCCCATGTTGTTGCTATGAGCCGTATGCTCGACGGCAAGGGCGAGGACGCTATCGAAGTCTTCAACCTCGGCACGGGCAAAGGTGTGAGCGTCCTCGAGCTCATTAAGTCATTCTGCCGTGCCACAGGCGTGGAAGTGCCGTACAAGATCGGGCCGCGCCGCGCCGGCGACATCGAGAAGATTTGGGCAGACCCGACAAAAGCGAACACCATGCTCGGCTGGAAAGCCGAAGTTCCCATTGACGAGACCATGCGCAATGCCTGGGCATGGCAATGTCACCTGATGAATAAATAACAGTTTTAACACTGTGGTGTAAGGGGGTGCGCTTCGCAGCGCATCCTCGCGTTTTGGCAAATGGGTGGCGGTGTGGTGTGTCTGGTCGGTGTAAAAAATGATTAATTGCACGGATATGTGGATTTTTATCCGTACTTTTGCATTGCAGATGTGCATCGGTCGTGTAGAAACTTCCGCGTCTGCATTGATAGTACGTCTGCATGGGTATAATTTTTAATTCATGATGGTTATGAAAAAGCTACTGTTATTGCTGTCAGTGCTGCTGTTGCAGTCGGCTGTGAGAGCCGAGGGCTACAAGTACCTGACATTCGAGACCTCGGGAGGGGAGCAGCAGTCTATCCCGACGGAAAACCTGAACATCACCTTCGCTGACGGCTCGCTATCCGCTGTCGCCGGCGACGCAGTGCTGACATACCGTGTGGCAGACCTCGGCAAAATGTTCTTTTCGATGAATGATGCCGCAGTGGGCATCGTGGATGCCGGCGCAGAAACTCCGTTTGCCGTGTATTCCGTCACCGGAATGGCTTACGGCACTTTCGAGACTGTCGCGGATGCACGCCGGACGCTCGTGCCGGGCATCTATGTGTTGAGATATGAGAATGGTGCAACCCGAAAAATTGCAGTGAAATGAAGGCAAGATATTTCATGGCGGCGTTGACAGCACTGGCTGTTGCCGGAGCAAACGCACAGACGATGAACGTGCAGGTGGGCAATGTCACCTACGCGGTACCGGCGGAGACGGCTGGCGAGATGATGTACAGCGACGGGCTGTCGCTGACGGTGCTCGGGCGTACATTCGCTGTTGGCGAGATAGACCGCATATACGTTGACGACTCGGAGGTTACGGACAACACTGTGACTGTGGTGTATGACAACACGTCGGCGAGTGTCACCGTTGCGGGCAACATTGCGCAGTATGTGACAGCCGATGTCAGCGGCGCACACGTCGTGGTGACGCAGAGCGAGCTGGTGGGTGATGACACCTGCGGCGAAATAACATACGTGTTGTCGGGAAGTTCCGAGGACGGCTCTTTCGAGTTGGACGGCAGCTTCAAGGCAACGGTTGAGCTGCAAGGGCTTACGCTGACCAACCCCTCGGGCGCGCCGCTGAACATTCAGGACGGCAAGCGCATTGAGCTGAGTGCCAAGAAGGACACTGACAACGTGCTGACTGACGGCGCAGGCGGCTCGCAAAAGGGCTGCATAACCTGCAAGGGGCATCTGGAACTGAAGGGCAAGGGCTCGTTGACGGTAAACGGCAACACGGCTCACGGCATCTATGCCAAGGAATATATCGAGATGAAGAACTGCACGGTCAACGTGAACTCTTCGGTCAAGGACGGCATCAACTGCAACCAGTATTTCCTGATGGAAAGCGGCGTGCTGAACATCTCGGGCGTAGGCGATGACGGCATACAGGTGTCATTCAAGGACGAAACTGACCGCGAGGCAGAGGACACCGGCAGCTTTACGATGAGCGGCGGCTCTGTCAACGTGGCTGTTACGGCGACAGCGTCCAAGGCTGTCAAAGCTGACGGCGACATCAGCATTTCCGGCGGCTCGATAACGGCCTCCGTCTCCGGCGGCGGAAAATGGGATGAGGCAGATGTCAAAACGAAGGCTGCGTCATGCCTCAGCTGCGACGGCAACATGGCCATATCTGCCGGAACGCTGGAGCTTACGGCTACCGGCGGCGGAGGCAAGGGCATCAACTGCGACGGTTCGCTGACAATTGACGGCGGCGACATCACCGTCAAAACTTCGGGAGGCATGTACGCTTACGTCAACGGCACTGAATATCCCGACTATACGGGCAATGCGGACCGCCTGACAAGCGACCAGAAGTCTTCGCCAAAGGGTGTGAAGGTGGACGGCAACGTGACAATCAACGGCGGCAGCATCAATGTCACGACCACCGGCAACGGCGGCGAGGGGATTGAGAGCAAGTCGGAGATGACTATAAACGCCGGAACAATTGCCGTCAACTCGCGTGACGACGGCCTCAATTCGTCGAGCCACATGTACATCAAGGGGGGCGACATTACGGTCGTAGCCACCGGCAATGACGCTATCGATTCCAACGGCGACATGTACATAAGCGGCGGCACGATACGCGCTTTCGGAGCGTCAGCGCCCGAGGGCGGCATTGACGCCAACGAGGAGGAGAACTATTCGGTATATTTCACCGGCGGCACGCTCATTGCTGTCGGCGGCAACAACTCAGTACCCTCGTCGTCGGCATCCACGCAGGCATACGTGACCGGTTCCGGCTCTGTGACAGCCGGCAGCACCGTCTCGCTCAAGAGCGGAGACACGGTACTGGCAGAATTTACAGTGCCTGACAACTACACGTCAAACGGCGGCGGACTCCATGAACCGGGCGGCGGCCCTGGCGGATGGGGCGGCAGAGGCTCGTCAATACTCATCACCTGTGCCGGACTGACATCCGGCAGCTCGTACACGCTGGTCAACGGCAGCTCCTCGTCGAGCGTAACGGCACGCCTCACAGGAGGCGGCAGCGGACGGCCTTGAAAAAAGATTTTGCCGTGTCGCTGAAAATGAGTAATTTTGCAACGCTTTAGGCAAATCGTGTGATGGGAAATCTGTTGCTGTCCCCCTCCGGGACAGGCCATCGGCCGGCAATGAGCCGGCAAGCGTGATGCTCGCGAGCATACAACTTATTTTGAGTAACACAACAACTGATTAGTAATGAAGACATTCCAATTGAAAGCCGAGCCGCGTGAAGCGCTCGGAAAGCGTGCGGTGAAACAGCTCCGCGCTGAAGGCAAAATCCCCGCAATCCTCAATGGCGGCAAAGTCGTTGAGCTCCCCTTCTCCGGCACTCTGAAGCCAGGCGAGAAACTCGTGGAGATAGACGCAAAGCGCGGTATCATCACTACCGACATCTGCGTGAACGAGGCTGATGTGCGCAAGCTCATCTACACTCCTGACATTTTCGCTATCGAGATGGAACTCAACGGCGAGAAGCGCAACGCTATCATGAAGGAGCTGCAGTTCCAGCCCGTAAAGGACACTGTGCTGCACATCGACTTCCTCGAGGTATTCCCCGGCAAGCCTGTCGTAATGGAAGTGCCTGTGAAGATCGAAGGCCACGCCGAGGGTGTGAAGGCCGGCGGCAAGCTCACACTGAGCATGCGCAAACTGAAGGTGAAAGCCGTGTATACTGAAATTCCCGAGCGCCTGGTCATCAATGTTGACAACCTCGGACTGGGCCAGTCAATGGCTGTCGGCGACCTCCATTTCGAGGGTCTCGAACTGATGAACGCCAAGAACGCAGTCGTTTGCGCCGTTCAGCTCACTCGTGCCGCCCGCGGCGCTGCTGCCAAGGCAGAGGCTTGATACGGACTCTAACCCTGCCGCCAGTGACGGCGGCACAGACAATATTCTCACAGACACGTTGCGGATTCCATTCGCGGCGTGTCTGCGGTTTTAGTTTGAGACACAGACATGGGTAAGTTTTGGAATATGCTCTGCCGCCTGGCCGGCAGAGGAGAGGGTCGCAAGACACCCGGTACAGACAATGACATGAAGAAATACCTTATAGTAGGTCTGGGCAACATTGGCCCCGAATATGTAGGCACGCGCCACAACATCGGCTTCATGGTGGCCGACCGCCTCGTGGAGGCTGCTGGCGGCGAGTTCAAGTCGTGCCGTTACGGCGACATGGCCGAGATACGTGTAAAAAACTGCGTGCTGTTGGTGCTTAAGCCGTCCACGTTCATGAACCTCTCCGGAGTGGCAGTGCGCTACTGGATGAACCGAGAGAAACTGCCGCTGGAGAACCTGCTGATAATAGTAGATGACATCGCCCTGCCATTCGGTGCAATACGTATGCGCACCGGCGGCTCGGACGCGGGTCACAACGGCCTGAAAAACATCGCGGAGCAGCTGGGCAACAGCCGCTATTCGCGGCTGCGTTTCGGCGTGGGCAACGATTTTCCCCGTGGCGGGCAGATAGGTTTCGTGCTCGGCAAGTTCCCGGCGGAGGAGCAGGCGAAACTGCCCGAGCGGCTTGACGTGGCGAGCGATGCCGTCCGCGCGTTCTGCCTTAGCGGCGCGGCTTTCGCCATGAACCATTTCAACAACAAGTAAGACAAGAGCATTATGGCAAAGACTGAAGAGCGGATAGACAAATGGCTGTGGGCGATGCGCGTGTTCAAGACACGCACGATAGCCACCGATGCGTGCAAGAAGGGGCGTGTGACGATGAACGGCACTGTACTCAAGCCCTCACGCAATATCAAGGTCGGAGACATAGTGGATGTGCGCAAGCCGCCAATTACTTACACGTTCCGGGTGTTGGCGCTGGCGGAAAACCGCCTTGGCGCGAAGCTGGTGCCTGACCACTTGGAGAACCTCACGCCGCAGAGCCAGTATGAATTGCTCGAAATGACGCGCATTTCCGGCTTTGTTGACCGGCGCAAGGGGCTTGGCCGTCCTACGAAGCGCGATGCTCGCGAGATGGCAAGTTTCCGCGAGCAGTCATACGCTGATTCGTTTTTCCTCGACTGGGAAGACGATGACGAAGATGGCGACGAGCAGTATTGACGCGGACGCGGTTGCGTCAGGGCGCGGCCCATGCTATTATCGCATGAAGGCGGGCATCATTGCAGATGTCCGCCCTCATTTTTCAGTTTTGCCCGTTCGGGATGCCTACTCATCAATGATTTTGATGCTGACCGACTTAATCTGTTGCCAGCCGGCTGCATCGGTCACGCGTATCATGAAATGGTAGTCACCGCAATCAATGTTTTCCGGAATCTTGAAATCCTGTTTTGCTTCAAACCGTTTTGAGCTGGCGGGAATCTCGAAATCCTTGTTGTATATCCATGGGGTCACGGGGTCTTTGATCGGGTCAAGCTCACAATCTCCGGCCTCTGTGCTGTGCGTGTGGTGGTCGAAGTTGTTGTGTATCTCGATGTTGTAATCTCCCAGTTCCGCATTGTCGGTGAACACATAGTCCAGGTGGATTATGTCGCCTCGTCTGAATATGTCACAGTTCAGAGGCGAAGAGTCCGCTCCTGCGGCAATCTCCGGCAGTTCGGTGTCGATGTCCTTGTCATCGCTGCAAGAAGAGGCCAAGGACAAAAGCGACAGCAACGCCGCCAACGCTGTGATGATTCTGGTCACCATGTCTCAAGGAGATTACTGTTTTGCTGCTGTTACTGTCAGCTCGGACTTTGCTTCGGCAGACTGGCCGAGATTGTCGGTTACTTCAAGGTGAACGTGGTATTCTCCAGCTGGTGCATTGGCGGGGATGTCGATGTGTTCGTGGAAGTTCGCGTTCTTGAGGCCGGCATACTTGCTGCCCTCTGCGAATTTTTTCTCAATTTCGAAGTTGCCGCCGTTCTCTTGATGTATCTCCACTTCGATTTCCTTTATTGTGCCCGGGGCGAGGATGTCAGCCTCGAGATGCATGTCAGTCCCGGCAGCGACAGTCTTGCTGTTGTCGTGGCCTACCTCAGTGAGGGTTACGGAAGGCTTGTCAGTCGGTTTGTCATCGTCTGAGCATGATGACAGCAGCATGGCGAATGCAAACAGAGCCGAAGCTGCAAAAAAGAATTGTTTTTTCATTTTGTTGATGTTTTGCGGACATGATGTCCTGGTTTATGATTGTTGATG
Source organism: Porphyromonadaceae bacterium UBA4702 (assembly GCA_002404675.1). Classification (GTDB taxonomy): domain Bacteria; phylum Bacteroidota; class Bacteroidia; order Bacteroidales; family Muribaculaceae; genus Lepagella. The sequence continues at coordinate 17,714 of DHKE01000048.1, read as the reverse complement.
CAAGGCTTTAGAACTCCCATTCGAGCAGCAGCGAAATGTTGCGCCCGGGTTCAGGAATGTCCGACAGCCTGTAGTAGCTCATGTGATTGTAGTATTTGCTGTTAAGCAGATTGGTTATCTTGAAATTGAGGGTCAGTGACTGCGTGTTGAACTGGAAAGTCTTGGCTAAGGCAACCCCGAAAGTCTGGTATGCGTCTGTGGCGCGTTCCGGCGGGACAATGCGGCGTTGGCTGCACGCCATTTTGCATGAGAGTTCAATATAGCTGTCATTAAGCCAACTGATGGGCAAGGATGGAGTGTATCTTAGCCCAATGTTTGCGGTGGGAGGAGGGGAGAATGGCAGAGAGTACCCTTTTTTGTCGCCTGACAACTGACGCGAGTACAGGTATTCGAAATTTGCCCACGCTTTCCAGTCTTTTTGAAACGTGTATCCGATCGTGAGTTCCGCCCCGAATCTGATCACGCGGCTCTGATTGTAAACGTATGTCTGCATCCCCTCTGTGTATTGCGGCGTCGGGTTCAGGTAAATGTAATTCGGGAAATAGTTGAAATACGGGTCGATGCTGAAATTCAGCAGCCCGTTGTCCCATGAGACTCCGAGGTCTGCCTGATACGACGTTTCTGGCTCGAGTTGCGGGTTGCCCTTTTCGTACCTGAAAATATGGTAGTTGATGCCGTCTGCGCCGAGTTCTTGCGGTGTCGGGACACGGAAGCCCTTGCCTATGTTGAATTTCAGCTGCAGGTTGCTGAGCCTCCAGCTGAGCCCGGCGGCCCATGTCATGCTGTTGAAGTTGCGTTTCATGTCAGAAGACCGAGTTTTGTATACTGGCTCTCCCGTTGGCGATGGGGTGGCGAACCAGTCCTTGTATTCGCTGACGTGGGTCATGTTGCGATCAAACCTCACGCCGGCGTTAAGGTCAAAGTCTCTTGAAATGGAGTATGTTCCGGTCACGTACAAGCCGAATCCAGCGACATCGAAATCCGGGATTATGAACCCCCAGCCGCTTCTCCGGTTGTGCTGGTACTCGAAGTTGAAGCCGGGATTGATCCTGACGTTGCCGCATATCCATTCAGCCGCCAGTTTCGCGGTGTATGTATTTTTGGCAAATTCCCTTTCGAGGGTATTTCCCGGCTTTGGCATATACCCGTGAGAAACGGCTTCCGCATATTCTCTCCGCAGGTTGTTTTGCCATGCCAGTGACAGGTCAACCGTTGCAGACTCGAGGAAAAGCCGTGTGTCGCTCATGACCTTGGCATGGTTAACCTGATGGTATGGCAGGTCTATGTCTCGCCGGGAACTGTCGTAGTCGATGCCGGACATCCTGACCTCAAGTCCATGCAGGTCAGCGAAAAAACCGCTTTTGTTATAAACGTCAGACAGGAGGAGTGTCGAGTGTATCCAGCCGTTGTTTATGCCAATCAGGACATTGCCGTCGTATTCTCGGCCGGCGGTGTTTCTGAGTCTCCTGTCTTTCAGTTTCACCCAGTATGAATGATACTGTATGCTGTCTGCCGGCACTTTTGTGTCGGCGTAATTAAGGAAGGTGAAGTTGGCCTTGTAATAGAACCATGGCTTAGGCCTGCCGTATATCTGCGCGGCAAGACTTAGCGACTCGTTTACGCTCTGCGTGAAAAGGTTGGCGTTGCCGCCGAATTTCTTTTCCGGGACCTTTGAACTGTTCAGGTCGATTACGCCTCCTATCGCATCTGACCCGTACAGCAAGGCTGAGGGCCCTTTGATTATTTCGGCATAGTCCACTGCGAACTGGTTTATTTCCAGCTCATGCTCGACGCCCCATTGCTGGCCCTCATGCTTGACGCCGTTTTCCGCCACGATTATACGGTTGAAGCCGAGGCCGCGTATCACGGGCTTGGATTGCGCCGGGTTGATGTTCAGCGCCGTTATGCCTGGTATTTTCTCAAGCGACTGGACGAGGCTTCCCCCGAGGTTTTCGAGCAGTTTGTCCTGACTCATCACTTCGATGTTTTGCGATGAGCGCAAGCGTTTCGCTTGTCCTGCGTCGGGAGATGTCACGATTATTTCATTCAGCGTGACCGTCGCCGTGTCTGCCGGGACGGAATCCTGCGGCATGCTGTGTGTTGCGTTGGCGCACAATGCGGCCGTAAGTGCCATTGCGCCAGCGATGACTCTTGCCATAGTTCATAAGGTTGTGGAAACACGTGGGGCAGTATGCCAAACGTTCAAGTGCGGCGGCATAGCATGTGCTTGTCAAGGCGCATGACCTGCCCAGACAGTGTTGTTGGTTGTGAATATTGAAGTTTGCATGCAGACAGCCTCGGGCTGCGGTTGTAGCGCAAGCCTCAGCAAGTGTGTCTGTCCGTCACTGTGTGTTTTTCAGATGGCAGGAGGGGGGCGCACCCTGAAAGTGCTGTGAATGCCGGGGATGGCTTGACTCTGGGGAATCGTGACTTGTTCCCATAGTATGACGGTCGGTTCCGCCGACACCGTCACGTCGTCTTCTATTCCGGGCGAGAATGTGAACGCGCAGACGAGGCAGTCATTTTCTGTGGAACAAGCAGAAGTGCTGCTTGTCTGCTCCGCCTCGTGGTAATGCACAGACTTGACTGCGAGCACCGTTGTGATGGATGCCAGCATAAGCCAAGTCATGAATGCTATGTACCTGCGTTTGCCCATAGTTCAAATCAACACCGCAAAATTAGAAACGCGAAATGCAAATTGCAAGACAATACGGGTTAACGTAGTGTAAATGTGTATTCAGGCGAGGCTGTAGCGGTTGCCGGGCAGCCGGACGGTTATGCCGTCCAGTTCCATGTCGCCCAACACGCTCATTACGGCGGCTATGTTCATGCCGCTCGCGATATGTATGGCATCTGGCGACATAGGCTCGTCAGATGCCTTGAGTATGTTGTATACGGGCATTTGCTCACCGGAGAGTTCGGGAAACAGCTGCGCCTGTTGAGGCGTAGCCGTGTCGGAGTCCGCGCTGTGCCACCCCATGGCTTTGACCACAGTGTCTGCGCCTGTTATGACAGATGCCTTGTTCTTACGTATCAGGTTGTTGCACCCCTCGCTCATCTCGTCGCCGATGCGCCCGGGTATGGCAAACACTTCGCGGTCGAGGTCGAAAGCCGCGTTGGCAGTTGACAGCGCACCGCCGCGTATGCCGCTTTCGACAACTATTGTCGCATCGGCGAGCGATGCGATTATCTGGTTGCGTGCCAGGAAATTGTTGCGGAACGGCTGTGTCTTTGAGGGGTATTGCGTCACTATAAGCCCTCCGCGAGAGGCGATGTCGTATGCCAGCTGGCGGTGGGCTGCGGGATATACCATATCCAATCCGTGCGCTACTACGGCGACAGTCTCCCTGCCAGCGGCGAGCGCGGCATTGTGCGCGCATGCATCCACTCCGTATGCAAGCCCGCTGACCACTTGGATGTCGCTGCACTGTCTGCAACATTCCTCCACTATGCTCTCGCACCATTTCAGACCGTATGCCGTGGGGCGGCGTGTGCCGACTACACTGACCACGTGGTCTGACTGCAGCGGGCCGTTGCCGTAAGTGAACAGCACAGGCGGCGCTGAATAGTTTTGCAGCAGCCGGTAGGGATAGTCGCGGTCTGTGCAGATGTATGCCCTCACATTGTGGCGGTCTATGAATGTCAGTTCGCGCTCTGCCCGCTCCGGCAGCTCCTCGCGTCTGACGGATGCAAGCGAATGCCGCGAGGTTATCCCCAAGGCTGCGGCAACATCCGAGGCCTCCATGCTGAAGAAGTCGCGAGGAGACAGCCCCTCGCCGTCCCATTTCAGCATGAGCCGTGCGGTCATCCCCTTGGCCAGAGCCATGGCAAGCGCGTGTATGTCAATCTCTTGCATCATCTGTCGGGGCTTACATATATTTGGCAAGTATTCTCGCCATTTCGTCGCCGCGTGTGAGTTTGCCGTCTTTCAGCACTACCACTGTCACCACTGCCGAAGCGGCGATGTCGCCGTTTGACTTGATGATATCCTGGTGGAAAATGAAGCGCGGTCCCTTGCGGTCGAGGCTTATGCAGCTGATGAAGCTGTCGCCGCCCACGAGCGAGCGGATATACTCAATTTCGATTTTGCGCACCACTGCATCGTATCCTGCAGCGTGCATGGCGTTGAATGACAGTCCCGCGTCGGCACAGAACTTGTGGCGCGTATGCTCCATGTAGTGCAGGTAATTGGCGTTGTTGACTATCTGCTCGCAATCGAGTTCATAGTCGCGTACCTCCATATCCATTATGAAGCAATATTTCTTCTTGTTGTCTTTTATCAGTCTCATGGTCAATGTCTTGTTTGTCCTCCCGGCTGTCGCAAGCTTAGCAGTATGGCGACAGCCTTTTCCAGCTCCGTCGCATCGGCAAATGCGGCAAACGGTATCGTCACGAAGCCGTGATGCGGCTCGGCAAGGTTGACATATATTGCCGAGGTCGATGTGCGGTACGGCTTGTGCGGCTGGTATGCGAATTTGTACACCTTCGCTTTTCGCTCAACTTCCTTTGTTTCAACAGCCTCGCCATTGTCGTTGTCCTTGTCGTTATCCTTGTCCTCGTCCTTGAAGTCCGGAAGGGGCGCAAAATAGGCTTCCACGTCAATCTCTCCGGGGCGTATGGTCACGCGGTGAGGCAGCACGTTGACGAAACCCTCTGGGCGCAACCCATAGTTGAAATACAGGAACACAGCCGCCATCGGGGCTATGATGAGCGCAAGCATCAAGCATACGATTATCCAGCGCAGGTCGTGGACGCAGCCGAGCAGAGCGCAGACGGCTATTGCTGCAGCTATCGCATACAGCGGTATGCGAGCATAGTGCATCGCCATAGAAACCAGAAACTTGGATTTCGGTATGGCAAATTCGGCTGTTGTCACTGCTTGCTGCTCCATGTGTGCGGTCAGTTGCCCTTGTTGCCGTCTCTTTTGGCGCGGATGCGCTCGTATACCTGCTTGTTCTGCGGCACAAGCACCTGCACATACCCTGTGCCGGCCTCGTTGTAGAGCCGTGTCATGTCGATGTATTTGTCCTTGTTGCCGCGTCGCAGCGAGAACACCTCATTGCGGCGTTTCTTCACCTTGTCGCACATGGGCGAATGTCCGTTCTGCCCAATGCCGCGCAAGTCCTCATCGACACCCCCCTCGCGGCACCATACCGGCACAATTTCGGCACACGGCGGATAGCCGAGTCCCGTCCACATGATGTATTCGCGTGCCACCAGCTCTGGCAGCACCGTTGTCGCGTCGGCGACGGGCTGCATGCCCTCGATGACGATAGTCGCGGTCGATTTGTAACGCGGTATGAAGTCCTGGTCTATCACCCATTTCTCGCCGCACAACGCGTAGTCCCGCTGTTTCAGGTCGTGGTAGAAGCTGCGGCTGACCACCTCGGTGAGCAGCTCCGGGGTGACGGAGGCTGAGGCTATGTAGGGCTGCAGCAGATGCTCTGCATTTGCCTCCCGCACAAAGCCGTATCCCTCGTTTGGCCGCCCGGAATGGCTGTAGTTGGTGCGTATGAGAACGTGTCCGGGTGCGTCTGCAAGGTCATACCGCACGAATGAATGGTTGTTCGTCTCGAAATACGCGCCGTTGCCCTCCGCGTCTATCACGCCGAAATTCGCCTCAACGCCCATAGGCCGGGGCAGTTCGCCGAGCAGCTGCGCGAAATCATCCACTGTGCGGCAAGTGCGCAAGGCTATGGTCATGACATACCCCTCACGGTCCATCTTGCTGTTGGGCACATTGTCGTCCTTGATATTGTACGAAGCCGTGTTCATTACTGCAAACCCGGCATCGTTCATCCCTATCCACGCCTGTTCGAGCAGCTTGTCGTCAGCGTTGAACAGGGCGACATACCCATGGTCGCCGTTGGCGGGCGCGATGTATTCCACCTTGTTGTCGATAGTGCTTGTGTCGCGGTGTTTCCACAGCATCGGACGGCGGTAGGGAGAAGCCTCCGCACCTATTATCGCGGAAGTGCAGGCTGCGGCATCGGCGGCAGCGACCGCCGCCATGGCGCACAGCAATACGCTCCGTATCAGTAGTCTCATCTTCATATCCGCAAAGGTAATACATTAAATGGTTTCACGCAACTATCCGAGGACGTCAGATATATTAAGGAGCGGTTCTTCGTTTTTCGGCGAAAAATTTGTAATTTCGCATTTCAAACTACACCATGGACAATCAGCCTAAGAGAATATCCATACTCGGCAGCACCGGGAGCATCGGGACGCAGACGCTGGACATCATTGCGGACAACCCGTCGCTGTTCCGTGCCGAGATACTGACTGCCAACCGCAACGCGGAGCTGGTGTGCCGTCAGGCGCGTCAGTTCCGTCCTCGTCTGGTAGTTATGGCAGACGACGAGGCGTACCGCCGTGTGTGTGACGACCTGTTCGGCACGGGCATCGAGGTGCGTGGCGGTGCGGCCGCTATAGCCGAAGCCGCCGCTGACGGCTGCGCAGACACTGTCGTCACCGCGCTTGTCGGCTACAGCGGCCTTGTCCCCACACTTGCTGCCATAGATGCCGGCAAGACTGTTGCCCTCGCCAACAAGGAGACACTCGTCGTAGGCGGCGAAATAGTCAACAGTCGCCTGTCCTGCTCCAAATCTCGCATACTCCCCGTTGACAGCGAGCACTCGGCCATATTCCAGTGCCTCAACGGCGAGCGCACCCGCGAGGCCTCGCGCATCATACTCACCGCAAGCGGCGGCCCGTTCCGCACCCTGACTGCGGAGGAGCTGGAAAGCGTGACCGTGGAGCAGGCTCTGCGCAATCCCAATTGGGACATGGGGGCTAAAGTGACCATCGACTCTGCGTCGATGATGAACAAGGGGTTTGAGATGATCGAGGCGCATTGGCTCTTCGGCTGTCCGACGGACTGCATCGACATCGTGGTGCACCCGCAGTCGGTCATACACTCCATGGTTGAGTTCCATGACGGCTCGGTAATGGCGCAGATGGCTGTGCCTGACATGCACCTGCCTATACAGTACGCGCTCGGGTGGCCCGACCGCTTGCCGGCACACCGCATGGTGCGGCTGTCACTGTCGCGTTACGGCACTCTCACGTTTGAAGAGCCGGACAGGCGGAAATTCCCCCTGCTGCAATACGCCTTTGACGCTATCGCTGCCGGAGGCAACAAGCCGTGCGTGCTCAACGCTGCCAACGAGATAGCCGTAGCTGCGTTTCTGCGCGGCGAGATACGGTTTACAGAGATGCCGGAAGTGGTTGCGCAGACCATGGCGGAAGAGGTTTTCATGCCGAGCATAACCCTCGGCGACCTGGTGCAGTCCAACAAGTCGGCACGCGCTCGCGCCGCAGAAATCGTCAAAAGAATACACAACAAGTAAATACACACACAACATCCCCGCACATTAATGGAGACATTCCTGATCAAAGCAGCACAACTCATCCTCGCCTTTGCCATCCTTGTGATAATCCACGAGTTCGGGCATTTCCTCTTTGCCCGCATCTTCGGCATCAAGGTCGAGAAGTTCTACATATTCTTCAATCCCTGGTTCTCGATAGTCAAATGGTTTCCGAAGCGGTACATCGGCATTTTCAACAAGAAGAAAAAGCTGTCGCAATACCGCGAGGAGGACGATGACACACCGGAAAAGAAGTCATTCTGGGGCAATACGGAATACGGTCTCGGCTGGCTTCCGCTGGGCGGCTACTGCAAGATAGCCGGCATGATAGACGAGTCAATGGACACGGAGCAGATGAAATCTCCGCCCAAGGACTGGGAGTTCCGCAGCAAGCCGGCATGGCAGCGGCTGTTGGTGATGGTGGCTGGCGTATTGTTCAACTTTATCCTCGCCATTGTCATCTACGCAGGCATCGTCTTTGTCGAGGGAGAGCAGTTTGTGCCGTTCAATGAGGCAAAAATGGGCATGGTATACTCGCCTGCAGCCCAGAAAATCGGTTTCTGTGACGGTGATGTTCCGCTGGCTGCCGACGGCAAGGCTCTCGACGACCCGAACAAGGCGACCATTTCCATGGTGCAGGCATCGGAGGTGACGGTGCTGCGCGGCGGCAAGGACACCGTCAAAATCAAGATACCCGAGAAATTCATCTTCCGCCTCGATGAGGAGATGAAAGCGGGCAAGACTAACATCAACTTCATGACATACCGCCTCCCGGTGCGTGTGACACAAGTCGTTACCGGCGAAGGGGCAGCCAAGGGTGGCGTAATGACAGGCGACAGGATAGTAGCCGTTGACACGACTGCCACGCCGTCGCTCGACCGCTTCTTCCCCGCACTCGAAGGCAAGGGAGGCAAGGATGTGACACTGACCATATTGCGAGCCGGCAATGACACCGTGCGCACCAAAGTTCACCTGAACGACGCGGCCAAGATGGGCATCGGTCTCGAAATCGACCCCGCAGAGTTCTTCAAGTCGGAAAAGATAAGCTACAACATTTTCCAATCCATACCGCGTGGCATCGAGCTTGGCGTGAACCGCCTGACTTCATACGTTTCCTCAATGAAGCTGATTTTTACCAAGGAGGGGGCGACAAGCATCGGCGGTTTCGGCGCGATAGGCAGCATCTTCCCTGAAACGTGGAACTGGCTGGCGTTCTGGAATATAGCCGCGTTCCTCTCTGTGGCTCTCGCATTCATGAACATACTGCCGATACCGGCACTCGACGGCGGTCATGTCCTCTTCCTGCTCTATGAGGTGATATTCCGCCGCAAGCCGAGTGACAAGTTCCTCGAATATGCGCAATGGGTGGGCATGATACTGCTGCTGGGACTGCTCATCTACGCCAACGGCATGGATATAATCCGCCTGTTCAAATAACCTCTCAACGACACACAAGGCCATGGCATACAAGGATATAGTACTCAAAAAAGGGAAAGACGAATCGCTGCGGCGTTTCCACCCGTGGGTTTTCTCCGGTGCTGTCGCCCGCATGGACGACGGCATCGAGGAGGGCGACCGCGTGCGTGTGGTGACTGCCGAGGGCGAGACCATCGGCATCGGGCATTTTCAGATAGGAAGCATCACCGTCCGAATGCTACAGTTCGGAGAGGAGGACATCGCCGCCGACTTCTATGCGAGGCGGCTGCGTGACGCTTTTGCGCTGCGCTGCTCGCTGGGACTGATGCGCGAGGACAACAACTGCTACCGCCTAGTGCACGGCGAGGGGGATTTCCTGCCGGGTCTCATCATTGACATCTACGGCGACACCGCCGTAATGCAAGCCCATTCGCCGGGCATGCACTTCGACCGCATGGCTATCGCTGACGCACTCACGGAACTCGACGGCGCAGGGATACGCAATGTATACTACAAGAGCGAGACTACGCTCCCCTACAAGGCGCACCTCGACCCGCAGAATGACTATATCGTGGGCAAATATGACGGCTGCATCGCCGTCGAGAACGGGCTGCGTTTCAACATCGACTGGCTGCGCGGACAGAAGACCGGCTTTTTCATAGACCAGCGCGACAACCGCAGCCTGCTCGAAAGCCTCTCCAGAGGGCGCAACGTGCTGAATATGTTCTGCTACACAGGAGGGTTTTCAGTCTATGCTATGCGTGGAGGCGCGTTGAAAGTGGATTCGGTGGACTCGTCAGCCAAGGCGGCTGCGCTCACCGACGCTAATGTGGAGGCCAACTTTCCCGGCGACACTCGCCACACAACACACGCCGTTGACGCATTCAAGTATCTCGCTGACATGCCCGCCGGCGCCTACGACCTCATCATCCTCGACCCGCCGGCGTTTGCCAAGCACCGCTCTGCCATCAAGCGCGGGCTGATAGGCTACCGCCGGCTGAACGCCAAGGCTTTCGAGAAGATAAGCCCCGGCGGCATACTCTTCACCTTCTCATGCTCACAGGCCGTCACACGCGAGCAGTTCCGCCTCGCGGTGTTCAGCGCGGCAGCGCAGTCACGCCGCCATGTGCGCATACTCCACCAGCTGTCACAGCCGGCTGACCACCCTATAGACATCTGCCACCCCGAGGGGGAATACCTCAAGGGGCTTGTCCTCTACGTCGAGTGACAGACGCAACCGCAAGAAACACAACACATAACATATAAAAATCAAATTCATGAACAAACTTATTCCGACCATGATTCTGGGTTCTTGCATGACCCTGAGTCTCCATGCAGTCGAGAACAAGGATTTCAATTACCACGTTGACCGGTTCGCCGATATCGAGGTGCTCCGCTACGAGGTGCCTGACTTCAACAGCCTCTCACTGCAACAGAAAACGATGCTCTACTACCTCTCGCAGGCGGCACAGGCCGGCCGCGACATCATCTGGGACCAGCACGGCAAGTACAACCTGCAGATACGCCGCGTGCTCGAGGCCATCTACACCTCGTACAACGGCGACAAGAACTCCGCAGACTTCAAGGCCTTCGAGAAATACCTCAAACA
>DHKE01000048.1:0-7273 GCA_002404675.1 Porphyromonadaceae bacterium UBA4702 | reverse complement strand
AAACAGGTATGGTTCGGCAACGGCATCTACCACCATTACTCTACCGACAAGTTCACCCCCGAGTTCTCCAAGGAGTTCTTCATCGAGCAGGTGAACGCGCTGCCGGCTGACAAGCTGCACCTCTGCTGCAAGCAGACTCGCGAGCAGCTCATCGAGACGCTCGTGCCCGTAATCTTCGACCCCACAGTACTTCCCAAGGGCGTGAACCAGGACGGCACACAGGACGTTGTCGCCACCTCCGCGTTCAACCTCTACGACGGTGTGACACAGCAGGAAGTGGAAGACTACTACGCAAAAATCAAGGACCCCAACGACCCGACCCCCATCTCATACGGCCTTAACGCCAAGGTGGTCAAGAAGGATGGCAAGGTGGTTGAGGAGAAATATCACCTCACAGGCCTCTACGGCCCGGCTATCGCGCAGATTATCTACTGGCTCGACATGGCGAAGAACGTGGCTGAAAACGACGCTCAACGCCAGTATATCACCAAGCTCATCGACTTCTACGTGACCGGTGACCTCAAGCTCTTTGACGAGTACTCGATACTTTGGGCAGAGGACACCAAGAGCGACATCGACTTCGTGAACGGCTTCATCGAGAGCTACGGCGACCCCCTCGGCATGACCGGCTCTTGGGAGTCGTACGTCAACTTCAAGAATGTCAAGTCGTCTGCACGCACAGAGACCATCTCAAGCAACGCGCAGTGGTTTGAAGACCACTCTCCCGTTGACCCGCGCTTCCGCAAGCCGCACGTCAAGGGCGTTTCTGCCAAGGTTATCACAGCCGCAATGCTCGCCGGCGACGCATACCCCTCAACCGCTATCGGCATCAACTTGCCCAACGCCAACTGGATACGCGCTGCTCACGGCTCCAAGTCGGTGACTCTCGAGAACATCACCGAGGCTTACGAAATGGCTTCGCACGGCAACGGCTTCAACGAGGAGTTCGTAATCGACGAGCCGACACGCAAGCTCATGGAGGACTACCTCTACATCACCGACATGCTCCATACCGACCTGCACGAGTGCCTCGGCCACGCTTCAGGCCAACTCATGCCTGGCGTTGACCCCGATGCTCTCAAGGAGAACGGCTCTGCCCTCGAAGAGGCTCGCGCCGACCTGTTCGCGCTCTACTACCTCGCCGACCCGAAACTCATCGAGCTCGGTATACTCGACAATCCCGACGCTTACAAGGCCGAGTACTACAAGTATATGCTCAACGGCCTCATGACGCAGCTCAACCGCATCGAGCCAGGCAAGGACATCGAGGAGGCCCACATGCGTAACCGCCAGCTCATCGCGCGCTATATCCTCGACAAGGGCAAGAAGGACAAAGTGGTCGAACTAGTCAAGAAGAAAGGCAAGACTTTCGTCAAGATAAACGACTACAAGAAAATGCGCTCGCTCATCGCTGACCTCCTCGCCGAGATACAGCGCATCAAGAGCGAAGGCGACTACAAGGCCGGCAACGACCTCATCAACAAGTACGCTGTCAAGGTTGACCCCAAACTCCACAAGGAAGTCCTCGAGCGCATACAGAAGCTAAACATCCCACCATACCGCGGTTTTGTAAACCCGAGATACAACGTCACTTACGACGCTAACGGCAACATCACCGACATCACCCTCGACTACACCGAGAGCTATGTTGACCAGATGCTCCGCCTCAGCCGCGACTTCTCAACCCTCAAGTAAGCGAACACACGTTACACCCGATACAAAAGTCCTTGGGGCATGACCGCCCCGGGGACTTTTGGCAAATAAACGAATGACATGAACGACACAGAACTGAATGAGGCGATACGCGGCATCAAACAGCAGTTTTTCGCATACCGCAACGGCATCCTCGCAGAACAGCTGCGAGCCGCCGGCTCGCCCTGCCACGTAATATTCGGGCTGAACGTGCCGCAGATAGCGGCCATAGCCCGACAGCTCACACCCTCCGCAGAACTTGCCGAGGCACTGTGGGCAGACAAGAACGTGCGTGAATCGCGTCTGTTGGCGTGCTACCTGTTCCCGCGAGACACCGACGCTGCCCGCGCCGAGCAGCTGATGCTCGAAGTGCAGACTCCCGAAGAGGGGGACATGCTCTGCTTCAGGCTGTTGAAGCATCTGCCCGAGGCGCGGCAGTTGGCCGGAAAATTCGCAGCCAGCCGTGACGCCCTGACCGCCTACACAGCCCGCTCGCTCACCCGTCACCTCGAATGACCCGAAACAAACGCAGGGAGAACCGTCGCCGGCTCTCCCTGTGAAATTCCATTATAAACTATATCTAACCAAACTAACCTGAGATTTCCCTTCTCACGAAGAGTACTCTTACCAATTGCTTTACCTATACAACGCCCCAGCCCCGAAATAGTTTGCACCGCCTCTAAACCGGCTCAACAAACCCCAGAAGACTGATTGTATCAGTTCCATTTATTGGCGTTGACCAGGCATCGCATACGTCAATCTCCGATTATCAATAGTTCGTTATCAACAGGTGGGTGACTTTCTTCTCGTTTCGGTTCATGAAACTCACCACATACTCTTTGTCAAAGCTGCGTATGTTTATGCCACGCTGATTATAGAGGCTGAAAATGAAGTCTGTATTCTTTATTACCAGCATCCATTTGGCACGACATTCATTTATCAGATACCTGGCAAGCCTTGACTGGTCTTTTTTTGTGAAGTCGTGTTGTGCGTATGTGCTGAACTCGCTGTCGTACGGAGGGTCGAGGAATACAAAGTCTTCACCAGAGGGGTTAACCGTCTTCAGGAACTCCTCGAAGTCCAAATTATACAGCTTTGCAGCGGAAAAATGGCGCAATACTGGAGCTGACTTATAATATGCCGTTTTCTTTGAAAGCAGTTTGCTGTTGTAGGCAATGCCTCCATACGGCACATTGAAATCCCCCTTGCTGCTATACCGGAACATCCCGCTATATGCATAATTACGCATGAAAAAGAAAAGCGCACAATGGAGAACCGGATTTTCCTGTGCCAAAACACGGTCATTGTACAGATGTCTATAGTACATATAGACTGCGCTTTTGATAGCTGTTTCAATGTTGTCTGTCAGATCCTCGTCAGGCAGCAGATGCTTCTCCAGTTCCAATTTGCGCATACGTGTCATCTTGCGGAAAATGTTGGTCTCCATTTCCTTAACAAGCGCATCTAAACTCTCGTTATTGCCAATTGACGAAATGTTCCGTATGTCATGTTTCCGTTCAACACAAAAACAGTGTACCGTGTCCTTCAAATCCGGTGATGACAATATCTCGTTCCTGTATTGCAAATACATTTCTGTCAAAGCACCATTCTTCTCAAAGAAAGAGACAGCGTTTTCCCACGAAACATCCATCAAGTCCACGAAGTGAAAAAACTGTTTGTCTGATGAAGCAATGCTGTTATACAGGCACATCAACTCTTTTGAATAGTCGTTGATATGGTATTCCCGAGCCTTAATACCCATAAATACAGCGCCTCCACCAACAAACGGCTCAAAATAACGCTGGAATTTCGGGATATTCGGGATTATGTATTTCAACTCCTTCTCTTTTCCTCCAGGCCATTTTATTATCGGAGACAGTCCGGAGTAAACGATGCCTGAAATAGGGGTGCTTTCCCCCATAACAGTTTCACACTCTCCAAAAAGCGTCTGTTGCCTTGGAAAGCAATACTTAGTGCCAAAATCGGTTTTACTGGCAACGGTTGTCACATTCTCGTATGGCATATCAATTCAATGTTAAATACTACTTACAGCACGCTCTATGCGCTCTTTGGTAGCATCATAATACTCCTTCTCAAGTTCCACGCCTATGAAACGCCTGCCAAGTTCCAATGCAGCCACACCAGTAGAACCTACCCCCATAAACGGGTCAAAGACTATGTCGTCCTTATTGGAGGATATGGTTATAATTTTTTTCAGTATGGCTACTGGCTTTTGTGTAGGGTGTTTCGGATTGTTCAACCGTTCAGGTCTCATGCAGATTGGGCTTTCCAGAAAATTATGCATTTCCTTTTGGGAGATAAAGTTCCATGTATGTTTTTTGTTCCAGCACGTGAAAATCATCTCGCAACTGTTCAAAAATCCAGCCTTGAAAATCTTCGGAGCAGGATTTGTCTTATGCCATATCATGAAATTGGACGTGTCAAACCTATGGTCGAGGCAATCATACCACCGTCCAAGTTGATTATATGACGTGAAAATGAACAAATTACCTGTAGGCTTGAGTATGCGTACAAACTCGTCAGCCCACTCTTCGGGGTTAAACTCAACCTTGTCCCATTCAGCCACATCATTGTTCATGGCAGAACGCCCTGGCAAAGGGATATTGCCAGTGGAATGTCGAGCCAAATTGTATGGAGGGTCAGTCAACAGCAAATCAATGGAATTGTCGGGTATCTGCTTTATAACATCTCTGCTGTCAGCGTTGAGTACTCGTTTTCTCCAGTCCGTTTTTTCCATATACGCTGTCATGGAAGGTAAGCATTTTTGATGAGACCCAACGCTTCAACTATATAATGAGCATTTCGCTTATATTCGTCTATAATCATATCATACCCTTTGTCAGATTTGCACACGAAATTCCAAAACTTGCTGCTTATAAGCAGTTCGTCTTCTGCAAAGAATTGACACACTCGACCTTGCTTCCAAGGCTTGCCTTCGCCATAGCGATTGTATGCTGTAGCAAAGAACAATCTTATGTTTTCTTCCGAGCCGAGACCATTCGCAAGTATGCAATACTGCTCCAGCAGTGCCTCTTTTTCTGAGCGAGCCTTCTTGTTGTCAAGGTCACCGCCTATTTTCAGCTCTATCAGGTAGTGCATTCCCGTATTGGGGTCTTTTAGATAGTAGTCACTTTCATGGCGTTTGCTATGGGAGGCAGACTCTGTCATTTGCGTTATCCCTTTATAGTCACTTGTTTGCGGCTTTTTATGGTTCACCCCTTTCGTGTTCTTATACCTCTCCAGCAATTCGGCAATGAAATCTGTCTGCGACTGGTATATTTCACCCTCAACATGTTGGCTTACCTCATAGTGCAATGAGGCAATGTTTATAGCCATCTTTTCGAGCATATTCCCCGAGACTGCTGTCAAGGGAACGAGCAAGCGCGGAATAATACTGTATGTCAGCCCCGAGCGATGCAATGAAGACATTGTGGATTTTCATGTTAATCACGCCATCTGGATCATCGGCTTCTGAAATATGCCTGTCGGCAAAACCAGATGCGTATGACTGCACCGCCTGGCTGACAACAGCCCGGATTGCCCTCTCGTTATTTACGGTTATGTCCATTCGTTGTTTGTTGTTTTAGGCTTGAGGAACGTCAAGCCGTTGCGCACTGCTGACAATCGACCAGCAGCATTGCAAAAATACTCAATTCCTCCGAATTGGCAAAATCCTCTGCTTACGGCAACGCCAAAGCTGCGCTTGATTTTCGGCTGAAACTACTGAGCGGGAACAGGGCTTGTTGCACAGGTGCGGGGTTTTGAGTAATTTTGCACTGCTTTTCAGGCAGCGCAGATGCCTGAGCCAACCATAGCATATATGTTCACAGCGTCACGCAAGAAAAGAGAAAACATCGCCGAGTATCTGCTGTACATGTGGCAGATTGAGGACCTCATACGCGCTTACGGCCTTGACATGGACCGCATCAAAAGCGGCATCATCGACCGCTACACTGGTCTCGATGAGCAGCAGAAGCGCGACTTGACCGGCTGGTACGAGTCGCTCATCGACATGATGCGCCGCGAGGGCGTGCAGCAGTCGGGACACCTGCAGCTCAACAAAAATGTCATCATTGCCCTCGAAGACCTGAGCCGCCGTCTGCTCGACGACCCGAAATATGCCGACTATTCGCGGGCATACTATGACGTTCTGCCCGACCTGGTGGAGATACGCGCCAAGGCCGGCGACAACCGCTGCGGCGAAATAGAGAGCGCGTTCACGGCCTTGTACGGCATACTGCTGCTGCGTCTTCAGGGCAAGGAAATCTCGCCGGAGACTTCCGCTGCCGCCGCCCGCATCTCGAAATTTCTCGCCACGCTCGCCGCGTATTACCGCAAGGACTACAACAACGAACTATTCAACGACGATTCCGATACCTCAAATGTCTGAAACACTGAACCAGGAAATCAGCCGCCGGCGCACTTTCGCCATCATCTCGCACCCTGACGCCGGCAAGACCACTCTGACCGAGAAGCTGCTTCTGTTCGGCGGCGCAATACACGTTGCCGGCGCAGTCAAGAGCAACAAAATCAAGAAGACCGCAACTTCCGACTGGATGGAGATAGAGAAGCAGCGCGGCATCTCGGTCGCAACCTCCGTAATGGGCTTTGACTACGGCAACTACAAGATCAACATCCTCGACACCCCGGGACACCAGGATTTCGCCGAGGATACGTTCCGTACGCTCACTGCCGTGGATTCGGTCATCATCGTCGTTGACGTGGCGAAAGGCGTGGAGACGCAGACACGCCGCCTCATGGAGGTGTGCCGTATGCGCAAGACCCCTGTGATAATATTCGTCAACAAGCTCGACCGCGAGGGGCGTGACCCGTTTGACATCCTCGACGAGCTGGAGCAGGAGCTGCACATCGGCGTGCGACCGCTGTCGTGGCCTATCAACATCGGCGCGAAGTTCAAGGGCGTATACAACATCTACGAGCATGGGCTCGACCTGTTCACCCCCGACAAGCAGCGCGTTTCGGAGCGCGTGGAAATCGACGACGTGAACTCGCCGGAGGTAGACCGCCTCGTCGGCGAGAGCGATGCCGCCAAACTGCGCGAAGACCTCGAGCTTATAGAGGGCGTATACCCCGAATTTGACAAGCAGACATATCTCGATGCGAGCATAGCCCCGGTGTTCTTCGGCTCTGCGCTCAACACATTCGGTGTCAAGGAATTGCTCGACTGCTTTGTCGAGATTGCCCCCGAGCCGCGTCCCGTGGACGCTGTGGAGCGCACGGTATATCCGCAGGAAGAGGCGTTCTCAGGCTTCGTATTCAAGATACATGCCAATATGGACCCCAACCACCGCTCGTGCATCGCATTCGTCAAGGTATGCTCCGGCAAGTTCGAGCGCAACGTCAACTACCTGCACGTGCGCCAGGGCAAGCAGATGCGCTTTGCCGCGCCGACAGCGTTCATGGCGCAGAAAAAGAGCATCGTGGACGAGGCGTTCCCCGGCGACATCGTGGGCATACCCGACAACGGCAACTTCAAGATAGGGGACACCCTCACCTCCGGCGAAAAGCTGCACTACAAGGGGCTGCCGTCGTTCTCGCC
>DHKE01000079.1 GCA_002404675.1 Porphyromonadaceae bacterium UBA4702 | reverse complement strand
GGCGAATACGAGGACATACCCATAGACATGTAATCACCATACAAACCCAAAACATCATATAAACAAGCAATATACGACAATAACAAAATAACTTTTACTTATGAGAAAACTTATTTTTCTCGGCTGCGCAGCCGCAGCCGTACTGGCAAGCTGTTCCAATGAGGAACCGGTAGCAATGCCCAAGAGCAGCGCTGTCTCATTTGACAATGCGTTTGTGAACAATTCCACCCGCGCCACTGACATCACAGCAGCGAACATCGAGGACTTCAATGTCTATGCCTTCATGGGCAACCCCGCTGGTGTAGTTTTCGCCGGTGAGACAGTCACCAAGAACGAGACTACGGGCGAATGGGAATACGAGAACCTGCAGTACTGGACTCCGGTCAACACATACTGGTTCTCCGCAGTCGCACCCGTGACTGGCGCACACTGGACATACGCCCCCATCACCGAGACTGCTGACAGCTACCTTGGCGGCGGCACGCTCTCCTTCAACAACGAGGCCGCCAACGGCGAGCAGGACCTGCTCTATGCCTGGAAGCCGAGCATACTCTGCGAGTCAACGACTATGAGCAAGGTCGGCTTCACATTTGACCACCAGCTCTCTCGCGTGAAGTTCACTTTCCAGAACGACTTCAACAACTCGCTCGCCACTATCGTGGTCAAGGACGTGAAAATCACCGATGCAGTTGCCGACGGCACACTCGACCTCAATGTCGCCGCCCCTGCTTGGGTATGCGGCAACGGCACATTCACGCTCGCCTTTGACGACTATGCTGTCGTAGACGGCGAAGGAAACACCAACAGCCACATAGCAGCCAAGGGCGGCCAGGGCGCAACCGGCACCAAGTACATGATTTCTGCCAACCGCGCATACAATCTCACATTCACTGTCGAGCTGTATCAGGGCGGCCACCTCGCCGGCACTTACAACCACACTGTCACTGTTCCCGCAGTCAACATGCTGCGCGGTTACAGCTACAACTTCACTGCAAAAATCGATGCAAGCAACGTAGACCCGGTTACCGAACTCCGTCCTATCGAATTTGAGGTAACAGGCGTGAACGGTTTCGTTGACGGCGGCAACACAGATGTGCCTGTAACTGCTCCCACAGAGTAACAAGAAGCTGAAAAACAACAACATCAAACATAACATACAAGATGAAGAAAACATTATTTATCGGAGTTGCAGCGCTTGCAATGCTCGCAAGCTGCTCCAACGATGAGGTGGTAGAACAGCCCAAGAGCAACAACGCTATCTCATTCTCGACATTCGTCGACAACGCTACCCGCGCAGACGCGCTCACCACGGAAAACATTGCTGAAAAAGGCGGCTTTGGCGTCTATGGCTATGTAGAGAACATGAACGGCAAGCTGTTTGACAATGAAGCAGTAACCAATGCGGGCAGCGGCTGGACATACAACAACACGCAGTATTGGGTAGCCGGCAAGAGCTATTGGTTCCAGGCATTCGCCCCCTATGCTGCTGACTATACCTTCACAGCGCCGACGGGCAACCTCCCGACAGGCGAGGCTGGTACGGTTTCGTTCACAAACAACGGCACAACCGACTTCTGCGTGGCTTCCGCAACCGCAACCGGTCTGGCGACAGGCAATGTCCCCGTGCCCTTCACATTCAAGCACCTGCTCTCTCGCGTGAAGTTCACCTTTGTCAATTCATTCCCGAATAGCAACATGAGCATGGTGATCAGCGATGTCAAGATAACCAATGCCCACAACAGCGGCACAATGGATCTCGGCGCAAACACCTGGACTGTCGGTGAGGCCAACACGCTCGCAATTCCTTACACTGTTGCCGGCACAAACGTGGCACAGGGCGCAAATATAGGGTCTGACTACAACTTCCTCATCCCGAACAGCTGCGCATATACCGTGACTTTCACCGCCAAGGTATACACCGGCTCAACACTCGTGAAGTCGAAGGACTTCACTGTCACCCTGCCGGCAACCGAATTCCAGCGCGGCTACTCATACAACTTTACCGCAACTCTCAGCGCAGGAAACACACTCGATGACCTCGAGCCTATCGAGTTCACTGTTGCTGATGTTGAGGCTTGGGGAGAAGACAACGCCGGCACTGTGACAATACCGGAAGTATAATGACAACGGCTTAACAAGAGAACCGCCCCCTCAATGGGGTTAATAGGGTGCAGGGAGCGGGACATCTCCCTGCATCCGCCAAACCAAACAATGACGCGCACCAGCATGCGCCAGTAAAAAACTTGCAAAATGCACAGTATGAAATTACATATCAAAGGATTATGGGCAGTTGCCGCTGTCACAGGCTCGGCTCTGTTGTTTTCGTGCAGCAATGACGATGTCGACATCACAGATCCGTCTGCACCTGTAGATTATGTATGCTTTCGCCTCGATCAGGGGCAGAACAGCGACGGCACACGCTCCGACGGCAACCAGTATGTGCTGCGGGCTGCGTGCTCTGCCGACACACTATGCATGCGGACGGAAATCACAGACGGCATCAACACCGGCTCCGCCGCCACCAGAGGCACTCAGATAACCGGCGTCGCGGACTTGACCGGGTTCGACTGCTACGCTTACGTCAACGAAGGCGGCAAGGACAAGTTCTACATCGACGGCGAACAGTATGCCCGCGTTGATGATGTCTACCGTGCCGACAATACTTATTACTGGCCGCAGCGCGATATGGATTTCGGTTTTTACGCTGTGTTCCCTTCTGCTGCCAACGGTCTGACGGCGCCAACGCCGGACTATATGAAACTCCAGTATAAAGTGCCGTCAGATGTAGCGCATCAGCAGGACCTCATGCTCGCCACAAGCAATGTGCAGCACAAGGCCGGCGGCAAGCACGCCCCCGTGCCGTTGACGTTCAAGCACTTGCTTTCGGGCATCAAAATCAAGACGGGCAAGACCATGCCCGCCGGCACGCTGAAGAGCGTCACTTTCGAGAATGTCTATTCGTCTGCTGAATATGACTTGGCCGGAGGCGCATGGACGGACTGCGGCGATGCCGGCTCGTTCGCGGTCGCGCCCAATCTGGCGGTTGACGGCTCCGAAGGGCAGGAGCTCATCGGCGGCGACAACACGCTCCTGATGCTGCCGCAGCAGCTCGCAGCAGCCGGCGGCAAGGCTGCAGTCCGGATGACTGTCGTCTTTGACGATGCAGTGCGCGGCGAGAAGACCCTCACGGCGGAACTCTCCGGCGAATGGCTGATGGGGCAGACGCACACATACGTACTCAGCATCACCCCGGACTACATGCTGTTCTTCGATGAAACAGACAATCCTCGTTATGCTGATGCGCATTACGATATATTGCGCATCAACTTCACGAATGCAAATCTGGACAAGGATGGCGGCTGGACGCTCGAGATAACTGGCGATGCGGTTTCATACGCTACTCTCCGCGCCGGGAAGAACAACCTTACGCCCTTTGAGAAGTCCGGATACTGGCTTGAGAATGACGATAATTACAGGGAGTACTGCAAAGAGGCCAAAATAGACGGCGAGCGAACAATCAAGGTGACAGGCGACGGGCGCAATGTAACCGGTGTGGCTTATCTTTTCCTCGAGGAGAACGCCGGCGACACCGACCGTACGATAACCCTCGAGCTGTACCCGACCAAATATCCAAACGTGGAACACCGCCGTTGGACGATCACGCAGCATCACCCCAACTGGGATGCAAACGGCATCGGCTGGGAGTGCATCGAGGAGGATGTAAACAATGAGAAAACATTCCCCTACGGCTTCAAATGGGACCGCAAAGTGACCTTGCGCAGCAAGGAAAAGATGGGCGCCGTGGATGCTTGGCTGATAAAGATGGAACTGCGCACTGGCGGAGGACTCGACATATTATGGGATGCAGAATACCCCGATTTTGTCACGGATATATCTGCTCCCAAAGTGTTCCATTCCGACTATCTGACATTTAGCCTCGACTATTCCAAGGTCAATAATGTGACAAATGCTGGCTCATTGTCGGATGGACTCGCCAATACGTATGCACTCTACACATTCTCTGGCGCAAACGCCATAAGCATAGAGAAATGGCTTCTCGACAAGGGCTTCGTGATAGTGAGCCAAAGCGGCTCAACGGCGAGTGTCTCGGACTATGCCGCTGGCATATGCTTGCGCAAGAACAAGTTTACGCTTGAGCGGCTTCAAAACAACAGCGGTGCCTACACATACTCAATCAAGCAGCTCTCGGCAGATGAAGTCAAGTGGTATCTGCCGGCGAGCGGGCAGTTCGATGCTGTCAGCGGGCTGATGTTCGGCGAGGGCAGCACGGAGATGTCAGGCGGCGACTTCTGGTCTTCGACGGCGGTCAACGACAATGCGAATGCAAAGTCGTGGAACGGCGCGGCGTACACGTCAGACCGTATGCAGAACAAGCGTGTGCGTGCCGTCCGCAAAAGAAACTGACATACTGATTTTACGCATACTAAATTCCAAATACACAATAAATTTTCAATTAAATTCCCCGTGGGTCGTTCGATGTGAATCGCGCGGCCCTTTTTTCATCTCTCCGCAGCTGTTGCTGCATTGCAGTTTTGTCGCCAAGGCACAAGGCACATTTCATCTGGTGCTTGCCATCTTGTTTTCAGACACCTTGAGTGCCGTAAAGTTTATCATATACTGCGAGTTGCACGGTTTTCATCCTGCAAATTGACCTATAGAACATTATCCCATGGAGACTTTGTGCTGCATGAAAAATATCTGCTTTTGCTGTTCAATCTCCCTCCTCAATTCCTCGGGGGTGGGAAGGAAAGTCATTATCTTGGAGGCGAAGAGCTGGTCGCTGTCGTGGAGGACGGAATACCGAGCAATGTCTTCGCTTGTTTCAGTGCAAAGCACTATGCCAAGCGTGGGGTTGTCGCCCTCGGTGGTCTTCATGTCGTCGTACATGCGCACGTACATGTCCATCTGCCCTACATCCTGGTGTGTAATAGGGTTTGCCTTGAGGTCAATCAAGACAAAACGCTTCATTATGTAGTTGTAGAAAACGAGGTCGATGTAGTAGTCTGCGGTGTCGGTGACGATGTGCTGCTGGCGTTCAACGAAGGCATACCCTTTCCCTAACTCCATTATGAATTGCTGAAGGTGGTCTATCAGTGCGGTCTCCAGTTGCGATTCGGTATACTGTGTGTCTTTGGGGAGACCTAAAAATTCGGTTACGACGGGCGATTTGATGAAATTTACTGGGCTTAAGGGCTGGTACTGCTCGCCGGAGGTGAGCTGCTCCATTTCGGCTTTTACGAGACTTTTCCCTTTGGGAGTTGACGCTAAAAGGCGGTTGTAATATTGAGTGCTGACATTGCGGTCCAAAGTTCGTTTGGACCACATTTCGCGGTTAGCTTCCTTCATATACCACTCACGGGCTTTCGGGTTAGCTTCCCTCAATAAGATTGTGATATGTGTCCATTTAAGATTTGGCAACCGCGGTTGCCAAATCTCCCAGTCGGGAAATTCGAGGAAGAACTGGCGGTACTGGCGCAGGCTGCGTTCGCTGAACCCTTTGCCCAATTCGAGCGTGAGCCGGCGTGAAAGCGTTCTTATAAGGTTTGTGCCGTAGGAGGCGCGGGCTGAGCCGTCCTGTTCCTCCTCAACTATGCGGCGACCGACTTCCCAATATGCTTGAATCATAGCGGAATTGATGGCCGAAGCAGCCTCTGCGCGGTGTGTGTCAATAATCGACCGTATGTCGTGTATTATGCTGTCTGGTTGTTCCATATCGTTCATGATGCTTATTTGCGGCGTGCTTCGCTGACGATGAGCAGCACTTCGTCGCGGACGGCAGCGGGCAGCTCGATGCCGCGTATCGTGAGCGACCGCACCCATGCCGACACCTCCTCGGGACGCATGGTCATCAGTATGTCGCGGAACTGCTCTGCCTGTTCCGGGGTGTATGCATCGGCAGCGGTGCCCCGGTATTCGTCGAGTTCCTCATCGTCGAAATATTCAGCCTCGGTGGTGAACGGCGAGAGCGTTTCCTTCTCGCAGACGATGTGCATTCCGCAACATTCCCCATCCGCTGTTTCCTCCTCCTCGTTGGCGGCTTCTTCAGGTGTGTCTTCAGTCTTCCTGCGGTAATAGAGGCGGTCGGCGAGGTACAGCGCCAGCCCGATGGCGGCGGTGACGGCGAGGATGATCAGTGCTCCGGTCATGGTGTGTCTGTTTATATATTGGTGAGGGTTATGTCGTATCCGAGCTGCGCGAGGCGGTCGAAATAGCCGGGGAACGACTTGTCAACGCACGCTGCGTCGCGGATGTTCATCGGGCTGAATACCGCGAGCGAGGCGGCGGCCATGGCTATGCGGTGGTCGCCGGCAGCGTCAACGGTTATGGCGGAATCGGGCGGCGAATATTCCCCGCTTTCCAGTGTGTCGCCTGTGGCGGTGACGGCATGTCCGAGGCTGCGCAGCATCGCGCTGACGGAGGCAAGGCGGTCGCTCTCCTTGTGCCGCAGGTGGGCGATGCCGTACAGGCGGAATGATTTGCGGCATCCGCAGAGGGTGGCGGCGACTGCGGGGACAAGGTCAATGATGTCGCCCATGTATATGTCGAAATGTCCGGTGCCGCCCCATGTCGTCTTCTCGATGGTTGCGCCGCTGTCGTCGTAAGTGGTTTTGACGCCAAGCTGCCGGTATATGCTGGCGATTGCGTTGTCGCCCTGCAATGTGTCCTGCGGGCGGCGCAGCCCCTCCATGCGTATGCGCAGCGTGCCGGGAGGGTGCAGGGCAACGGTCTCGTACATGTATGAGGCTGCGCTCCAGTCGCTTTCGGGCGGCCGTTTGTCGGGGGTGAGGCGGCCGGGGCTGACGGTGATGTCGCGTGAGGCTGTGCTGGTTTCTGCGCCGGCGGCGCGGAGCATCTGCAGGGTCATCTGCGAGTATGGCGTTGAAACGGCTGTCCCGGTGCAGCGTATGTGCAGCCCGTGGCGTGTCCAGGGGGCGGCGAGCAGCAGCGACGACAGGTATTGCGAGCTCTCGGAGGTGTCAACCTCGACTTCGCCGCCGCAGATTTCGCCGGGGGTTATCTCGAGCGGCGCGTGGCCGTCTGCGCCGGCATGCCTGACGCGGCAGCCGAGGGAGGCGAGTGCGTTGACGAGCGGTGCAATGGGGCGGCGTTGGAGCTGCCCGCTTCCCGTAAGCACGGTTTTCACATGCGCTCGCATGCATATATATGTGGCGATGAAGCGCAATGCCGTCCCGGAGCTGCCGACATCGATCACGGCCTCTCCACGGCGGACGGCGGTGATGGCGCGGTGCAGGTGGCGCAGGTCGTCACACCAGTCCTCTTCGTATTGCGGCAGGGGAGCGTCGGCGTATGCGGCAATCATCATCTGCCGCGCCGCGATGCTTTTCGACGGCGGCAGGGCTACCGTTGTCTCGGCGCTTGGCAGTGTGCCGAAGCGTATGTATGCGTTGCTGCTCACCTCTCTGATGCACGGAAAAACAGGCATGCGTCGCCGTATGACAGGAAGCGGTAGTTGCCGGCGAGTGCATGGCCGTACACGCGCCGCCAACGCTCGCCGTCCTCGTCTTTGCCCAGAAATGAGGAGACGAGCAGCAGCAGTGTCGATTGCGGCTGGTGGAAGTTGGTGACCATGGCGTCGGTGATGCGCCACCGGAAGCCGGGGGCTATCATTATCGCTGTCGAGGAGGTGAAGGTCGTCATGCCGTGGCTGTCCATGTATGCGGCAAGTGCCTCGAGCATCGTGACGGTGTCCATCTCGGCGGTGTCGCCGCTGTATGCCTCCCACTGCGAGACGTGTGGGTCTTCGCCGCGCATGATGTGCCGCCCGGCGTATGGCAGCGACTCGAGTGTGCGCACACTCGTTGTGCCGACGGCAGTCAGCGGCCTCCCGGCGTGCCGGGAGGCGATTACCGCAGCCAGCACTTCGCGGCTGATGCCGTAGACTTCGGTGTGCATGGGGTGTCCCCCGATTTCGTCGCTCTTGACCGGCTGGAACGTGCCTGCGCCGACGTGCAGTGTCAGTTCGCGGCGTTCTATCCCAGCGTCGGCGAGTGTGCTTATCATCTGGTCGGTGAAGTGCAGCCCGGCTGTCGGAGCTGCCACAGACCCCTTGATTTTGGAATAGACTGTCTGGTAGTCGGTGTCGTCGCACTCCTCCGAGGCTCGCCCGAGGTACGGCGGTATGGGTATGCGCCCGGCGGCATCCACTATGTCGGCAAATGTCGCCGAGGGGTCGTCCCATTGCAGTTCCACGAGGTGGGAGTTGCCGGCGCATGCCTCCATGCGCGTTGCCCGCAGCGTGACGCCTCGTTGCGGCTCGCCGAGCGTGATGACGCGCTCCAGCGCGTCCTGCTTCCACCGCTTCAGGTTGCCGACCATGCATTTCCATGTGCAGCGGCCGCGTGTCTGGAACACCAGCGCGTAGTCTGACGGCTCTTCGGGCTCGAGCAGGAACACCTCTATCACCGAGCCGGTGGGCTTGCGGAACTGGAGACGCGCGTTGATGACGCGCGTGTTGTTGCATACCATGAGCGACCCTTCGGGCAACAGTCCCGGCAGTGCGTCAAACCGCCTGTCGGCTATGCGCCCCAGGCTGTCGCACGTCAGCAGCAGGCAGCGGTCGCGGTCGGCGAGCGGATGCTTCGCTATCCGTGCGTCATCGAGCGGGTAGTCATAATCGGCTATGTGTATGCCGCAAACGGACGGCACGGTTTCGTCAGTCTTTTTCATATATAATGTATGATTGCAAAAGCCGGTACGCGGTGTGCCGCGTACCGTGCTTGTACGGTTTTCGCACACGTTGTGTGTCAGAACCCGGTGTAATTCAGCGGGGTGAGGGCAAGGAGCTGCTGTTTCACCTCGTCGCGCACGTTGAGCGAGTTGATAAATTCGGCGAGGCTCTCCTGTGTCACCTCGCTGTTTACGCGCGTCAATGCTTTCAGTGCCTCGTAGGGCTTTTCGTACCCCTCGCGGCGCAGGACGGTCTGTATGGCTTCGGCCAGCACGTTCCAGCGGCGTCCCAGGTCGTCATGTATCGCCTCGCGGTTGATGAGCAGCTTGTCGAGGCCTTTCAGTGTCGAGGCGAAGGCGATGACGGAGTGTCCCATCGGCACGCCCACGTTGCGCAGCACTGTCGAGTCGGTCAGGTCGCGCTGCAGACGCGACACGGGCAGCTTCTGCGACAGGTGCGCGTATATGGCGTTGGCAATGCCCAGGTTGCCCTCCGAGTTCTCATAGTCTATCGGGTTGACCTTGTGCGGCATTGCAGAGCTGCCGACCTCGCCAGCCTTGATCTTCTGCTTGAAATAGTCCATGGATATGTACATCCAGAAGTCGCGGTCCAGGTCGAGGACTATGGTGTTGATGCGGCGCAGCGCGTCAAACAGTGCCGCCATGTTGTCGTAGTTGGAAATCTGCGTGGTCACTTCCTCGCGCTCGATGCCGAGGCTCTCGCGCAGGAAGCGGTTGCCGAATGCCGGCCAGTCGATGCCGGGGTATGCCACGTGGTGAGCGTTCATGTTGCCGGTCGCGCCGCCGAACTTGCCGCTTATCTTCACGCCTCGCAGCGCGTCAATCTGCTGGCGCAGGCGGTATACGTACACATTTATCTCCTTGCCAAGGCGCGTCGGCGTGGCGGGCTGCCCATGGGTGCGTGCCAGCATAGGCACGTCTGCCCATTCCTCTGCCAGCGAGGCGAGGCGCGACACGAGCTGCTCGAGCAGCGGACAGTACACTTCGTTCAGCGCGTCCTTTATCGACATGGGTACGGCGGTGTTGTTGATGTCCTGAGAGGTCAGCCCGAAGTGGATGAACTCCTTGTATGCCTGAAGCCCGAGCGTGTCGAAGCGGCTTTTCAGGAAGTACTCGACGGCTTTCACGTCGTGGTTGGTGACGCTTTCCGTTGCCTTGATTTCGAGCGCGTCGTCGGTTGAGAACTCTTCGTAGACGCGGCGCAGCTGGGCAAACGTGGATGTGTCAATGCCGGACAGCTCCTTCAGCCCCGCCTGGCAAAGGGCGATGAAGTATTCCACTTCGACCTTGACGCGGTAGCGTATCAGACCGAACTCGGAGAAATACTTGTCCAGTCCCTCGCATTTCGACCGGTAGCGTCCATCTATCGGCGAAATCGCCGTGAGTGTAGATAATTCCATAATATGTTATGTGTTAGTGCATTACGGCGGTTTGCCGTGGCTGCGCAAATTTTTTCCACACAAAATTAGCAAAAAAATTTGGAGGTGTAAAATGAAAGCAGTAACTTTGCACTCGCAAACGGGGCGCTTAGCTCAGCTGGTTTAGAGC
>DHKE01000094.1 GCA_002404675.1 Porphyromonadaceae bacterium UBA4702 | reverse complement strand
CAGCCGTGTCCGAAGGGTGTCAAACACAATTGTTTGATTTGTAATAACTTGAATGCGGACACGGCACGCCGTGTCCCTACACTGACAGCACCAATCATTCGCAATCTGCGCATTTTGACACCCTCCTACTGGGCTGCGCATAAAAGAGAGGGTGCGCCGACCGCGCACCCTCTCGTCATTATGGGAGGTTGTCGGGGTTATTTCACTGCCTTGAGGGCGATGCGGCGGCCGTCGAGGTTGCCGCTGACGATGTATACGCCGGCTGCAAGCTGCGACAGGTCTACGCTGTCTGTTGCCTCATAGTGGCGGACTACCTGTCCGGCTGCTGTGGCGAGCGTGATGTCGCGAGTGCCGGTGGGGATGAGGACTGCATTGCCCATGAGGGTCATGCCGCCGTCTGCTGCCGCCTCGTCAATGCCTGTCTCCGGGTCGAGGATGAAGCGGAAGTCGCAGATGTAGCCTTCGCCTGTTGTCGTGGCGTGGAAGCCTGCTGTGATGTTGCCGGCGGGGAACTCGATGCGAGCGTTCTCGTCGGCAGCCGCCCCGCTGTCGGGTGTATGCATCGCGCCCGGCTCAACTGCTGTCAGCTTGAACTGAACGGCCTCTGCTGAGCTCTTCGGCATCTCGCAGGTTATCGAGCCGAGTTTGAAGAACATAAGTTCAGGATCGATCTCTGTGCCGAGGTATACATCGACTGTGTAGGGGTCGTTGCCGCTGAAGTTGTACGGACGGACCTCGAGGATGTACTTCTCGCCGACCTCTGTGAGGATGGGCGGCGAGATGAGCCATGCGTCGGGTATCTTCGAATATGATGCCATGTAAGCGTTGTCGGAGCCTGTTCCCCAGCCCTTGGCGCCAGAGGTGGCTTTGTTGAACGCTGTCCAGTCGTTGAAGTTCTCGGGCTCGTAGGGCACGTCGAGGCCGCCGCCGATCCAGGGACTTTTGATCTCAGCATGTCCTGAAGCCAGGGTGTTCTCGCCGTTGTACAGCTTGACTGTGTATGTGTACACGCCCGGTGAGGGGACAGCGGTGTCGATGTACTCTGTTGAGCTGCCGGCGATGATGTCCTCGGTAACCGTGGTGATAAGCTCGCCGTTGCGGAGGATTTCGGCCTTGGTGATGGCCGGTGTCAGGCCGGGGATGTTGCAGGTCGTCGGGTTGATCCAGTAGACAGTCGCCTTGAGCGAGAGGTCGCTGGCAGGTTCTGCGCTGAGGCTTGTCGCCGCGTCGGGGATGACGGGCTGCTCGGCGATGGCTATCTTGGTGAGGACGATGTCGCTGCACTTGCCGATAGCCTCGTTGGCGAGGACTGCAAATTTGTACTTGCCGGCAGCGGCGACGGGGATGTACAGGTCTTTGTTGCTCATCACATAGCCGGTCATCTCGAGCTTCTGCCGGTTGATGACCTCACAGTTGGCGTCGTCGTTAGCCACGAGGCCGAAGTACAGCGGGTATTTGCTTGAACCGCCCTTGACGCTCGCGGTCACCTTGTAGTATCCCTCGGTGAGGTCGAATGGAGCTGTCATCAGCACGTCGTTGAGAGTGACGTATTCGTCATCGGCAGTCGGGGTGGCAAGTGTCGCGCCGGCTGTGGAGACAGTCCATGAAGCCTCGCCGTCAGCTTTCGGCTTGACAGTCCAGAGAGAGTGCAGCTTGCTGTCAGAGAAGTCGCAGGAGTAGGGGAGCGCCTGTGTCGGGTCTCCTATCCACGGAGTGTAGACGGAAGCGGGGTTCTCGCAAGCGTTTGCGTCGATGTAAGGCACGATGGTGACCTCATGCACGCCTTCGCCCGCGATTTCGACGGATTCAGTCACGTCGCGGCCCGGCGAGCAGTAAATGCCGCCGTAGAGCGTGGTTTCGCGTGTGCCGTCAACAAATACCTCGACCTTGCTGAGGTCGGCTGTCAGGGTTGCGCCGGTGTTGTCCGTTGTAGGGTTGGTCCATGCGAGGTTGACGGTGTTGCCTTCGCCGAGAGTTGCAGTGAGGTTGGTCACAGGCATCGGCTTTGACACCGCATGGTCCACGGTCATGGTGTAGATCTTGAAGTCATTGGACTCCGTGGTGCCGTGCGCGTGG
The DNA here is from genome assembly GCA_002404675.1 of Porphyromonadaceae bacterium UBA4702. Classification (GTDB taxonomy): domain Bacteria; phylum Bacteroidota; class Bacteroidia; order Bacteroidales; family Muribaculaceae; genus Lepagella. The sequence continues at coordinate 3,598 of DHKE01000094.1, read as the reverse complement.
ATTGCCAGGTTGTAAGTGCCCGGTTCGGTGACTGTGAAATACAGCTTGTACTCCTCCTTAGAGTAGCCGACAGTCGGGTATGTGCCGACCTTGGTTGCTTCGGGGAAGCTCTCTATTGTAGAGCCGGAGCCGAGGTGCAGGTCGAATACAGACTCGTTGCTGTCGGCATACGACATGTTGGTGGAGATGACGTATATGCCGGCGGTGTCAAACACCATCGGCGGCAGTATCAGCCAGTTGTCAAACACCCTATTGTATGCTCCCCCCAGCTTTATGTACGAGTCGTAGCTGCTGCTGGTGTACAGGCTCCAGTTGTAGCTGTCGGAGATGGTCGCGTCAGAACCCTTGACAGCGACGAAGAATGTGCTGAAGTCATCCTTGGTCATTGTCGCGATGCCGGCGTCGTAAGGCACCGGGCTTGCAGCTAGCGGGCCGATGTATGAAGAGTTGACCGAGGCTCGCGCGCTGCGGGCTCCGTTCACTTCCACCTCGACTTCATACAGGTGCTTGCCGGCGGTCAGGCCGCTGTCGGCGTTGTCTGTCCATGTGGCGGCATTGCCGTCGAGCGTCTGGACCAGGGCGTTGTCGCGGTATATGTAGACATTGCTTATGGTGACGCCTTCGCCGAACGGCACACCTTCGTTGTCAGTAGTCGGCAGTGTCCATGCCAGAGTTGCCTCCAGGGCGCGGTTCGCTCCTGGAGTCACGGTGAAGCCGGTCACCGGCGCCGGGGCGAAAGCATTGAACGCCACCTCGAAGCCGGTCAGCATGATGTTCAGTTTGTCCATGTCAGAGTAGGCTTTGAACCCGAAATGGTAGTCGCCGCTTTCCGTGGGTTTGAACACATACACAGCCTTGGTCCACTCCGATGTGTAGGACTGGTTGAAGTCTGCGATGAGCGTGCCGGCAGCGAGGCTCTCTGGAGTTGAGCCTGTGGAGGCGTAAAGGGAGAAATTTTCCTTGAAAGAGGCGCTGCCCTCTTTGTGCCAGAACTTGACCTTGTACTCAGTTCCGGCGGTCAGGGTGACAGAGGGAGAGATAATCCAGTCATTGGCGGCGTTGGTGCTGTGGTAGCCGTACTTGACTCCCTTGTCATAGCCCGTGCTGGCAGAGCTGCTTGTCGTCACTTCCCATGTTTTGCTGTCATTGTTGACATCCACGATTGTCCAGCCGTCGGTCATGTCCGTGGCGTAGGGGACAGTCTTTGCCTGTGCCAGTGTCGCGAGCGACAGCAGGCCGGCGCTGATCAGAAGAGAAATTCTTTTCATAAAAAAGGATTTTGGTGTTAGCAATGAGCAAAAGTACTCTTTTTCTGCCAAAACTGCAAATTTATCAACTGATTATTTTGCAGAAAGTGCATATTCTTGCGCCAGACGTGTTGTTCAGCATATTTTCGCGCCCGTTTTTCAGAGCTGCGAGGGCCGTTTGGCGGTTTGGCATAAAATGTGTAACTTTGCAGTCCGACAAACAGAGATATTTATTCACCTGATAAACCCTTTTCCAGATGACAACTGTACTGTACATACTGCTCGGTTTCGCGCTCGCCCTCGGGTATTCGTGGGCGGACGAGGCAATACGCAAGGTGGTGAAGCAGCGCCGCCGCCAACGCATGATGCAGCCCAAGCCCGGCCGCACTGTCGTGATGGGCGTGGAGTACCCGCTGCCCGAAGGCTACGACTATTACCGCGACCTCATAGTCCCCGTGCTCGACAGCCTCGGCACAGACCCGCAGCAGGAGAACGAGCGGACGTGGATGTTCAAGTTCCAGGGCTTCACGTTCCTGGCGTGCGGCCCAACGGAGTCACCCATGCAGCGGCTCGTCCTGCCTGGCATACTCTCCGTAGCCCCCGACGACCCCAAGCTGTCGAACGTAATCTCGGCATGCAACGAGGCGGCGAGCAACTGGGGCCCGAAATTCACATGGGAGATAGCGCACGACGACGAGGACAACACCGACAAGTACAACTTCTCGCTGCTCTTTGACGTGGTTATAACCGCCAACGCCCCAGAGCCTACGGAGCAGATGCGCATGTACCTCGGCACATTCTTCTCGCTGCTGGTGGAGCTGCGCACCAAGCTCAACGAGATAGCCGGCAAGGAGGAAGCCTCGGCGTGGAAATTCGACAGCGGACGCATGAGCAAGGAGCAGATGAACTGACCCTCCCCGCCGCCGCGGCACACACTAGGGGGATATGCCGGCGGCATATCCCCCGCGCTTTGCATGAAGCCCTGCTGCAGCCCCTGCCCCACTTTGCAGGTTCGGGCAAAACTGATTACACAATATATTTACAATCAATCACTTTGGCAGACGCTGCCGCAAGGCTGTGTGGGAGACTGCTGTGTCAGAACACAATAGCAATGATCACAATAACAATGGCGGTGACAAGAAGATACAGCCACCATTTGCGGCGTTTTTTCTTCTGCTTTACAGGCGGAACGTATCCGTTCAGGTATTTGAGGCTGAAGCCCGCCTTGCCGGTGTCGCGTGTTTCGTTTATTTTCGCGACTTCAATACCATAGTTTGCCGCGACAGACACGAGGCGGTCGAAGCTCGCCTTGGACCATTCTTGGCACATAGCAACTGTCTGTCCATCACCGGTGCAGAGCATTTCCTCTGGCTTGGCGAAATACCGACTCGCGTCGCATGGAGCGGCTTGTTGCGCTGTAATGAACAATTCGGCTGCGTCGCTGTCGAGGCGCAGGTCACCTTGGAACGCGCAGCGCAGGTCTTCCAGCGTGGCATCAGGGTTCATTGTCATGTATGCGTGTGCGATGCCCAGCGCGGCGCGGCTCTGCGACGTGCCGTATACACGCACTTTGTTTGCGACCATGCCGCTAATCCTTATGGCAGCCTTGGGTACAGGCACGCCAAGCGATTTGGCGGTCTTTAGCACGCCGTGGGCTGTTGTTGCGCCTTTCTTAAGGAATACTTTCGCCTTCCCGACCTTGCCATGAATGTCCTGCTTCGCTGGTTCGGGTCGCTCTTTTCTCTTCTCTTCTCTTCTTTCATAATCTGTTGTTTGTGTTGTGTATCCTTGCCGTTTCAGATGTGCAGCAATACATAGCTGAAGTCATGGCTGTCTATTGCGGCTGGTCTCCAATGCAGTGTATATCGTTGCTGTGTATTGAAGTCCGGGTTGCTGGCATCTGCCGAGCCTTGCCAATGCTTGTCTGTGCCGTGCGTCCCTTCTGCCATCGAAAATTTTGAACAGGACACGCCCTCTTTAGGCCCTTTCGGATAGTATTTGTCATTTGTCAGGAACAGGGCGATGCCTCCGACTACGCTGTTGAAACGCTGCTTGACAATCTCGATGCGGCGCACGTCTTTCCAGAAATCATACATTGACAGGTTTTGCGCTCCCTGATGTTTGACTATCAGATGTTTGCCGTCGAGCTGCTCGCCAAAGCGGCTGATGATTTCGCTGATTTCGTCGGTCTTGTATTTCAGTTCGATAATGAGCCATTCGTCAAACTTGCGCAGCGCGATGTCAATGCGCATCTCGCTGTCCCACACATAGCCTCCTGGCTTCAGTTCTTCATTTGGAATGTAATACTCGGTACGGACTTCGTTGTAATAAAGAAACCGCAGATGGTGCCA
>DHKE01000028.1:14735-19139 GCA_002404675.1 Porphyromonadaceae bacterium UBA4702 | reverse complement strand
GCGTGCTGGATAGAGAGCGACGACGAGAAGGCACTGGCAGCGTTCAAAGCCCGCAAACGGCAGTACATGGCTCTCGACAAGGACGGACGCGACGTGTTCATGGCAGACAGCAACTATGTTCTGCAAATGGCGCAGAGCGACTTCCCCGACATCCGTTTCCATTTTACGTCAGAGTTCTGACACGCTGGCAGTATGTAGATTGCCAGTTCAGGTTGTCTGCCAAGCGCACCAAAGCGTCATCGTTGGTAGGGATAATTAACTGAATTTCTGGGGGGTAGGGGATTTTTGCGCTATATTTGCAGTCGAAACCAATACCGACGAGATATGGACATGAAAAAGATATTTATGCTGCTGTTTGCTCTGGCGTGCATGACCGCCACGGCAGCGGCGCGTGAAATCAGCGGCATTGTACTTGCAGAGAGCGATTCTACACAAGTCATTGGAGCGACTTGCTCGGTCATGATTGATGGGCAGCTCACGGCGCAGTCTGCCACAGACGACAACGGACGCTTCGCGATGAACCTCAAGAACAAGGCAGCGGCAACGCTCAATGTCTCCGCCTCCGGTTACGGCGCGGCTGAAGTGCTGCTCTCCGCAGACCGTGGCGACATAAAAGACCTGGTCATTTACCTGCCTGACGCGAATATGCTCAAGGATGTGACGGTAGCGGCCAAATCAATAATCAACAGCGGCAAGAACACGATAGTCTACCCCTCGACAGACGATGTGAAGGCTTCGCACAGCACGATAGACCTTTTCCAGAAGCTGCCGCTCGTAGGCTTGATGGCAGACCCGATCAACCGCGCCCTGTCTGTTGACGGCGGCTCGCCGATGATATTGATTGACGACGTGCCTTCCTCTATGGAGGAGGTCAACGCCCTGCAGCCCAAAGACATAAACCGCATAGAATACTCTCGCCTCACCCCTGCGCGATATATGGACCAGGGCTACAAGGGACTTGTCAAAATCACGCTGAAGAAGCGCAACGACGGCGGCAATGTCTCATTGTGGGCTCGCGGCTGCCCTACAACGGCGTTCAATGACTGGCAAGCCTCCGGCTCATACCACCAAGGGCCCTCGCAGTTCCGCTTAAACTACGACGGCTCGTGGCGAAACTACCAGGAGGTCTATGACTTCGTTGAGGAGTCCTACGTCGGCGACGATTTCCGCGTGGACATGAACAGCCAGGACCGCAACCCGTTCAACTATCTGTCGAACCGCTTCAACTTCAGCTATGACTACCGCCCGAACGCGAGGACTCTCTTCTCTGCCAAGTTGGTCACGAACCTCTATTCGAGCCACCGCCGCACCGACAAGACCACCGAAGACACCTATTACGGCACATACGACAGCCACAATGACAGCCGCGACAAAAATGTCACTCCCTCGCTTGACCTCTTCTTTCGCCGCGACTTCAACGACAGCAACAGCCTCGAGGTGGAAATGACAGGCACGCTGCGCCGCCAGAAATACCGCAGCAGCTTTGCCTACTACATGAACCCCGAGACTCCCGAGGAGTATGAGTACAACATCGACAACCGCCGCCGATCGCTGATTACCGAGGCGGCTTACCGCCATTCATTCGGCGAGTGGGCAGAGCTGTCTGCCGGCTTTCAGAACACGCTTTCGCACAGCCGCAACACATACATCGACTCCGACTACCGACCGGTACTGACTGAGAACAACAACTATGTATATGCCGGCTTCGAATTTATGGTGGGCAAGGTCAACGTCGCCCTCTCATCAGGCGCGAAACTGTACTGGATCAAAAACGACGATAACAGCCGCAATTTCGTGCGCAACCTCAGCCGCGTGACCGCTACTTGGAACATCAACAGCAAGTGGGATCTGCGTGCCGGCTTCGATTATTCCCCCTCGATACCCTCGCTGACATCGCTGACCGACTACACGCAGCAGACATCGCCCTACATGCTGCGGAACGGCAACCCCGACCTCAAGGTGGCTGAATACTTCACATACGATGTGACAGCAACATATAACCACAAGATATTCTCGGCCTCGCTGACAGCAACGTATGCAACTGCCAACAACCCTCGAACCGACGAGACCACATACCTGGGCGACCGCATGTTCCTGACACGCACCGTCAATTACGGCGTGAGCGACCATCTGGGCGGCAGCCTGCAGTTCCGTCTGAACAACGTCGGCGGTTTCGGCGCGAATGTCCGCCTTGACGTGGACTGGTATCATACTTCCGGAAACACCTGGAATGAATACCTGACCTCATTCTACGCTTACGGCTCGCTGTGGTGGAGCAAAGGCCCGTTCACCATAACGTACTGGAACAAGCTTCCCTGCAAGTACCTGAAAGGGTCATACGTGACGAAAGAGGAGAACGGCAACGGCATCAGCCTGACCTACAAGCCGAACAAGCACTGGGTGATAACTGGCTCGTGGATGTATATGTTTGAGTCAAAGGGAACAAAATACCCGCAGCGCGACCTGTCGCGGACATCCCCTTACTACAACAACCGCTACATCAAGGACAACGGCAACATGATAGTCCTGTCGGTGTCATATACAGCCAATTTCGGCTCGATATTCCGCAGCGGCAAGCGCAGCCTGCGCAACTCCGACAACTCCTCGTCCATCATCACCTACTGACCGAAAACACCATCAGAACTTGCAGTATCAGCAATTTGTTGTAACTTTGCAGTAAGTCAAATAATAAACAAGACGATACGATATGGCACGACCAATTAAAGAAACCCCCGTTTTGAGAGGAAAGGATGCCGAAGCCTTTGCAAAGAGAATGGCATCGCCAGCCCCGGTAAGCCAGAAGGAAAAGGATGCGGCTCGACAGGCATACGAAGCCTTCAAGTCGATAAGCACATTCCCGATGCTATGAACTTCGACAAATTCGTGTTCCGGCAAATAAATGCTGATACCCAAATAAAGTCATTCGATTGCGGCGATGCCGACTTGAATGACTTTTTGTCTCATGATGCGGTTGATTATTACAAGTCAATGATGGTTTTGACTTATCTGATTGAAGATGAAGACAAGACCGTCGTGTATTACAGCCTGTTGAATGACAAAATAGTGTTTGACCCCGAAAGTCGCTCCTTTTGGAACAGGCTTAACCGCAAGATTGCAAATTCTAAAAGGCGCAAAGAATATCCGGCGGTCAAAATAGGACGGCTTGCCGTTTCAAAAGACTATGCCGGATTGCGCATTGGCACTGCAATAATACTTCAAATCAAGCATCTGTTTGCTGCCATGAGGGTGAGTGCCTGCAGGTTTATCACTGTCGATGCATACGCTGCGGCTGTGCCGTTTTATGAACGCAACGGGTTCATGTTCCTGACGGAAAAGGACGCAAACTCGGAAATCAGGGCAATGTATTTTGACCTAATCAATTCAAAGAGCAGCGACTGACGCGCCATTCTACAGGATGTGCTTATATGACCGCTCGTACATGGCTCTTCCCACCACTTGATGCCTATAAAAAGGTTTATCCGGAATAACCAAGCCCAGTTAAATGAAAGAGCCGTGCTGGGGTTGTGCGGTTTTGGCGAGATTAGTTTGCCAACTCGCTGATTTTATATAATTTTGCACATTAAAGCGGTTGCCGCTTGCGGTTGCCGTACAAATCTATACCGAACTGACCATGAAAAAACTGACTACGACAGCGGTGGCACTGGCAGCAGCTCTTGCCCCCGTTGCAGCCCAGGAGGCGGACAGCCTCGATGTGAAACCCTCGTTGCGCGTGCGTGCCGAAGTGCGTGCCGACTTCCAGCAGCAGTGGGACGACGGCGAGCTGAACCGCCCCGAGTCCGGCTTCAAGGGGAAGTACCTGAACATTTACCTCAACGGCAACCTGAACCGCCATTTCTCGTATGCCATCAAGCACCGTCTCGACAAATCGGCGACCAAACACGACTTTTTCGAGGCAACGCCGTGGGCGTATATCACATACCGCCCTGTAGACGAGGTGGAAATTTCTGCGGGCAAGCAGGTGGTCTGCATCGGCGGCTACGAGTATGACCGCTCTCCGGCCGACATATTTTTCGCATCAGAATACTGGAACAACATCTCTTGCTACCAGTTCGGCGTGAGCGCGGCGTACAATTTCGGCAAGGACAAAGTCACCTTCCAAGTGGTGCAAAGCCCATTCCACACATCAGACAACGGCAACATGTATGCTTACAACATACAGTGGAACGGCCATCACGGCCCATGGCAGACCATTTGGTCGGTCAACCTGAGCGAATATGCCCGCGGACACTACATACCCTATATATCGCTGGGCAACAAGTTCAATTTCAATCCGTTCACGCTCGAACTTGACATCATGAACCGCCCCTCGCGCCACACGTCTTTCCTCAGCGACTGCTCGATAATGGCGGATGCCGGCATATATGCTACCCGCTGGCTGAGGCC
>DHKE01000028.1:6776-14719 GCA_002404675.1 Porphyromonadaceae bacterium UBA4702 | reverse complement strand
GAGGCCCTTCGCCAAGTTCACCTACGATGTCAACCGCGACAATTACAGCGACCTTTGCGTCCTCCCCGGCACGGAAATCAAGACTGTGGGCGGCGGCTTCGAGGCCTGGCCGCTTATGAAGAATAACATGGAGGTGCGCCTTCACGCTGACGTGTGTTACTCCTGGGGCAAGAACGGCAATACTTACGGAGTGATGACTGACAAGCGTCTGTGGCTCAACCTCGGCGTGACCTGGAGCATGACCCTCTGCGACATTTGACACCTCAATGCGAAACCAAATCAACTGACTATATATCATGGGAAAACCAACCCCAAAGTCTGGCAAGAAACGCCGCATCTCGATGCCTCAAGGCGTGATGTGCCTGCTCATCGTCTTCCTGCTTTTCGGATACCTCGGCTATGCCATGGGTGTCGCTCCGATGATGAAAACTCTTATGTATACGGCGCATGACCTGCTGCTCAACACGGTGTTCTTCCTCCTCTCCGTCTGCGTGCTTACAGGCGCGCTCGGGCGTGTGTTTGTTGAGTTTGGCGTGGTGACGCTGGTCGAGAAGCTGCTGCGCCCGATCATGAAGCCTATTTTCAACCTTCCCGGTGTGGCATCTCTCGGTGCCGTCATGACGTTCCTCAGTGACAACCCGGCGATAATCGCCCTCTCCAAAGACAAGAGTTTCAGCCGCTACTTCAAGAAATACCAGCTCATCTCGCTTACCAATTTCGGCACGGCATTCGGCATGGGCCTGCTTGTCATCGTTTTTATGGTAGGACAGGGCTATATCAAGGAGCCGCTTATCGGTTTTGCAGGTGCAGTTGTAGGCTGTATCGTCAGCACGCGCCTGATGCAGCGGTTTGTCATCAAGGCATATCCTGAATACAAGGAACAGGATGCCGTAGACGATCACGCACTGCAAGAAGAGGAGAAGGAGCATGAGGAGGAAGTCGAGAAGGAGTCTCTGTTCACCCGGCTGCTCAACGCGCTGCTCGACGGCGGCAAGAGCGGTGTCGAGGTGGGCATGTGCATTATCCCCGGCGTGCTGCTCATCTCCACATTTGTGATGATGTTCACTTTCGGCCCGGGCGCTGACGGCACATACGACGGCTCGGCATACCAGGGCGTTGAGCTGCTGCCGTGGCTCGCCGGCAAGATCGGCTTCGTCTTTGACTGGCTGTTCGGCTTCGGCGACCCTCACCTCATCGGTTTCCCCATTACTGCTCTCGGCGCAGTGGGAGCGGCTCTCGGCCTTGTCCCGAAATTCATGGCAGAAGGGTGGATCGACGGCAACGCCATTGCCGTGTTTACCGCTATCGGCATGTGCTGGAGCGGATACCTGAGTACCCACACCGCGATGCTCGACTCGCTGGGTTTCCGCAAGCTGACTTCCAAGGCTATCGGCGCGCACACCATCGGCGGCATCGTCGCGGCTATCGTGGCGCACTGGCTCTATATGCTTGTGACGTTCATTATGGGATGCTTTTAAGTTGTGATACATTGAGATATGCGGCGAGGAGAGCAGGATTTTTTGTTTGCCCTCCTCGCAAAGTTTTATTACCTTTGTAAATGCATACAAAAACGACATTGCAATGACACTGACAGAACGATTCTTAGACTTCGTGCGCTTTGACACTCAGAGCAGCGAAACAGCAGACTGTACCCCATCTACGCCCAAGCAGATGGTGTTTGCACGCCACCTGCAGGAGATGGTGAAAGGCATGGGACTGACCGATATAACTCTCGATGACAACGGCTATCTGATGGCTACGCTGCCGGCCAATACTGACAAGCAGCTGCCGACCATCGGTTTTATCGCTCACATGGACACAAGCCCCGACATGAGCGGCGAGAACGTGAAGCCGCGCATCGTCAAGGCTTACCCCGGCGGCGACATTGTCCTCAACGAGGAGCAGAAGATTGTCCTCAGCCCCTCTGATTTCCCCGAAATGAACGATTACATCGGCCAGGACCTAATCGTCACCGACGGCACAACTCTGCTTGGCGCTGACGACAAGGCCGGCATAGCCGAGATACTCGACGCTGTGGCTTGGCTGCAGAAGCATCCTGAGGTGAAGCACGGCAAGGTGCGCATCGCCTTCAACCCCGACGAAGAAATCGGCAAGGGCGCTCACAAGTTTGACGTTGACCTGTTCGGCTGCGACTGGGCTTACACCATGGACGGCGGCGCAATAGGCGAGCTCGAATACGAGAACTTCAACGCCGCTGCCGCCCGCCTCACTTTCAAGGGGCGCAACGTGCATCCGGGCAGCGCGAAGAACAAGATGATCAACGCTATCCTCGTGGCTCATGAGTTTGTCTCCATGCTCCCCGCAGCCGAGACTCCGGCACATACCGAGGGCTACGAGGGCTTCTACCACCTCGTGGGCGTGGAGGGCTCTGTGGAACAGGCGGAGCTTGTGTTCATCATCCGTGACCATGACCGCGACCGTTTCGAGGCTCGCAAGCGCGAGATGGAACGCCTGGTGCGTGTCATCAACGAGCGTTATGTAGGCTGCTGCACTCTCGCAATGAATGACCAGTACTACAACATGCGCGAGAAAATCGAGCCGGTGATGCATATCATCAAGACCGCCGAAAAGGCTATGCGCATGAGTGGCGTTGAGCCCAAGGTGCAGCCCATACGCGGCGGTACAGACGGGGCGCAGCTGTCGTTCAAGGGACTTCCCTGCCCGAACATCTTCGCCGGCGGCCTCAACTTCCACGGACGCTATGAGTTCGTGCCTATCCCCTCAATGGAGAAGGCTGCGCAGGTAGTGGTCAACATTTGCCGCCTTGTGGCTGAATGACATAACGTGACCAGACGCAAATCACACGCATGAAGCGGCTGATAGTAATAACAGGGCCGACTGCCTCCGGCAAGTCGGCTCTTGCTGTTTCCGTGGCGCAGATGCTGCACACCGAGATAGTGTCTGCCGACTCGCGTCAGGTTTTTCATGGCATACCCGTTGCCACTGCCATGCCTACGCCGCAGGAGCGTGCCGCTGTGCCTCACCACCTCATCGACTTCCTGCCGCTGGACTGTTATTACAGTGCCGCGCAGTATGAGCAGGACGCACTGGCGTGTCTGCGCTCCATATTCGCGGCACGCGACTATGCCGTGGTCTGCGGCGGCTCGATGATGTATGTCGACGCGCTGTGCAACGGCATTGACGCGCTGCCTACTGTTCCCGACGGCTTGCGCCGCTCGCTCATGGAGCAGCACGCCGCATACGGCGACGACTGGCTGCGCATGAGGCTGCTTGCCCTCGACCCGGAGCATTACGCCCGTGTTGACCTGATGAATGTCAAGCGCGTTTTCCATGCCGTGGAGGTCAGCGAGGCTGCCGGTGTGCCGTACTCGTCGCTGCTTGGCAAGGCTCGCAGGGGGCATGACTACGACGTGCTGAAAGTGCAGACTGTGATGCCTCGTGAGATGCTTTTCGACAGCATAAACCGCCGTGTGAAACAAATGGCAGAGCAGGGGCTAGTCGATGAAGTGCGCAGCGTGGCTCACCTGCGGCATCTCAACTCGCTCAACACCGTAGGCGTGAAAGAGATACTGCGGTATTTGGACGGCGAGTGGGACTTGCCGACGGCACTGTCGCGCATGGCGAAAAACACTCGTGTATATGCCAAGAAGCAGATGACATGGTTCAAGCGCGACCCGGCAATAGTTCCGCTTGACATGACGCAGCCCGACCCCGCCACGCGCCTTGCCGAGATGGCGGTCATTGTAGGGACACGGCACGCCGTGTCCGAAGGGTGATAAGTACAATCATTTGATTTGTAGTGACTTGGTTGCGGACACGGCGTGCCGTGTCCCTACCTGGCTGCGCATAAGAAAGGAGGGGCGTGCCGCAGTTGGCACGCCCCTCCAATGCATATAGGGACAGGGGTCTGTCGGGTTATCTTACGATGACCTTGTAGACCTTGCCGTCGATGTTGACGATGTTCACGCCGGCCATTGCCGGGATTGACATGCTGGCAGCACCCTTGCCGGAGAAGGTAACTTTGCCGGTTGTGTCGGCTACCGTCATGTTCATGCCTTCAGCACCGGTGACGAGGATTGCGCCGTCAGCGCCGAATACGTTCACGCCGCCGAGCAGTGTTTCCTCAACGCCGGTGTCCGGGTTGGCTTTGACTGAATATGACTTGATCAGAGCGTAGTCTGCAGAACCATGGATGAAGTTGCTGTAGATCATGATTTCCACCCAGGGACGGTTGAGCAGGTCAGCGGGCAGAGCGAATGAGTATGTTGCCCATCCGTCGCTTTGGCGCTCGAGGTTGCCGACGAGCTGGCGTTCTGTGCCGAATGTGCGGGCATAGACAGCCATTGTCGGGGTAGTGTTCTCGGTCATGTATGCATCGATGGTGAATGTCACGCCAAACTCTGCGTTCGTGGTCGCGAATATAGGCAGGACTATGCCGGAATCGCCTGAATTGGCTGTTGTTTTGCCGACGAGTACTTTCTGTCCGCCTTCGAGTGCTGCTGCCTCAAACACGTTGCCGGGCAGTTCGAGAGACCATGTAGGAGCGGTAGTCGAGGTTGAAAGTATGTATGTCACAGGCTGGTCAAGCTGGCCGCCGGTGAAGTTCTCCTCAACGTCGAGGGTCTTGGGCTCGCCTGCAAGAGCAGTGATTGATGTCCTGGACGAGTTGGTAGAGGTGGAGTTGTATGCCTCGAGGCTGAGTTTCACAAAATCGAGCGGAGTGCCTGCGGATACACGGTACTCGTATGAAGTACCGGCGAGGTGTTCTACGGCATACCAGTCTTGGTCATCCTCGTCCCATTCAGACACGCGGTACATCATTGCGGAGGGGTTGACCACGCCGCCGTTGATGCCCTCGGTTACAGGCTCCCATTCGAGCAGCACGCCCAGGCCGTCCTCGGAAAGGTCAGCTTTGGTCAACTTCGGCGCTTTCGGGGTGTCGAGACCGCAGCGTGCTGAAACCTCAACGATTTCGCTCGAACCGGCAGCGTTGGCAACACTCACTGTAATGTTGTTGACACCGTTGACAGCAGCAACAGTAGTTGAGATGTGGGCGCCAGGCTTGCCGGTTACAGTCTTGGTCTCTGCGGGTGTGGTGATGGTGGCAGTCAGGTCCTCTGCGGGGTCGAGCTGCTGCTCTGAACGTTTTGTCAATGGCATGTCAAACTCCACTGTTGCCGAGAGAGCACCGGTCTGGTCAGGCATAGCCGTCAGGTTGTTGACCATGTCGGGAGAGTCTTCAGACGTTGCCTGCGCGATTGTCAGGCTTTGGATGAACAGATTGTATCTGTCGGCTGCTGATTTGGCATGGATGCCTACATAGTATCTGCCGGCAGCGGGTACAGTGAAGTCGTTTGTCTTGTTTACGGTGTTCGAGCTCTTGAGTTCCGGGACATCCAGTATGCACTGTGTCATTGCCGAGATTTCGGGCGATGTGCCGATGAATATGTCAAACGCTTCAGCGAAGCTGGCTGTCTTGCAGTCTACCGAGATGTTGTATGTCTTGGAAGCATCCGGGAAGTAGATAGGCAGTGTGATAGCCCAGTCGTCTGCCTGGTTGCTGCTGTGGTATGCATATTTCAGGCCGCTGGCGTCGTATACCCATGTCTTGCCGTCATTGTTGTTGTCGATGATTGTCAGGTCGCTTACATCCTCCTCTGAGAAATGTGTCACGAACGGCAGCGTGAACTGGAACGAAGACGGGCGTGTAACGGTGAATGTCTGCTCTACCTCCGGGCTGGTCAGCTCTGTGCCGTCAGCCTTGGAGTAGTATGCGTATGCAGATACGGTGTGCTGTCCCTTGGAGAGGGTCAGGGGGATGTTGACGGTTGCGCCAGGCGCGCCGCTGACATACTTGTATATCGGGTACTCTTCGCCTGAGACAGTAACCTTGGCTGATACTTCAGAAACAGTGATGTCGGTGTTTGTCATTGTCTTGGTCGGCAGAATAACGTCTATTGAGCCGTCAAAGCCGTCGAAGCTGATTGTGCCGATCTGCGGCGCCAGCGGGGTGAGGTCATCGATTTTGTTCACTCTCATCTCGCGTACGAACAAGAAGCTGCGGCTCTTGGGCGAGGTGGCGTGCAGCCCCACATATACAGTCTTGGGCGCATCGGTGGTGAACAGTCCTTTCTTCTGCACAAATTCGTCGCTTGTGCACTCATCGTTGATTGTGATAATCGGGGTTGCTGCTGCCATTGCCTCAACATCAGGGGTGTCGGAGATTACCACTTCCATGCATTCGTTGGAGTATTTCGTGCCGAACATCATTGAGAACTCATACAGGCCTGCCTGGTCGCAATTGATGGCGGGCAGAATGCACCAGTCGTCGGCGTCTGCCGTGTATGAATAGTTGTAGCGGACAGCGGTCTTGTCCTTGTTAAGTCCTCCGTTCTCGACAAACTCCCATGTCGGGGTCGACTCGTTGTTGTTGATGATGGTCATCACCGAGAAGTCGTCCTCGTCCGGCTCGATGTACACGGGCACTGACATCGGGATGTTGATGAGCTTGGTGACACGGAATGTTTCAGAGGTCGGTTCAGACACCTTGTCCTCGCCGTTGACGTTGATAGTTGCCTGTGCGGAGACAGTGTGGTATCCGCGCTCGAGGGTCATCGGTATGGCCTTCTCTTCGCCAGGGGTGCAGGTGAACGGCGAACCCTCAACGTCGGTGCCGTCAACCTTGACGCTCAGTGACACGTTGCCGGTTATCTCGTCGCCCTGATAGTTCTGTGCCGGCACCTTTACGGTGACTGTGCCTGTCTGGCCCGTAAAGTCTATGGACTTGATTTCCGGTGTCACGGGAAGCGTTGTGTCTATTGCCTCGAGCTTCACGTCTTTGACCCATACATAATACTTGTTGGCTGCTGAATACGCATACAGGCCGATGTAGTAGTCGCCCTCCGTGTCGATTGTGATTTCAACGCTTTCAGTCACGTCTGTCTGGTTGCAGTAGCTCTCATGCTGGATGAGAGTCCGGGTCATTGCCTCTGCTGTCTGTGCCGTGCCCAGGCAGATCTTGAAATTCTCCACGTCAGTCTTTGTCTTGAATGTGGCAAAGAACTTGTACGGGCCCGGTGTGAGGTGTATCGCCGGGAGCATGCACCAGTCGTCGGCAGCCTTCCCATAGCTGTATAGCGACTTGAAGTACCCGTCGCTGTCGTATGTCCATGTCTTGCCGTCTTCGTTGGCGTCAATGATGAGGCACTCGTTGAACTGCGCCTCAGTGGGCGTGAAATGGAACGGCGCTGTGTACGCCGTTGAACCCTCGCCCTCTTCACGCTGCGGGGCGTTGATGCGCTGGATGCTGGCTACCTTTTGTACTTTGTAGCTCGGCTCTTGTTTGCCGGTCTCTTCAGCCTTCGGCATCGCCGTATAGGCGACCGCCGATGCTGTCAGGGCAAGTCCGGCAAGCAGAAACAGTCTGTTTTTTCTCATAAACTTGTACTCTTTGCGCCACCCGTCGGACACTCAATCCGGCTGCTTCCGTTTTGACACCCCCTCAGCATATTCTCGCCCGTTATAGGCGTGTGAGTGTGAGCAAACGTCAATACGAAGCGAAGGGAAACAGCCAAATGTCATCTCTGCGGGTGGCAATTATAAATGGTTGGTTGTTTATTCTGGAGATAAAATTAGCCATTTATCTTGATACGCGCAAGTGTTTTGCCGATAAATATGCCTTGAATAGCCGAAAATCCCTTCTTTATGTTTTGCAACATATTTCCTGCTCGCATCAACTTGCCATCCCCGGCAAGACTTTCCGAGCCCTCCGTGTCCTCCGAGATTTCATAGTACTCCGAGGCAGCCCACGCTTCCGCTTGCCGCTTGATTTTTTTCGGGGGATAATTTTCGGGGTATTTGCACGGTCGGATTTTTTTGTGTAACTTTGCCGTGCAAAACGGCCCGGTGCCGCGCAGCGTTTGCCGCAATAGCTCAGTCGGTAGAGCATTTCATTCGTAACG
>DHKE01000028.1:6139-6742 GCA_002404675.1 Porphyromonadaceae bacterium UBA4702 | reverse complement strand
GGTTCGAGTCCCACTCGCGGCTCCAAAAGAGTGCCTCGGGGCACTCTTTTTTGATATAGCACTTATAACCAACCAATGACATTATCATGAAAAAGGAATTGAACAGCACGGCCGCACCGGCGGCTATAGGCCCGTACAGCCAGGCTATCCAGGCCGGCAACCTGGTTTTCGTGTCCGGCCAGCTCCCTATCGACGCTGCTACCGGCGAAATGCCTTCTGACATCAAGGCGCAGACCCGCCAGAGCATCGCCAACATCAAGGCTATCCTCGCAGAGGCTGGCGCAACCCTCGACAATGTGGTGAAAACCACCGTGTTCCTCGCCGACATGAGCTATTTCGGCCCGATGAACGAGGTTTATGCCGAGGAGTTCAAGAAGGTTTACCCGGCTCGCTGCGCGTTTGCCGTCAAGGAGCTTCCGAAGCAGGCTCTCGTGGAAATAGAGGTTATCGCAGCTGTATAATCCGCAGATGGTCAGCTGTCTGCAGATAGAAGGCCTCACCAAGTCATTCGGCGACAGGTTGCTGTTCGCCGACATGACTTTGGGCGTGTACGAGGGGGACAAAATCGGCATCGTGGCGCAGAACGGCGCGGGCAAATCGACG
>DHKE01000028.1:198-6055 GCA_002404675.1 Porphyromonadaceae bacterium UBA4702 | reverse complement strand
GCTATCTGGAGCAGTACCCGGAGTACGACCCCGAGAAGAGTGTCCTTGCCAACGCCCTGCCGGCGCACCGCCGCGACGATGCGTGGGACTTGGAGGACCGCACACGCAGCTTGCTCGGCCTCTTCGGCATGCACGACGTTGACCGCCCTGCCGGCACGCTCTCCGGCGGCCAGGTGAAGCGGATGGCGCTTGCACGGCTGATACTCGACGAGCCGGACATGCTGATGCTCGACGAGCCTACCAACCACCTCGACATCGAGATGATAGAGTGGCTCGAGAACTATCTTTCGCGGCAGCGCGTCACGCTCCTCATGGTCACGCACGACCGCTATTTCCTCGACAAGGTGTGCAACAAAATCATCGAGATAGACCGTCAGGAGATTTTCGCCTACAACGGCAATTTCGACTATTACCTCGAGAAGCGGGCGGAGCGGCACGAGGCTATGACCAGCGAACTGGCCAAGGTAAAGAACCTGCTGCGCACGGAGCTGGAATGGATGCGCCGCCAGCCGCAGGCACGCGGCTCAAAAGCGAAATACCGCATAGACAATTTCCACCAGCTCGAGCAGAAAGCCGCCGTCAACCTCGCGGAGCGGAATGTGCGCCTCGATGTGAAGTCCACCTATATCGGCAACAAGATTTTCGAGGCGCACGACGTGTGCAAGTCCTTCGGCGACAAGGTGATACTTGACCGCTGGAACTATACGTTTGCCCGTTATGAGAAGGTGGGCATCGTAGGCGCAAACGGCGTTGGCAAGAGCACGTTCATCAAGCTGCTGCTGGGCGAACTCAAGCCTGACAGCGGCAGGTTCGACATCGGCGAGACCGTGCGCTGGGGCTATTATTCGCAGGAGGGGATGACCGGATTTGACGAGAAGAAGAAGGTCATCGACGCTGTTCGCGAAATAGCCGAGGATGTGCGCATCGACGACAAGACGCGCCTTTCCGCCTCGCAGTTCCTCTCGCATTTCCTATTCACCCCCGAGACGCAGCAGAAATACATATACAAGCTGAGCGGCGGTGAACGCCGCCGCCTCTATCTGGCGACAGTGCTGATGCGCAGCCCCAATTTCCTGATACTTGACGAGCCGACCAACGACCTCGACGTCGTGACGCTCAGCGTGTTGGAGGATTACCTCGTCAATTTCCACGGCTGTGTGATAGTGGTGAGCCACGACCGTTTCTTCCTCGACCGCATCGTGGACCACTTGTTCGTGTTCAAGGGCGACGGCATCGTCCGCGACTTCCCTGGCGATTACAGCACCTACCGTCATTGCGTGTTGGCAGAGGAGGCGGAGCAGAAGCGTGCGAAAAGCGAATCCGCGCCCAAGGCATCTGCTACGACTGCCAAGCCGCGCCCGCAGTCGAAGCCGAAGCTGACATTCAAGGAGCGGCGTGAGCGCGAGGAACTCGAAAAGCGTCTGCCGGAACTGGAAGCCGAAAAGTCGCAGCTCGAAGCCGAGATGTCGTCAGGCGCAATGGAGCATACCGCGCTTGCCGAGGCCGCAGACCGCGTGCAGTCGCTCATCGACGAGATAGACGAGGCTGAGATGCGGCTGCTCGAACTAATGGAAAAGGAAGAGGGATAGCGTTTTACACCAGTCTGTACACACGTATGAAGGCCAAGAGGACAATCCGGTTCAACATCGAGGACGAGGCGCACTTGCAGCGCATCGTCAGCGTGCGGCTGCGCTGGTGGATAGCCATTCCTGTGTGCCTTGCCGTACTGGCGGCTGTCGTTGCTCTCGCGGTAGTAATAATAATGTATACGCCGCTGAAAACCACGCTGCCTGGCTACCTGCCACCCAAGGAGCGTGCCGCCACGATACAAGACCTCATCAAGGTCGATTCGCTGCAACGCAAATACGATGTCAACCAGGCGTATATAGACAACCTGCTTACAGTCCTCGACCCTGACCGCGCCACCGGCGACTCCGTGAAGTGGGCGGAAAAGACCATTACCGCTTCCAAGGACTCGCTGATGCCTACCTCGCGCCGCGAAAAAGAGTTCCGCAGCAAGATGGACGAGCGCGAGCGGTATAACCTCTCGATACTTGCGCCCCTTGCCGCCGACGGCATGATTTTCGAGGAGCCTGCCCCGGGGTACACATTCTCCCACGGTTGCGAAAACTCATATACTTCGCGCATCATAATCCCCTCCGGCGAACTGATACGCACTGTCATGGACGGCACTGTGGCAGACATCCATTTCCTCCCCTCGACTGGCTACTGCATGGTGATACAACACGGTAACGGCTTCCTGAGCCGCTGGTCTCGCATCGGTTTCCCGCTGGTGCAGGAGGGGGAGACGGTAGTGGCAGGGCAGGTGATAGCGCCGACAATGTCCGGCCGCGGCCGCGACGCTTCATACGTCACCCTCGAACTGTGGCGCAACGGAACGCGCCTCGTGCCGTTTGCCATACTGAAAAACGAGCGCAAGCCGGCGGCAAAGGTTGACGACAAGGCTTCGCACACCCCTGCCAAATGACCCCATACGCCAAGGCTCGCATCTGCCGCCCTGGCGATACAGAGCAAGTAATCAAAACGATATAAATGAACAACTTACAATGCACATGAAAACATTTCTTGAGACAATATCCAGCGCGTACGGCTCGCGTTATTCCGACCTTTCGCAATTCTGCTTCGTGTTCCCCGGACGGCGAAGCGGCTCATTCTTCTGTAAATACCTTGGCTCGTCAGCCGCCGCCAAGCCGATGCTCGCGCCGCAGACAGTCACCATCACCGATGTCATGGATTCCCTCTCCGGACGCATCGCCAACAACCGCATTGACCTGCTCTTCCTGCTGTTCAACTGCTATGCCGAAATACTAGGCGGCGAGGCTCGCGAGAAGCTGAATTTCGATGATTTCCGCCCGTGGGGCGAAACCGTCCTGTCCGACTTCAACGACGTGGACACGCACCTCGCCGACCCCGACGAGCTGTTCAAGAACCTTGCCGACCTCAACGAGATAAGCACAGACTTCCTCACCGAGGAGCAGCGTGAGGTCATGGAGCAGTATTTCGGCATCGAGGCGTCGGCGGAAAAGGCCGGGCAGTTCTGGAGAAACTTCAACAGCGCGAAAGGCGGTGAGAATGGCGTGAAGGGGAAATTCCTGTACCTGTGGCAGACGCTTGCACCGCTGTACCGCAAATTCAACGAGCGGCTTGCGGCCGAGGGGTTGTCATACCCCGGCAGCGCGGCACGCCTTGCCCTGCGCAATGTTGAGGAGAGGGGGCGCGACGCATTGTCGCCGCTGAAAATGGTTTTCGTCGGCTTCAACGTGTTGTCGGCGGTGGAGTGGAAGCTGTTTTCGCTGCTGAAGAAGATGACGACCGTCATCGACGGGCGCGAAGAGCCGTATGCCGATTTCGTGTGGGATTTGACTGGCATTGTCATGCGCGACGATTTCAACAGCGCGTCGCGGTTCGTGCGCCGTGGCATCAAGCATTTCCCGAAGCCCGAATGGCTGTCGCTCGACGACTGCGAGACATCTGGCATCCCCGAGGAGGTGACAGTCATATCAACCCCCTCAAATGCCATACAGGCCAAGGTCGCCGGCGCGGAAATAGGCAAGTTGCACAAGAAGTTGTCGGACAGCCAGTTTGACGATGCGCGTGTCGCCGTCGTCCTCCCCGATGAGAACCAGCTGATGCCCATGGTATACTCGCTGCCGGAAGAGATCCGCTCCGTCAACCTCACCATGGGCCTGCCGCTGCGGCATACGCCGGTCGTGTCATTTGTGTCGCTGCTGCGCCACCTGCAGTCGCGGGCGCAGACCAGCGCGATAGGGGAGCAGTTCTTCCACCAGGATGTTGACGCGCTCCTTGCCCACCCGTTCACACATCTGCTCCTGGGGCAGGAGAAGCTGATGCGCATCAAGGGACATGTACAGAAAGACCGCCGGCGGTTTGTGTATGCTTCATTGCTGAACAGCAATGAAGTGTCCGCCAAAATATTCCGCCGTCTGGACCACAACTCCACCTGTGACGAGGTGATAGATTATATCGACTCGCTGCTTGCCGACGTGGCGGCTGCCAGCGTCACTTCAGCCGCCGGCGACGGCACTGCGCACGGGAAGTCCTTGAGCCTCGACAATCTCACGGCAGTACACATAGACTGTTACCGCCGGGCGCTGGAGCGGCTGCGCTATGCGTGCCGCCAGCGCGGCGTCAATCCGCAGATGAAGAGCGTCTTCGCGCTTGCCGACCGCCTTATCGCCGGCGAGAAAGTGCTGTTTGAGGGCGAACCGCTGCGCGGTCTGCAGATCATGGGACTGCTCGAAACGCGCTCCATCGACTTTGACCATATCATCATACCCTCGATGAACGAGCGCATCTTCCCGCGCCGTATGCGCTCGCGCACATTCATCCCCGCATCGCTGCGGACGGCCTTCGGGTTGCCAACGCCGCAGTCGCAGGAATCAATTTTCGCCTACTATTTCTACCGCCTGATAAGCCGCGCCCGGTCTGTCACCTTGCTGTACGATGCGCGGACGGTGGGCTCGAGCGCGGGCGACCCCTCGCGCTTCATCCTCCAGCTCAAGCACTTGTACGCCAAGGAGGGCATCAATATCGTCCAGTCGCATTTCAACCTTGCCCAACCAGCACGCCCGCAGGAAATCGTGATTGAGAAGGACGAGCGCATCATGGGCATATTGCGCGAATTTACCGAGCCTATCAACGACTTCGGCTACCCAATCGACCGAACCAAGAAGTCGCGCACATTTTCCGCCTCGTCGCTGCAGAAATACTTCGGCTGCCCCCTCCAATTCTATTTCACCTATCTGCCAGGTGTTAAAATTGAGGAGCCGCCGACGGAATTTCTCTCCGCAATCGACTTCGGCAACGTCGTCCATGACGCGATGATGTGCCTTTATCTCGACAAGGAAGACCGCAACCGATGGCTTGGCTGCGGAAAGGAATTGTCTGCGGAGTTTTTTGAAAAATTATTGAACGGTGAAAGTGCCGCGATTTCCGACCAAGTGCGCCGGTCAATTAACGAAAAATACCTCAACAGGAAGGATCATCTGGATGAGCCTCTTACTGGCGAACCGGCGATACAGCACTCCATAATCACCCCCATAGTCCGCGACATAGTGGAGATGGACAGCAAGCTCGACAAGCTGCGCATACTCGGCTGCGAGGAGAAGAATTATCTGTCGTTCAAGGTCGATGACAAGCTGACCGTCAATTTCAACTTCATCATTGACCGCATCGACTGCGTCACGGTGGAGGGACAGAACGTATACCGCATCGTAGACTACAAGACCGGCTCGGTGAATCTGGATGCTGCTGCTGTAGATGAAATATTCAACTGCGACGACAAAACCAAGTATTTCTTCCAGCTGATGCTCTACTGCCTGTTGGCGCACAAGTGCAAGAAAATGGAACATATTACAGCGTTCAAACCACTGATATATAATGTATTGGGTCGTCAGATGAACAGCCCCAAATTCGGTGCGGCACGTGGCAAGAAGGAGGTGACAGTAGATCACTTCAAGTATAAGAACGAAACAGGAAACTGTGATTTGCTCGATGATTTCGAGGCGGTGCTGAAGTCGCGACTGAAGGAGCTGTTCGACCCGTCGAAGCCGCTGGCCCAGACAACGGACACGGCGCAATGCAAATACTGTAAGTTTCGCGCTATCTGCCGCCGCTGACCCCCACCATTGCGCAGCCTGATAGAGACACGGCGTGCCGTGTCCGAAGGATGATAAGTGCAATTATTTGATTAGCAATGACTTGGTTGCGGAGGGTGTGTCAAAATAGGCGTTTTCTCCTTTTTATGCGCAGCCAAGGTAGGGACACGGCGTGCCGTGTCCGCTGGGTGGTAAACGCAATTATTTGATTTACTGCA
>DHKE01000028.1:0-140 GCA_002404675.1 Porphyromonadaceae bacterium UBA4702 | reverse complement strand
CACGCCGTGTCCCTACTTTGGCTACGCATTTATACTGATTGGGAGAGCTGCGACTCACCATGCTTCGGGTCGCCTGACATCGCGCCCTGTCAGAATGCAATAACGCGCTTGCAAAATGAAAGCCCTCTCGAAAAATGCGG
>DHKE01000008.1 GCA_002404675.1 Porphyromonadaceae bacterium UBA4702 | reverse complement strand
CATGCCAATTGCAAAATGACACCACCAAAAACTTTTTCAGTGCTTTCAGCACGCCGTGTCCCTACGCTGACAGCCCTCGTCCTGTGGCATCACAGCTCCAGCGAGCGCGGATTGAGCAGAAAGTCGTAAATGCTGATGGTCGTTATCCCGGCTTCGTTTCTCAGCACCGGCGTGTGTTCGCCGAGGACTACGATTTTCTTGAACGAGTCGTCCACGTTTCGCAGCGAAGCCTCTTCCTGTGCGACCTTCTCTTCAGACTCCATTCTGTATGCCGACTGTATGTAGTACCGTGCGCTCCCGAGGTTGCAGACGAAGTCTATCTCGTATTGCCGGCGCACCTGTTGTCCGTCTGTCCTTTTCGTCACCGGGACTACGCCGACGTCTACGTTGAAACCGCGCATCCGCAGTTCGTTGTAGATGATGTTCTCCATGACATGGCTCTTGTCCGGCTGGCGGAAATTGAGCCTCGCGTTTCTTAGCCCGGCGTCAACGAAATAGTACTTGTACGGCGTGTCGATGTATTTGCGGCCCTTCACATCATAGCGGGACGCTCGTTCCACAAGGAATGAATCGCACATATAATCAAGGTACTTCTTTATCGTGACAGCCGACAGGTCGCTGTGGTTCAGCGAGGCGAAAGTGTTTTCCAGCTTGTGCGGGTTTGTTAGGCTGCCGACTGTTGACGCGATGATGTCAAGCAGTGTTTCCAGCTCTTCCTCGCGTGCTATGTTGTACCTGTCTTTTATGTCGCGCAGGTATGTCTCTTCAAAGACGCTTTTCAGGAAAGTCACCTTTTCCTCTGCCGTTTCCATGTATGCTGTCTGCGGCAGGCCTCCGTACAAGATGTAATCAGCCCAATCCTCCTCTTTTGTCAAGCCCGAGGCAGAGTGGTACTCGCTGAAACTCAGCGGGTATATCCTGACTTCGTCACCTCGCCCGCGGAATGTGGTGATTACATCCTTCGAGAGGAACCGGGCGTTGCTGCCGGTCACATATACGTCTACATTCTCCATGCCCAGGTAGCTGTTCAGAACGTCCTCAAACTCCGGCACATGCTGGATTTCGTCTATCATGACATAGTGCATAGCGTCGTCCTTTATCATCGAGTCTATGTGCGCGAGCAGCGCGTCCGGGTCGCGAAGGCTCTTGTTGCGTCGGTCTTCGAGGTTGATTTTGATGATGTGGCTGTCGTCTGCGCCATTGCCCTTGAGCCATTCGCTGAACAGCTTGAACAGCAGGTATGTCTTTCCGCAGCGGCGCACCCCTGTGACGATTTTGATACGTCCGTTGTGCCGCCGGCGGATAAGCCTGTCAAGGTATATGTCACGTCTTATGGTTGCGTTCATTGCACTTTAGATTTGTGTCACGTGTGACAGTTTTGTAAAGCGAAGGTAGCGGCTTTTTCTGGAATGACCAAATAAATCCGCTGAAAAATACGTGCGTTGCGACTGCATAAGTGCAGTGTCGTATGACTTTACAAAAGTGTAACATGTGACACTTTTGTAAAGCGAGGCTTCCGCAGCCGCCACGGCGTGCCCTCCGAAGCCTCTGAGTTCTCCGATAATAAAAGTCCCTAAGGACATTATCGACCTTAAGGACTTTAATGGAGTGTCGGGTTGTTGCGGTTATACCGCGACTTTGACAGACTTGCCGCCGATGCGGACTATGTATATGCCGCGAGGCATGGATGGTATTTCCGCAGCCGCGCCGCGATATACAGCCTTGCCGGTCATGTCGTAGACCTCGACAGCAGCATCAGCAGCCGTGCCGTCGATGACGATACAGCCGTCAACCACGCGGATGGCAGTTTCCTCGCTGACAACGTCCTCAACCCCCGAATCCATCTCCTTTATGTTTTGGAACTCCTTCCACCCCTCTGCTTTTTTGTATTTTGAACTGCATCCAGCTGGAACATACAGTGTCGCATTTTTGGAAGTGTTGTAATTGAAACTGTTGTAAACCTCGTAAAGCGGATAACATTTGGGCGGATTTTCGGACAGGCAATAAATGGCATCTTCTATATCGAAGCGGCTGTCCTTCAGTGACTCTACCGATTCGGTGAGGGTCAATGTCTTGAGTTTAGGCGTGAATTTATTGGAAATTTTGGCCATGCCTAAGGTCATTGTTGTCAGTGCGGTGCAGCCTGAGAACGGAAAGTCTCCTATAATCGTGACGGAATTAGGTATTGTTATTTCTGTGAGAGTTGAGCAGTCAAGGAACGCTCCCGTGCCGACATTCTTGACAGAATTCGGTATGCTGGCTGATGTAAGTCCTGTGCAGCCTGCGAATGAGTAATTGCCTATTTTCTGCACGGTGTTTGGTATGTCAAATTTGCCAGTGTTGCCTGCGGGGTAGCATAGCAACTCTGTTTTGTCTTTATTGAAGAGGCTGTTATTGTCCGAGCTGTAATTCGGATTGTCTTTTGATACTTCAATTTTGGTCAGCGACTTGCACGATGCGAAAATATTATCACCCAAAACCTCTACATTCTTGCCAATCTTCATTGATGTCAAAGCATCGCATCCCCAAAACGCTCCATCTCGGATTTCCGAGACACTTTCTGGGAATTCGATTTGTGTCAATGAAGTGCAGCTTGCGAAAGCACTGGGATTTATTGTTTTCACGGAATTGCCGATTGCAACTGATACGAGACTTTTGCAGAAGTAAAACGCGCCAGAGCCTATTTCAACAACGGAATTTGGTATGTTTATGTATGCCAGTGCAGTGCAGTTGCCAAATGCATGCCAGCTGACATTCGTGACGGAATTCGGAATTGTAATTTCTGTCAGCGAAGAGCAGCCATAAAAAGCAGAGGAGCCTATTTCAATGACAGATTCTGGAATGTCAACAGAAACCAGCATATCGCATCCCCAAAAAGCGTCGTGTTCGATTGTTGTGACAGAATTGGGGATTGTTACGGAAGTTAGAGCTGTGCAGTTGCGAAAAGCGGAATTGCCAATAGTTGTGACTGAGTTCGGAATGTTGAAATGCCCACCTTCTTGTTTTGGAGCCAGACGGTACAGCTTGGTTTTATCTTTGGAATAGATGGCTTCATTTGCGGAGCAGAAGTGCGGATTGTTTTCTGATACGTGAAAATTTGCCACTGAACTGCTGCAAAACAACAGACGGCTGTTTGACAGAGCCTCTTCATCTACTGAAGAGCCGATGTTTACAGAAGAGAGAGCGATGCATCCGTCGAAAGCACCGGTGTTAATAATCTTGACCGAGTCGGGAATGTCAATGGATACCAGTGCGATACAATTGCTGAATGCCGAGTCTCCGATTTCTAAAACCGAGTTCGGAATCTCGATGGAAGTTAAGGAGGCGCAGTTGCAGAACGCTTGGCTCCATATGTCAGTGACGGAAATGGGAATGTTAACGTAAGCAAGTGCGTAGCAGTTGGAAAACGCACCGTGACCGATAGTTGTGACTGAATTTGGGATTGTCACCGAAGTTATTGCAGAACAATAAGCGAATGCTTGACTGCCAATCCATGTTACGGTGTACGTGTCGTTCTCATAAATAATAGTTCCTGGTATTGTTATATCGCCAATATATTCTGTGCCATAATCATAGCAGACGGCGACTGTTTTTTGCGTTTCTGATAAAATCTTGAACCGGAATCCGTCTGCGCTGAAATAGTCGCCGTCTTTGGCGGAGGTGGGGAGGGCTGCGGCGAGCAGCGCGATGAGCAAGAGCAGCTGCCGCATCAGCAGGGTTGTTTTCTTTTGTGTGTTCATTTGGTTGAGTGTTTTGTGTTTGACTATGTATGAGGGAGTTGTGTCAGACTTGCAGCATCAGGTACTGGAATATGCTGTCCGTGGGCGTTTCCTTGCCGCTGTTCCATACCGTATAGTATGCGCGGTCAAGCGTGAAATTCGCATGTTTGCCCTTGTTGGAGTCGTTGGCAGAGCCCGCCTTCCATGACATATCCGGGCCGTGCATCTCGCCGTGTTTCATTGAGAAGTTGGAACAGCCGACACCCGCTTTCGGACCTTTGGGGTAATAAAGGTCGTTTGTGATAAACAGGGCTATGCCTCCAACGACATTTGGAAAGAGGTGTTTGACTATCTCGATACGGCGCACGTCTTTCCAGAAATCATACATGTTGAAGTTGTATGCACTGTGTGTCTTGAGATTGAAGTCAAATGGGACCCCGAACCGATTTCTGAAGGACTCCCCAAGGGAGTTTTTCTCTTCCTCGGTCAAGGCGCGTGTCTTGTACTTCATCTCTATGATGAACCACTCGTTGCCTCGGCGCAGCACGATGTCGAGACTCATGTCCGAGTCCCATACATTCCATTTCTTGAAGTCGGGATTCTTCTTCGCAGCGGTGTTCTTGTCGATGAAGTACTCTGTCTGCACGTCGTCATATCTGCCGGGAAGACCACGCAAGTATATTGTGAGGTCAACCTGCAGGTCGAGTTCGTTGTGGTACAGCTTATTGCCTGAAATCACATACGTTTGCAGCCATTGGCGGATGTCCGCCTCGACCATTTGGGGGAGTTGGCTCGCTCCTTTGGCGTTAGTGTTTGGTGTTGTCGTTTGCTTGTCAATTAGATGGTTTTTAGTCGCTTGTTGTTCGGGTAATTGACAGTGCAAAGTTATGACAAAAGCGGCTGTCGTGCAAATATTTAACATCTTGCGTGGCGGATAGTGTATTATGGTGCATCTGCTGGTGTCGTGGATGTCTGGCATTGAGAGGGTAGCTAAGGTCTTTAAGGTCGATAAAGTCCTTAAGGTCGTGATGACCTTGGGGGCTTTGGTTGTTTTGGGGCAGGTGGGTGTGTTAAAAATGAGAGTGGGCGAAAAATTTTTTGAGTGGGTTATTTTGTTGTGTGTCAGGTGTTTGTGATGGGTGTTGGTGTGTTGTGGCGGTAGTCTGGCAGAAATTTCTATTGTTTTCAATTTTGTTCTATCGGAAATTTGATGTAACTTTGCAGCGCAAAAGGGCGAGAGACCGGGTCGCGCCGGCAGCGGCGCGGCGGTTTCCGCCAGGCTTGCAGAGAGAACCAACATTATTATTACACTTAAAAACTTTTCAGCATGAACACTGATGAATTGAAGGTGTCCGAGGCTAAGGACATCGTGCATGAGGCTGGCTTGATGCCGCCTTTGCAGAAGCCCGAGGACGCGACGACTGTCGCGGAGGGCGCAGCGGAGCCGCAGGAGTCATCGTCTGAATCGGCGGCTGATGCCGTGGGCGCAACTGCTGACGGCGAAGCAGCGGAGGCAGTTCCGGAGATGCCTGGTGCGGCATCGGCTGACGCGGAAGATGTCGAGTATTTTACTGACTATGACGCGAAAACGGCGGCTGTGCCAGCCGCCAAGACGCAGTTGGCTGCGACCGCTACGCCCTCGGGCGAGGTGCGGGTGAGCATCCCTGTGGCTGGCGGCGAGGGGTATGTGTCGGAAGCCGATGCGCAGCGCATGGCGGAGGAGGCGTACCTGCGTGGGCGCAACGAGGCTGTCCGTATGCAAATCCTTGCCGACAGCAGCACTGTCGCCGGGGCGGCTGTGAGCGGCGACCTTGCCGACGACGTGAGCGCGTTGTTCGCCCCGCGCCCGAGCGTGTGGGACGGCTTTGACGAGCAATGAGGGACAGACTGTCCTGTGAGGGGGCTTTCGGCTGCCCCTGACGACCTGAAAAACAAGAGAGACAAAACAATTACAAATCATCAATTTTCAAATTATCACTATTATGGCAGAAAACAAAAATTCTTTCGTGTCCGGAACTACCCTGGGCAAGCACATCAGCGGCGCACCGCTGACCACCGACCTCGCAGACGCGGCATCGCCCGGCCTGTTGACCAATGACATCGACGGCAAGATAGTCAAGATACGCCCGATGGCGACCCCTCTCGACCAGATCAGCCGCCTTGGGCATACGCGCCCGGTCAGCTCTATGGAGGTGGACTACTATTCGGTAGACACTCGCATAGACCGTGCAACGGTCAAGGAGGCTACGAAGGTGAGCGACCTGGACGGCGGCATGCAGCGCGTGCGGCTGGCGGTGGGCGAGCCGGAGGCCTTCGAGGTGTCAGACACGATGAGCCTCGCCGTGGGCGACAGCCGCTACACCGGCTATGTCATGGCAAAGGGTGAGGAGACGCTTGACGTGATATTGCCGGCTAAGCTCGACCTCACGAAGCTCCCTGACGTAGAGGCGATACGCATGGGACGCGCCGCCACGCAGCTCGACGTGCAGTCGCCGCAGTTTGCGGTGCTTCCGCACCGCCGCACCAACCTGTGCCAGATCTTCAAGCAGCAGATAGAGCAGAGCGTGGTGATGCGCGATTCGCACAAGGCTATCGGCTGGGAGTTTACCGACCAGCAGGAGGCGGCGATCTATGACATGCGCATGGGGATGGAGAAGCAGTTCCTCTTCGGCACGAAGTGCAAGCTCTATGACCCGGTGAAGGGTGAGAACGTGACCATAACCGAGGGGGTGTGGTCGCAGGCCGGCAAGACCATCCGCGTGGATCTGACTACCTTCTCGACCGAGTCGCTGATAGACATGCTCCGCGAGGCGTTCACCGAAAATTCGGGTTCTCGCCGCAAGGTGCTGATAGCCGGCAGCGAGCTGATCACGGCAATCAACAAGTTGGAGGCGACGCGCGTGATCACCTCGCGTGAGAGTGTGACGCGCTGGGGCATCGACTTCTCGGAACTCTGCTCCAAGTTCGGCCGTCTGTATGTGGTTTACAGCGACATATTCGACGTCATGGGCCAGGCGGGCAACGGCATCGTCATCGACCCGGAGTATATCCAGAAGCACGTGTTCATTCCGTTCCGTGCCGACCGCCTCGACTTGCGCGGCAGCGGCCAGCGCAACACGGAGGCGATAGTGCTGACGGAGGCGAGCTGCCTGACGCTGCGCTATCCTGATGCCCACGCGAGAATTGTAGCTCAATGACCGACCGCTGCCCGGCGGTGTAAAAGTGATTGAAATACAGTGATTTGGTTGCGGACACGGCATGCCGTGTCCCTGCCTTGGCTGCACACGCTCGGACGCACGCTCGGACGTACGCAGGGTGCGTCCCTACATTTTCTGCACCAATCATGCCGCACTGCCGGGCGGCACTTTTCACGACAACACTATGCTTAGAACTTACACGGAGAGCGAAATGCTCACATATTGGAAACGCCGCCTGGGGCTGAAAGCGTCGGCGGCAGTGGTGGGCGAGGAGGACATGACGGAGCTGGACCGTAAGCTGCTCGCCGACATCGACAGCTGGTATGACGACCTTCTCGCCAACGCGCCGGTGGAGCGGCTGCCGGTCGAGGACATGAAGGACGAGGTGTCGTGCCGCTACATCTCTGACAACGCGGCGCAGATAGACCTGCCGGAGCGCGGCGTGCGCCTGGTGTCGGTGCGTATGCACGAATGGGCGTGCGACGAGGTGGAGTGTTATTCGGCATACTCCGCCGTGGCGCGATTGCAGCGCAACCGCCTGACCCGCGCCACAGTTGACGAGCCGGTGGTGCTGCGCCGTCCCGGACGCATCGAGGTGCACGGCCTCGAGCCGCCGTCACAGGCACAGGCCTCGGCAACCGCCGACAACGGCGCGGCGATGCCACCCTCGACGGCTGTGCCGAAAATCGACAGTCTGGAGATGGTGGTGCGTCCGCCCAAAGGGACGTACATACTTGACACGACGCTGCTGCGGCAGTCGCAGCTGCTGATACACTGACATTTACAATATCTAAGAGGAAATATATCACTATGGAAAAGAACAAGAAACTGCTGGCGGAGTGCCGCCGTCACTGGGACGGCATGGCATCATTCCGCAGCCGTCGCCGCCTGTGCATGGACTATGCCTACGGGCGGCAGTGGGGACGGGAGCTGGTGCTGCACAACGGCCGTGTGGTGACTGAAGGGCAGTACCTCACGGAGCAGGGGAATGTCCCCATAACCAACAACCTGACGCGCCAGCTCATCAAGACGGTGGTGGGGAAGTGGCGTTACCTGTGCAGCATGCGCGACACAGGCGAGGGTGGCGAGGAGGCATCGTTCCGCCGCGCCCTCGCTGCCAGTTCCCCAGAAGGCATGAACGATGCCCGTGCGCTTGAGGAGTTCCTCATCTCCGGGTTTGTGGCGCAACGGGTCACCCCGGCGGGCGTGGTCAACATTAGCCCATCGCGTGTGTTCCTGTCGCACTGTGAGCGCGAGGACATCAGCGACTGCCGTATGCTGGGCGTGCTGCACGACATGCCGGTGACGGAGATGCTGCGCCGCTTCAGCCGTGGCGGCAACCGCCGCTTCGCGGAGCTGGCAGCGTTGGCGCACCGCCTCGCGAGCCGCGAGGACACACCTCTGTTTGCCGAGTGCAAGGACGTGCAGTTTGACATCGCCGCCGGGGGCAAGGTGCGTGTCGTCGAGGTGTGGCGGCGCACTCCGCGCAGCCTGTTGCGTATCCACGATCTCGAGAACGGGACGTATGTGGCGGCAGGAGGCGACGACGGCACGCGGGGACGTATACGCGACCTGAACATACGCCGCGCTGCCGAGGGACGCGAGGCATTGCTGTGCCTCCCTGACGTGGCAGACGTGTGGCAGCATGCATGGCTGACTGCGGAGGGTGACGTGCTTGACAGCGAAGTGCTGCCCGAGGGTGCGCGTCCGTCGCTTGCGGTGAGGTGCTACCCGATGATTGACGGCGAGATACATTCGCTCGTCGAGGATGTCATGTCGCAGCAGCACTACGTCAACCGCCTGATGTCGCTGCTCGACGAGGTGCTGCGGTTTTCCGCCAAGGGAGTGCTGCTTTTTCCGACTGACCAGCTGCCTGTGGGCATGGACTGGAAGGGGATGCGGCAGCTGTGGGGCAAGCCCGGCAGCATTATACCCTTCGTGCGCAACTCGAAGAACATCACGCCGGTGCAGATAGACTCGGGCGGCACGTCGGCCGGCGCGTCCGAGATGCTGAAGATGCAGCTCGACCTGTTCGGCAAGATTTCCGGCACTGCATTCGCGGGCGACGGCAAGGGGGTCAACGCCAACAGCGCGGACATGCTGCGCCGCCAGATGGAGAACGAGATGGTGTCGTTGCTCGACATACTCGCCTCGTTTCAGGCGTTCATCGGCTACCGCGACACGTTGCGCGGCGACGGAAAGGGGGTGTGTGATGCGGCGCAGCAGTGACCTGCGCAGTGCCTCGCTGCCAGTGTTGCCGACAGCGCAGTCGGCAACTGTCGAGGACCGGTCGCTGTGCCTGCTGACACGCGACGGCGACAGGTGCGTCAATATGCGCAGCCGCATCACCGGGACGCTCGAGGGTCTGCCCGAGCCGCAGGAGCTGGCGCGGTGCGGGCATTTCCCGGTGTTTGCCGACACTCGCGACGGGGAGACATACGTGTTCACGCTTGACATGGAGGGGTGTCTGCGCGTGGAGATCAGCGTTGATGCCGACGGAAATGTGGCGATGTTGGACAAGCGGCTCGGCGTGATGCCTCCCGGTGTCTGTCTTGCCGCCCGTGTTGGCGATTTCGTGGTCGTCTCCGACTCCGCGTCGCAGCTGCATTATGTGCTGTGGAACCGCTCGCGCCGCGCCTACGTATGGCTTGACACTGTACCCGAAATGCCGCCGTTCAGCGTGGAGAGCGTTGAGGGCGTGCCGTTCAAAGCCACTGTGGCGGCGCAGGCGTTTGCCGAGCCGGTCGCCGATATGCGGCAGGGTGTGCCTGACAGGGTGGTGCAGCAAGTCAATGCCGCTGTCGCGACTGCCGAGAAGGAGGCGCGGCAGCGAGCCGCTGATGCCGGAGTATGGACAGCCCCTGTAGTGGTGCGGCTGGCAGTGCGTCTGTGGGACGGCACGCTGATGCACCTCTCCGCGCCTCATCTCGTGGCTCCGTGCGCTTTTGTCGCCAACCGCCGCGTGGGCTTGCCGCTCGTAAGCGGCGACAGCGGTTTCACCGGTACGGCAGCGACAGACATCGAAGTGCCGTCGTACCGTCTGCGCATCGGCGTCGACACGTCAGGGCTGGCGGCATGGGGCGATGTGGTGCGTGCGGTCGAGGTGTGGGTGAGCCGTGAGCATTGCGCTGCGACCGGCGGGGCAGGACGAGCCTCGTACACGTCGGTGTCAGGCAAGAACACGCTGTGGGCGCAGCCCGCATATTCCGATGACGCGACGCTGACGGCAGCCCTGACCGCCGACGGATATGTGTGCGCCGGGACTGTGGAGTGTGCAGCCGGCATGGCTTCGGTCATGCCGCTGCACCCGCGCAGCGAAGCCGAAGGCGAGGCGGAGATTCTGGCTGCGGAGGCACGCAGCCGCTTTGTGGTGAAAGCCTCTGCACTGGAGGGCCACGGCGGTTTCCTGCACCTGGCGGGCTACACCCGCCGCTATCCGCAGCCCGAGTTGCCGCAGGGTGAGGAGCGGGCGACCACAACCGCCAAATGCCGTGTCGCTGTGCGGCTGCACTCGCTGCGCGGAGGCGCGACAGTGGTAGCCGAGGGTGAGGTGCGTGCCGACGACGGCATGATACTCCCGATGCTGTGGTATCCCGACAGTTCCGCTGTGTCGGTGGTCGTCTCGCTTGAGTATGAGGACGGCCGTGTCTATGAGCAGACATGGCAGATGCAGCGTGCGCCTCGCGGCGAGAACGCGGCATACGTCCCTGCGGTGTCTACGGAGGCTCTGGCACTGCAGAGGGTGTATGTGGCGACGGCTTACTCTGGGGACACGTCGGGCGACGTGTATGTGGACGGCACGCTGTTGACGATGCGCCGCGGCAACCCGTTTGTCGAGGCGAGCAGCACCCCATACGCCGGCGGGCACATCTCGCACATACGCGCACAGCAGAGCGGCGGCGGAGCGTATACGCGCCAGTATGTGTACCTGTTTTCCGACACGGGGATAACGGCGTTGACGCATGATATAGAGGGGCGGCACGTCAACTGCCGCCCTGTCTCGCGGAGCATAGCGAGCCGCCGCAGCCACGTCTCGTCAGCCGAGGATGGCGTGTGGGCGCTCACAGACAGCGGCACGCTGCTGCGGCTGCGCGATTCGCGCGTCGAGACGGTGCTGCGCGGCCTGCCTCCTGACAGCCGCGTTGCGGCGCACAGCCGTCTGGGCGAAGTGTGGGTGATGCCCGGCAAATCGGTCGCTGCGCCACGGCAGTCGCTGGTGATTGCTGTCGATGACATGGGCGACGGCCAGGTGCATGGCAGCCTGAGCACATACACTCCCGATGCCACCTTCGCCGCAGGCGATGCCATGCTGGGCATCACGCTCACACGCGACCCGGAAATGGCATACGTCATCAGCCGCGTATGCGCTCCCGGACGCGCCGGGCAGCGTATGGAGGCGGAGTGGCAGTCGCCGGTGGTGTCCCTTGCTCGCGGCGGACTGTGCGGCCTTCTGCTGGGGTTGTCTGGCAGCGGCGTGGACGCGACGGTGGAAGTGCGGGCATTGCCTCCGCACACTGCCGGTTTCCCCGATGACTGCGAGGGCGAGCTGCTGACCCGCGCCGCAGTCAAGGGTGACATCCGCGAGACGGTGAGCTTGCCGTTCATCCTTCCCGACCCGGCTCTGTTCGGCCAGGTGCGTTGCAACCGTCTTCGCATCGTCGCCCGAGGGCAAATCCCGGCTATTTCGGCATACGGATTTGAAATAATCGGGTGAAAGTAAACTAAAATCGCAATTGCTCCGTTAAAACAGGCAGACGCGGCTTAAACTCCGTGCCTGCCTGTTGTCATATATCTAATTAATATGTAATTGCTTATGAACAAAAAGTACTTCAGACTTATATGGATGTCAGTGCTGGCAGTGGTGATGTCGGCAGGGCTGTCGTCGTGTATCGAGGACGACTGGTTTCCTTACGACCCGCCGGCATACAACGACTATTATTATGACCAGTACCTGAACGGCACATGGCGGCTCTGTGAGGCCAACGGCATCCCGGTGCGCTATGAGGAGGCGAACTACCTGGAGTTCTACGGCGGCGGTCGCGGACGCTACTACGAGTATGACGACTGGGGCAGCCTCTACGCCGAGCGCACGGCATACTGGTGCCGCGATGTCTACGGCTCGCCGGCGAGTGTGCTGACGCTGGTATACGAGAACGGCGACCGGCTGGATATGAACTACTGGTTCCGCGACAGCGGTTACGGCGACGAGCTGTGGCTGCAGTGGAACGACTATTACGGTGTGCAGACCTATGTGTATGAGTACACCGACCGCGTGCCGTGGTAAAGGCATAGCAGCAGCGCAAACGAACAAAGACCGTCCGTGGCAGAGATGCTCGCGGGCGGTCTTTCGTATGTGTATGTCAGTGCTTGGGTTACTGCCTGTCGGGAATTATGATGTCCTCGGCGTGTCCGTCTGTGCGGTACAGTCGTCCGCGTACCAGCTGTCCGGTGTCATATTCGCCGATGATGTAGTCGCCCGGGTGCGCCACACGCGCTTGTGGGTCAAACTGGCTGATGAGGCGTTGCTTGGTGAAGGTGAGCGTCCCCTGGCCGTGAGGCTGGTTGAGGCGTATTTCGCCGTCCCATTCGCCGTAGCTGAGCTGCGTCGCTGTTCCCTGCGGCTTCTGCGGGTCGAGCGCGGAATAGTATTTTGACGAGGCAGAACCCTCCTTCTCGATGACGGGAGGCTGTTGCGAGGGCGTGAGCAGATACCAGCACAGAGCCGCTATGCCGGCAACAAGCGCCACACACACGGGTATCACCCACAGCAGCACGTTTCTCCTCTTGTTCGCCGGAGCCAGGTCAGCGGCGGTTGTTTCTGACGCTTTGCGTCCTGTGCCGGAAGGGAGCGGCGGCATCTCCGGCGGCATTTCGTAATATCGGTCAGTGTTGTCGTTCATCGTTTCAATTCAGTTGATTGACGCTGCAAAGGTATAAAATAAAAGTCAGTCGGCAAACCGTATGCTTTATTTATGCGCCCGGCAGTCATCAATCAAGCCAGCATAATTTGCGTGATTGGAGTACTCATCTAAAGACCTTAAGGTCATTAGAGACCTTAAAGTCTTTGGCAAAATATCGTGGATGAGGTGTAATTGATTGTTGGTCATGCTGTTGTGCTTGTTGTGTAGCGGCTTTTCGTGAAAAGTCAGACATGAAAACGGCTGTTTCTCGTGAAAAGTCAGAGATGGGGAGGGCTAAAGCAAGTCCGATGGGGCGACCACCAGCTGCTCCAGGCTTATGCCTCGCTTCTTGATGTACTTCTTGAGAAAGAAGATGTGATAGTCTTTCACCTTGCGCAGTTTGCACAGGGTTATGCCGTTGTCCTGATAGACCTTGTACACCAGTTCGGAGCAGTACATTTTGGCGTTGTCCCACTTGAATTGCGTGTCATACGGCTTGTTGAGGTACTTTTTGGTGTTTACCTTGAAGTTGCGTTTGTTGCACTTCCTCACCTTGTAATGACCGAACTGCCCCTTGGCAATCCATTTGTCCAGCGGCGTGAGCTGCACTTTTTTCGAGGCCTCCAGCACATAGTCCTTGCCCTTCACCTTGACTATCACGCCGCAGTGCGTGTATATTGAGCCGGTCGCCAATGCGATGTACTTGGACTGGGCGGACTTGGAGGTTTGGAAGACGATGTCGCCCTGGTTCAGGCAATACCCCTTCATGAAGGGGAGCAGCATCGCCAATACGATGACAAGCAGTCTGTTCATGTTGATTTTGCTTTGGTTCATGCTGCAAAGGTAATGGATTTTCGCGAGATGTCAAGCATGGCAGCTGTTATTGTCGCGGCAAGCCGATGCGCGAGCGCGCGAACCGTGACGACACGGCGGCGGTGAAGATGCCTATCAGCGCGACCGGGACAAGCACTGTCAGCATGTCCGTGGCGTGCACTGCCACCGGGTATGCCTTGACCACGAGGCGCGATGCGTCGCCAGCGAGCTTGATGAAGCCGAAGTGCTGCTGCGCCAGGCACAGGGCGACTCCGATAATCATGCCTGAGCCGCAGCCGATGGCTGTCACCGCGAGGCTCTGCCATGCGAATATGCGCCCTACCTGCCGGCGCGACGCGCCGAGGGCGTGGAGCGTGGCGAGGCTGTTCTGCTTGTCGAGTATGAGCATCGAGATAGTGCTGACGATGTTGAACGACGCGACGACGAGTATGAACGTCAGCAGCAGGAACGCCACCCACTTCTCGATGGAAATCATGCGGAAGTTCACCTCTTGCTGCTGCAGCCTGTCCTTGACTGTGGCAGTGCCGCCGAGGGCGCGGGCGATGTCTTCTGCCAGCTGCGGTGCGTCCGCTCCGGGCGCGGCGAGGATTTCGATGCCCGTGCACTCGTTGTCATACTGGAATATCTCGCGAGCCAGCGCGATGTCGGTGATGACGTAGTTGCTGTCGTAGTCGCTCTGCATGGCCTGGAACACGCCTGCCACAGTGAGCGAATCGCGAGTGAACGAGGCGGCGAGGTTGGCGGTGTTGACATGGCCGGTGCGTTGTGGGGCAAACACGAGCAGCCCCTCGCCGCCGGGCATTGTCGCCATGCGCGATGCCACGCCTATTGCGATGTCGGCGGCATAGCGGGTGTCGGCGGGCATCTCCACATAGTCGCCGATGTCGCCGTCATAGACGAGCCTCGGCTGCGCCGCCGCGCTGTCTACGGTGGCGAAACGCCCGTCCTGCCGCGTGATGCGCTCTATGGCCGTGACGCGGCGGTACTCGTCGGCGACCACGCCTTTCAGCAGCACCGGCATCTCGCGGCCGTTGCAGATGACCAGCGCATTGTCGGCGACTACAGGTGTCGCAGTCTGCACGCCTCCGACACGGCGCACTATGCCAAGCACCGAGTCCGTGTCGGCAAACGTCTTGCCGCGTGACGGCGTGACCATCACGTCCGGGGCGAGCGTGTCGAGCTTCTCCGTCAGTATGTCGCGAAACCCGTTGAACACCGACAGCACACACACTATGGCAGCGGTGGCGACGGCGATGCCGCATATCGACACCGCCGAGATGGCTGTCACCGCGCTGTGCGACTTCCTTGCGAACAGGTAGCGCAGGGCTATCCGCGCCGGCAGCAGCGGCTTCATTCCTCCTTGTCCTCTGTTGTTTTGGCAGCCGGCGCGTCGCCGTGGCGGTCAGAGGCCAGCAGCTGGTCTATGTGCTCGATGTAGTCGAGCGAATCGTCGAGGTAGAAGTGCAGCTCCGGGCATTTGCGCAGCACCTGCCGCAGAGCCTGTGCCAGGTCATAGCGCACGGTCTTGGCCTGGCGCTGTATGTTCTCGAGTATCTCCGCAGCCTTTTCAGAGGGGAATATGCTCAGGTAGGCCTTGGCGATGCTCAGGTCTGGCGATATGCGCACGGTGCTCACTGTCACCAGCACTCCCCCCATCGCCGCTGTCTGGCGGCGGAATATCTCGCTCAGCTCCTTCTGTATGCAGCGGGCTATCTTGGCTTGTCTTTTTCCTTCCATAGTTGTTTTCCGTATTTTATTCTGCGGCATCCGTCGGTGCCGGTTTCTTGTACAATATAGTCAGTCCGTCGCGCAGCGGCAGCATCACCGTCTCCACACGCGGGTCGCCGGCGACCATGTCGTTGAACTCGCGTATTGCCTCCGTCTGCGCGTCGTGGTCATAATGCGGGTCCACCACATGGCCGTCCCACAGCGTGTTGTCGGCGATGATGAAGCCGCCCGGGCGCACCAGCGGCAGCACCATGCGGTAGTAAGCGCAATATTCGCGCTTGTTGGCGTCGATGAACGCCATGTCAAACGACCCCTCCGCCCACTGCCGCACCGTCTCGGCGGCATCGCCGAAGTGCAGGTGTATGCGGCCGCGCACCGGCGAGTCCTCAAGGTGGCGGCGTATGAAGTCCTCCAGCTCGTCGCATATCTCGATGGTGTGCAGCTCGCCGCCGTCCTCCATCCCCTCTGCCAGGCACTGCGAGGCGTATCCTCCGAAAGTCCCCAGCTCGAGTATGCGGCGCGGACGAGCCATGCGCACGAGCATCTTCAGCAGCCGCCCCTGCAGGTGCCCCGACGACATGCGCGGGTTGAGCAGGTGCAGGTGCGTGTCGCGCTCCAGGCGGTGCAGGTGCGCCGGCTCGGCATCGATATGCCCTAATATGTAGCTGTACAGTTCGTCAGTCATCGTGTGTCAGCAAGTGTCGCGCCGCCGCTTCGTAGCCGCTGATGCCCATGCCGGCGACCATGGCGCGGCACTGCGGCGCGGTCACGGAACGGCTGCGGAACTCCTCGCGGGCGTATATGTTGGAGATATGCACCTCGACGAAAGGGCAGGGCGCAGCCTCGATGGCATCGGCTATCGCGTATGAATAATGCGTGTACGCTCCGGGGTTGATCACCACGCCGCGCACGTCCTCGGCGTATGCCTCGTGCTCGATGATGTCTATGATTTCACCCTCGCAGTTCGACTGGAAATAGATGAACTCCACGTCCGGGAACGACCGCGACAGCCGCTCCATGAGGCCGGCGGCGGTCTCGTGTCCGTACACTTCCGGAAGCCGCTGTCCGAGGCGGCCCAGGTTAGGCCCGTTGATGATGATGATTTTCATACTGACAGTATTGCCGTTGGTGTCGCTGTGCCGTGCGCCTCGTGCGGGGGCAAGCCCTTCGTGCGGCGCGGCGGTACATTATATAATTGGTATAACGCGATATATTGGTATAACGCGGTGGATATGAAAAAAGAGCAACAGGAAACCGAAGTTTACCATATTGCTCTTTCCTCTCTCCTCGGCGGTGCGGACGGGACTCGAACCCGCGACCCCATGCGTGACAGGCATGTATTCTAACCAGGCTGAACTACCGCACCTCTCTTAGGTTTAGTGCTTGCGGGCGGCTAACCTCCCGTTTGCGAGTGCAAAGTTAGGCACTATTTCTC
This sequence comes from Porphyromonadaceae bacterium UBA4702, assembly GCA_002404675.1. Lineage (GTDB taxonomy): Bacteria > Bacteroidota > Bacteroidia > Bacteroidales > Muribaculaceae > Lepagella. The sequence continues at coordinate 3,826 of DHKE01000008.1, read as the reverse complement.
GTTCCACCAAATTTTTCTCCAAAAAAATCGCACAATTTTTGCCGTGTTTGTTCTAATGCTCTGATTGCAAGTTTGATAAGCCTCGAAAATTTTTTCACGAAAAAATCGCCGCCTTAGCCGCAGTCCGCCAATATTGGCGGCGACTGCGGCTGGGGTTTCAGAGTGCCCGGAGAACCCTGGCATCTCTGGTTGTCGTGAATTGCACTGATGACGCCGCTTTTCCGGCGTCAAAACAAAATGCGGAAACACGGTGTTGCAGGGGCGTATGCGCAACGACAACCAGGCAGGATGGGGATTTAACGAATTTTTGCGCTCGGAAGTTGTTTGTGTCACCAATGAATGGTAATTTTGTAGCACAGACTGGGACAAGTCGCCGCTCTCGCACACGACGCAAACAAAAACGGGACGAGGGCGGCTGCCATTGTCCCAAAACAACAACCAAATAAAAACTGACATGAAAAAACTTTTACTTTCACTCGCGGCTGTCGCCCTCACTGGCGCTTTCGCAATGGCAGAGTCTTACACCCTGCAGTTCAAGGGCAATGGCCTGAGTAACGATTCGTTCGGACAATTGAGCGAGAATTCCAAATCAGACCTATACATGAGCGCTGGAACCGAGTATGTTTCGGGCATCGCTGACGCAAGCAAGGTGGTTCTCGGGAAAGAAGAGGAAGGCCTCAAATTCTCAACTCAGTCAGCCAATGGCTCCCTGACGCTGACGCTGTCCGCCGCAGGACAGGTTAATGCAACTTCAATAGTCGTGACTGCGAAAAAATGGAAGTCGGAGGAGGAGGCTGCGGTCAGCATCAACGGAACCGACGCCCAGAGCCTGACCGACGAGTCTGCCGACTACACATTTGCAGTGACAGGCAACCTGACGCAAATCAAGATTGACGCCACCAAGCGCTTGTATGTGAACAAAATCACCGTCAACTACACTGCCGGAGCCGTTACGCCGCAGCCTGCCGGCCTGTCGTTCTCCAAGGTCGCATGCACTGCCGCTCTGGGCATGGAGTTCACCGCCCCCGAGCTCACGAAGGCTACCGACGCTGCGGTGACATACACTTCAAGCAACCCCGAGGTGGCCACTGTTGACGCTGCCACCGGCGCTGTGACACTCGTCGCTGTCGGCTCCACCGTCATCAAGGCCACAACGCCCGCTACCGCCAACTACGAGGCCGGCGAGGCTCAGTACTCGCTCACCGTAATCGCTGCATACAGCTCTATCGCTGATTTCTTCGCAGCCGGCTCTGACGTCAGCGGCATCATCAACTTCCCGATGACCGTCGCTTACCAGAACGGCAGCAGCACCTACGCCTTTGACGCAGCCGGCGACTTTACCCTCATTTTCGGCAGCGCTGTCGGCACACGTCAGCGCGGCGACATAATCCCCGCCGGCTGGGAAGGCCGGTACTGGTCTGATGAATCAACCGGCATCCCCGAGATATATGCCGACTCTGCACCGGCAGCTTCTACGGAAACTGCAGACTTCACTCCCGCCGAGGTGGAGAGCGTGAATAACGAGATGGTCAACCATGTCGTTGTCCTCAAGAAGGTGACTTTCGCTGCGGACACCCCCGCTGGCTCATCCAAGTTCAAAGGCATCACCGACGACCAGACTGAATACGAATTCTACAACAAGTTCAAACTCGAGTCTGCCGTTGCCGGCATTTACAATGTCGAGCTCGTTGTTTCCAAATCCTACAACGGTCTGCAGCTCTACCCCATCCAATACACAGAATGGACGGAATCTGGCGTGGATGACATCACAGTAGCCGATGGCGAAGCACAGTACTTCAATATGCAGGGCGTGCGCGTAGCCAACCCGGAGAACGGCATGTTCATCCGCATCCAGAACGGCAAGGCCCAGAAGGTAGTCATCAAATAATATCAGCCCTGACTGATATTTCCATTCATAGCGAGGGTGTGCCAGCCGGCGCACCCTCGCCTTCGTCTAAGGCGGCGACTTCCAGCGCATTGCCACGCGGCACGCCGAAATGCGGCGCGAACCCCTCAGGAGGCAAAACAAAATGTGCATAGGCAGTGTTATAGGGACGAATGGGCAAGGACAAACAGATGAAACGTGGATTTAATCGAAATTTTACGCTGGAAAGTTGTTCAGGCCACAAATTGATAGTAATTTTGCGGCACGGAACGGAAACAAGCCACAACTCCTATCCGCGACGCAAATAAAAAGGAAACACCAACAACTAAAATAACAACCGAAATGAAAAAACTTTTACTTTCACTCGCGACAGTCGCCCTCACCGGCGCATTCGCAATGGCAGAGTCGGTGACATTCGACTTTGTGAACAATGACTACGGTCTCGGAGTACGAGGCGGAGATGATTATGTGGTCACTCCTGCCACAGCAACCAGCGGTGATGTGACACTCACCTTCGACATGACTAACGGCAGTGGTTTCCGTCTTTGGAGTGATGGTCTGCGCGTATACAAGACCAAGACAGACAACGGTGATGGAGTAGCAACAATCGCTGTTTCTGTCCCCAACGCAAACGTGACGGCAATCGACATGACAGTCACCACCGCATACGCATCTGTGCAGATAGGCGGTGCTGATGCCACATGGACTGCAGGTACAAAAACATATTCATGGACAGGCTCTGATGAAGCTCCTGTGATAACAATCAAGACAACAGCCAATAAGCCAATTGTGACACTGGCAGTCACATACTCTCCCAAGGGCAGCAGCAGCCTTGAAAGCGCTGGTCTGTCTTTCCCAGAATCGCTGTACACAGTGCTTATGGGCGAGGAGTTCACAGCCCCTGCTCTGACCAAGGCTACTGACGCAGCTGCTACATATACTTCCTCAAACGAGGAGGTTGCAACAGTTGACGCTGCTAACGGCGCCGTGACTATCCTTGCTGCCGGCACTACTGTCATCAAGGCTGCCACGCCCGCAACATCTACATATAATGCCGGCGAGGCTTCATACACACTGAAAGTCGTTGCGGCATACAACTCTATCGCAGAGGTTTATGCAGCAGAGGGTGTAAGCGGTATCATCAACTTCCCGTTGACAGTCGCTTACCAGAAAGGCCAAAACACATACGCATACGATGCTGCTGGCAACTACACACTCATCTATGGCAACTATGTCGGCACTCGTGAGCGCGGTGACGTAATCCCCGCTGGCTGGGAAGGCAAGTATACTCTCCACAAGGGCCTGCCCGAAATCGTTCCTGTAAATGCTCCCGCAGCATCTACAGACCATGTAGATTACACTCCTACAGAGGTTGAGAGCGTTAATGCCGACATGATGAACCATGTCGTTGTGCTGAAGAAGGTGACTTTCGCTGCGGACGCCTCCACAGAGGGTAATACAGAAGACGGAACTACATACACATTCTTCAATAAGTTCGGTATTGACCCCGTAGTTGCTGGCACATATAATGTAGAACTCGCAGTTTCTACTTACAACAACAATATGCAGCTCTATCCTATCAAATACACAGAATGGGAGTCTGGCGTGGATGAGATCACAGTAGCCGAAGGCGAAGCACAGTACTACAACATGCAGGGCGTGCGCGTAGCCAACCCGGAGAACGGCATGTTCATCCGCATCCAGAACGGCAAGGCTCAGAAGGTAGTCATCAAATAATATCAGCCCTGACTGATATTTCCATTCATAGCGAGGGTGTGCCAGCCGGCGCACCCTCGTTTTTTTGCGCAGCCAAGTAGGGACACGGCACGCCGTGTCCGCTGGAAGGCAAGTACATTTGATTAATTAGCAATGACTTGGTTACGGACACGGCACGCCGAAAGCACTGAAAATGTTTTCAGCGGTGTCATTTTGCAATTGGCA
>DHKE01000049.1 GCA_002404675.1 Porphyromonadaceae bacterium UBA4702 | reverse complement strand
TTGTCGTACAGGTAGTCGAAGCCGCAATAGTCTAAGAACGAGCGGTATAGCCCTACGTCATATATCTCGCCGATGAAAATGATGTCCGGAAATTTCGCCTTTACCTCGCGTATCGCCCAGTGCCAGAACGCTTGCGGCACCATGAACACCATGTCGCAGCGGAAGCCGTCAACGCCTTTTGCCGCCCAGTGCAGCAGAATGTCGCGCATCTGCAGCCATGTCGGCGGTATCGGGTCGAAATGGTCAGTTCCCGAGGCATAGTCATGTCCGTAGTTCAGTTTTGCGGTCTCATACCAGTCATATTCCGAGCAGAAAGCCGTGAAGCAGTCGTTGCCCGTAGCCTTGGCGGGAAATTCGCGGTAGGCATCCGCGCCGCTGCCCAGGTCAATCGAAGGCGCAAACTGCTGGTTGGTAATGTAATAATAGTTGTTGCGCGGCGAAAAGGACAGTGTAGTGTCGTCCTGCGAGCCGAAGTCACGCACGCCGCGAGGGGCGCAGTCTGACCGGTAGACACGCGCCGTGTGGTTTGGCACGAAATCGACGAGCACCTTCATGCCGGCACTGTGTGTACGAGCCACCAACGCCTCGAACTCTGCCATGCGCCTATCTACATCGACGGCTAGAGCCGGGTCAACGTCATAATAGTCGCGTATGGCATACGGCGAGCCTGCTTCCCCCTTGACAATGTGAGGGTTGCCAGCCGGTATGCCCTGGAAAGCCGTCTTGGTGGCGTGTTCGATTATCCCGGTGTACCATACGCAATTCGCGCCCAACGCCCGTATCGACCCCAGCAGTTCGTCTGTGAAATCATTCATCTTGCCGCTGCCGTTCTGCCGGTATGTCCCCGACGGGACGCACGCGGCATTGTCATTGGTCAGTATTCTCGGGAACACCTGGTATATTATCAGCTTCTCATCCATTGTCATACTTGTCTATTTCTTGTTGGAGAGGTGTTTTTCGAGGGCGCGGCTGGCAGCGTCGTAGCCGCAGAGGACTATGCGTTTCATCTGGCGTATGCCGAAGGTGTTGAAGTCTGCCATGCCGTCTGACTGTATCACCACGTCGCACAGTTTCAGATCCTGGACGGCGTTAGACTTGAGCATCAGGTGGTATGACCGAAGGGCGACCTCGATGATCGAGCTCTTGTATTTGAAATTGCGGTTCAGCGGGTCGCAGTTGCTGCCTATCAGGCAGCTGCAGCGGTTGCGTATTGCCCATGCCGGGAGGTTGCGCAGCACTCCGCCGTCCACATAGTTCACGCCGTCTATCCTCACGGGCGCAAAGACTATCGGGATGCTGCACGAAGCTGCCACGCGCTCGGCTATCGCCCCTTGTGACCAGCCGGTAGACTTGCCGTTCTCGAAGTCTGTGGCGCATACCACGGTCGGTATTTTCAGGTCTTCGAGGTTCTTGACGGGAAGCCAGCTGTCGAGTATCTTCCGCAGTTTAGTGAGCCGCAGAAAGCCCTCCTTTGGAATGGTCCATTCGGCGAAGTCTGTCACCTTGGAGTATTGGTTGAAACACTCCAGTATATCCTTGGGCGTCAGCCCCGCGCCGTACAGCACGGCGGCAATCGACCCGGCGGACACGCCGGCGAGGACGGAAGGGACGATGCGGAACTTTTCAAGAGCCATCATCACGCCGATGTGTGCGAAGCCGCGTGCGCCTCCGCCGCTGAAGGCGATGCCGTAGGTTTCGGCTCGTTTCAGCCCGATGTTTTCGAGTACTCCTCCTATTGACCAAGCAGCCATGTCGTGTATTTTTTATTCAGCTGCAAATTTACAACAAAACCTCGACATATAGCATCTCTCCACTTGCCCGTAAAACGGGAAGAGGGTATGCCTCAATGAACAGGCATACCCTCTATAATGGTATATGGCGGTCGATTATCGCTTGATAAGCACTTTCTTGCCGCCGATGATGTAGATGCCGTCGGTCAGCCGGTCGGCCGGTACGGGCATGCCTTGCAGGTTGTAGATGGTGTCTGCGCCTTGTTCATTGTCGATGACGCTGTCAACGATACCGGTGTTGGTGTCGAAGCTGATGCGCGGAGCAATGGCAAACGAGAGGGACTCATCCACATTCTTGACCCATGTCCGTGTGCCGGTGGGCTGATTGTTTTCGTCCAGGTCGTCGAGCCAGTGGTATACGGTGCTCTTCGAGGGGTCGTCGCGGCGCGGCGAGCAGTACATGGCTATGTCGTCGCCGTCAGCGTTGGGGAAGCCGGTGATGGTGATGAAGAATTCGGTCTCGACATCAACAGGGGTGTCGAAAGTGAATATGGTCGGGTCGTTGTATGTCTCCGAGGCATCGACGAGCTGTGAGGCTTTCAGAGTCTTTGTCGCGAGCGCGTCGCCAGGGAGGCCGTCGATAGCGTTGGTGAGCGACACCACGATGTCAGCGTCTGTGCTGACGGCTGTAGCGCGTGCGAAATATACGTTAACCCCGGATACGGTAATCTTGGCGAGGGGAGCTGTGAAATGCTCGGCGAAACCGGGCATGTCGAGCCAGTTGGTGCCGCCATAGTAGCCGTACCACGACAGGCTGATCGGGGCGAGCATGGTGTTCTCCTCAACAGGGATGTTCCATATCAGATTCTCGCCGCCGGCTTTCAGCGCGTAGAGGTATGTGGATGATTCTCCGGCCTCGTTGCTGACAGTCAGGTCAACGTCGTAAGTGCCGGCCTTGAGGTATTTCACAGTGACTTCGGCAGCGTCAGATGCCGGGGTGTCAGTGCCGGGGAATGTCCAGCTGCGGGTGTCGGGGTCGCCTTTTGATTCGTCTGTGAACGTCAGCGGCACTTCTATTGGCACAACCAGCGATGCTTCCGGGGAATAATATGCTCCTGCAGGGGTGCCGATGGCGGCTTGCGGAGCTTCGCGGCGCACTACCACAAATCCGGTGCGGGTCTTGGTGGAGATGTTGCCAGCTCCGTCAGATACCGTCAGTGACACGTCGAATGTGCCGGCGTCCGGATAGGTGACTGTGGGAGACTGCTCGTTGCTTGTTGCGGGTTCTGCGCCGGCGAAAGTCCATTGCCATGACGTAGGCTCGCCCTCGGTCATGTCGGTGAATGTGACGCTGCTGCCCGGGGTGATGTATACTTTGGCATCGTCGCTGTTGTCAGTGGTGACAATCTCGAAATCGTCGAACATGGCATCGTCGCCGTCCGTTCCGCTGTAGTTGAACGTGAATTGCACGGTCTTGCCGGCGTATTGCGACAGGTCAATCTCGTGCTGTGTCCACTTCGTGTCCTCAATGTTGTTGTCCTGCGCCCAGAGGAATGAGTTCCAAAGGGTTGTCGTCGTGCCGTCAACGGTTATGTTGAGGTTAGTGTGTGCATAGTACAGCCATACGGGATTGAAAACGCCCCAGAAGCGCAGCTTGGCGTTTGCCGGGACAGTGATTTCTGGCGAGGTGATATTTTCGTCGAGCGTTGATGATGAGCGTGCTATGTAGAGCGAGCCGGTGCTTTCGGGGTTTATGCTGCTGAATGCCGGCACGGTGTTGGAGTAGGGGTTTTCTGAGATGCGCCAACGCTCGTAGTAGCTGTCCTGTGTCCAGTCGGCGATGCTGGCGTTGGTGTCAAAGCCGTTGCTGTATGCCGCTGTTGCGCAGCGGGGAGAGGAGAACTGAGCTGTAAGAGCGTCGCTGTCTCCGCCGTTTATGCCCAGCTCGTCCCAGGTGGTTGCGACCCTGATAGCATCGACTGTAACAGCTGGGCCGAGGGTGTCCTTAAGGCTTCCGAACAGGCACAGCCCCGCTGCGCCGCTCGCGTCGAGGTCATAGCTGTCGGAGGCTGTGGCGTCGGCGGTGGCAGGTTCTGTGGCAGAGGGGTTGACGTACAGCGAGATGACATCATTCTGCAGCCCGCTTACGAATGTGTATTTCACCACCACCAGGTATGTCTTGCCAAACTCGAATGTTGCGTCAGTCTTTGCTCCGAAACCGATGCTGCCCTTTGAGACGCCGAATTTGAAACCGTCGGTGCTGTTGCCGTCTTTGACAGCATACAGGCGGCCGCGATCGGTCGCCGCTACCTGGTCGCCGCGATTATTTCCCCTGTCGTCTATCAGCCCGAGGAAGCAGGTGTTGTCGTTGACAGACTCCACGTTGACAAGCAACGACACATACACGTCGCCTGCGGCGGCAGCGTGTGTGAAGTACTTCTTGAGCTGTTCGCAGTTGGTCCAGCTGTTTTCCTCGTCCGCCACGATTTTCACGGCGTTGCTTGTCGCGTCTGTCTCGTAGCCCGCGTACGCAAGCGGCGTAGCCACCACCTGGATAGGACTTTTGTAGTAGTTGTTGTTGCGCAGCCATCCGTTTGTCTGATACAGATTGCCCGCCTGGTATGCGAAATCATCCTGCATCAGGACTTCCGCGTTTGCTGACAGCCAGGGAATGCATCCAGCCATCAGCAGAAGGGGTAGAAATCTTTTCATATTAATGATTTTAGTGAGTTTTCGCAAAAGTAGCAATTATATTTCGCATGGCAAATATTTAGACGAATAATTATTGCCGAAAAGGTGCAACGACTATACGTATAGTTGCTTTTGGGGCTGCAAGTATGCTTCGCAAGTTGTTGAAATATAATGTATTGGTTGTTTTTTATTCTGGAGGTGCGTTATCTCGCGATTTTTGACTAACTTTGTAACTAATATAAGCGTGCGAGCCACGCCAATTCGTGCAATCTAGTATCATGAAATGAAATCTATACGCGAAATAGCGACAGAGAAGGTGAAAGGCGAGAGCCGTATCGACGAGATACTGCGCTTTGCCATAACTGGCGGCATTGCCACGGTGCTCCAATACGGCATCTATGTCGTGTTTGTAGACGCTGTGGGTGTCAAGGCAGTCCCCTCGCAGCTTATCAGCTATGTGCTTAGCTTCATAGCCAACTTTTTCCTGTCTGCATACTTCACCTTCCGCGCCAAGCCTACCGGCGGGCGCGGATTGGGCTTCATATTGAGCCATTTGGTCAACATGGGGCTGCAGACGGGGCTGGTGGCTATATTCAAAGGCATCGTCGGCTCCACGCTTGCTTTGCTGCCGGCTATGGCTATCTGCATCCCTGTAAACTATATCATGGTGCGGACTGTTTTCAAGAGCAAGGTGTTCATGCCCGCCAGCCAAAGGGAAGCTCTTAAGGATAAAGCCGTGGCAGGCGACAAGGCTGGCAACAAACCGAACTCATGACAAAATAATAAAGTGAGCCAATGACCGAAATGCTGTCGCAGTACCATATAGGAGGATTGATAATAGGCATCTGCACATTCCTCATCATAGGCGTGTTCCATCCTCTTGTCATCAAGGGAGAGTATCATTTCGGGGTGAAATGCTGGAAATGGTTTCTTCTGGCAGGACTGGCTGCAATGGCCGGGTGTCTGCTTGTAGCAGACTTGTTCTGGTCGTCGCTGCTCGGAGTCACGGCGTTCAGCTGTTTCTGGAGCATCGGCGAGGTGAGGCAGCAGGAGAAGCGTGTGCGCAAGGGGTGGTTTCCGCGCAATCCCCGGCGCAAGTACCCCTGGGACGATGATAGAGAAAACAATTAATTGATACCTAATTAAAGAAGAGAGATGGCGCATCTACAGTGCCATCTCTCTTCTTGTATCATCTATGGCTTGCGGGTCAGCCGACCTTACCAGTGTCAGAGGCATTTGCCCTGTCATGGTCATCTGTATTGCCCTCCGCATCCTCGGCGGGAATGAGCGGACGGAAATCCATGGTCAGCTTCTCGTCGCCGTTTTTGTAAGAGATATCGACAGTTCCGCCAAGCGAGCCCTCGGTGTTGAGGCGCAGCAGCAGTTCTGCAAGGTCGTCCTCGAGGTACTTCTGTATGGCGCGTTTCAGCGGTCGCGCGCCGAAGTTCTTGTCATACCCTTTGTCGGCAATGAAGTCCTTGGCCTCCGGGGTGAGGTTGAGCTTGAAGCCGAGCTTCTCGATGCGGCTGTAGAAGCCTTTCAGCTCGATGTCAATAATCTTGAATATAGACTCGCGGTCGAGCTGGTCAAACATTATTATATCGTCCACGCGGTTGAGAAACTCGGGCGAGAAGGCGCGGTTCAGAGCTTTGGAGATGACCGAATGGCTCTGTTCCTTGGTGAGGGTGGCGGTATTGAAGCCTACGCCTGCGCCGAAGTCTTTCAGCTGGCGAGACCCTACGTTGCTGGTCATGACCAGGATGGTGTTCTTGAAGTCGATGCGGCGGCCGAGCGAGTCGGTGAGCCGTCCCTCGTCCATCACCTGTAGCAGCAGGTTGAACACATCGGGGTGAGCTTTCTCAATCTCGTCGAGCAGCACTACGGAATACGGGCGGCGGCGGACCTTTTCGGTGAGCTGGCCTCCCTCCTCGTAGCCTACATATCCCGGAGGCGCGCCCACGAGACGTGAGACGGTGAACTTCTCCATGTATTCCGACATGTCCATGCGTATCAGCGCGTCGGGCGAATCGAACAGATACTCGGCGAGTTTCTTGGCAAGGTATGTCTTGCCGACACCCGTCGGGCCGAGGAACATGAATGTGCCTATAGGCTTGTCTGGATCTTTCAGCCCGATGCGGTTGCGCTGTATCGCCTTGACAATCTTTTTGATGGCTTCGTCCTGTCCGATAACAGAGCCTTTGAGCGCGTCGCCCATTTTGAGCAGGCGGCTGCCCTCGGCTTGGGCTATGCGCTGTGTGGGTACGCCGGTCATCAGGGCGACGACTTCAGCTACTTTCTCGTCATCAACCACTTGACGCTCCTCGTCCATGTGCGCTTCCCATTTCTCCTTTGCCTCGTCGAGGCGTGCGCGGCAAGCCTTTTCCTTGTCACGCATAGATGCCGCCAGTTCAAAATCCTGATTGCGGGCAGCGGCGAGCTTCTTCTCCGTAACCTCGTCGATTTCTTTCTCGAGTTGCTCAATTTCCTCCGGCACGACGATGTTGGAGATATGGACGCGAGAACCGGCTTCGTCAAGGGCATCGAGGGCCTTGTCGGGGAAATTGCGGTCGCTTACATACCGTTCGGTCAGAGAAACGCACGCTTCGAGAGCTTCATCTGTATAGGTGACGTTGTGATGCTGCTCATACTTGCCCTTGACGTTGCGAAGTATTTCGAGCGTCTCTTCGGGAGATGTCGGTTCGACCATCACTTTCTGGAAACGGCGTTCCA
>DHKE01000024.1:21152-21333 GCA_002404675.1 Porphyromonadaceae bacterium UBA4702 | reverse complement strand
AGAAGATTTCCAACCTCAAGGAGATGCTTCCTGTGCTCGAAGCCACAGCACAGTCAGGTCGCGGTCTGCTCATAATCGCAGAGGACGTTGACAACGAGGCTCTCGCAACACTGGTAGTAAACCGTCTGCGCGGCTCACTGAAAGTTTGCGCTGTCAAAGCTCCTGGCTTCGGCGACCGCCG
>DHKE01000024.1:0-21108 GCA_002404675.1 Porphyromonadaceae bacterium UBA4702 | reverse complement strand
CGCCGCAAGGAGATGCTCGAAGACATCGCTATCCTCACTGGCGGCACAGTCATCAGCGAGACAAAGGGTATGCAACTTGCCAATGCAACTATTGCTGAACTCGGCTCGGCTGACAAGGTGACAGTCAACAAGGACAACACTATCATTGTCAACGGAGCTGGCGACAAGGAGGCTATCGCTGCTCGTATCGGTCAGATCAAGGCCCAGATTGAGGCAACATCTTCAACATACGACAAGGAGAAGCTCGAAGAGCGCAAGGCTAAACTCTCTGGCGGTGTCGCTGTCCTCTACATCGGCGCACCCTCTGAGGTCGAGATGAAGGAGAAGAAAGACCGTGTAGACGACGCTCTGAGCGCAACTCGTGCAGCTGTAGCTGAAGGCATAGTTCCCGGCGGCGGCGTGGCATTCATCCGCTGCCTCCCTGCTCTCGAAGAGCTGAAGGGCGACAATGACGACGAGAACACGGGTATCGCAATCATCCGCCGCGCAATCGAGGAACCGCTTCGCCAGATTGTCGAGAACGCAGGTGTCGAGGGCGCTGTCATAGTACAGAAAGTTAAGGACGGCAAGGGTGATTTCGGCTACAACGCTCGCACAGCCACCTTCGAGAACTTCTTCGCAGCTGGCGTCATCGATCCGGCCAAGGTAACTCGCGTGGCGCTCGAGAATGCAGCCAGCATTGCCGGCATGTTCCTGACCACTGAATGCGTGATTGCTGACAAGAAGGAGGAGAACCCTATGCCTGCAATGCCTAATCCCGGCATGGGCGGCATGGGCGGCATGATGTAAGCCGAGAACAGACAAGGGCTTTGCTGCTGATTTGCATATTTTTCAAAGCCGAAAATCAAATACGCAGGAGTTGTCCCTGATTATCGGGGGCGACTCCTTTGTTGTTTAGTATAACAGCAATATCGCGATGAAACTATGATATACTATTTTTCGGGTACGGGCAATTCCCGGTATGTAGCGGAGAGTTTGGCTGACTGTATAGGTGATGACGCTGCACCGCTTGCGCCGTTGGCTTGTTCAGACGAAGAAGTTTGCCTGTCATCATACGAGAGTGTCGGCATAGTCTGCCCTGTGTACAGTTGGGGCTTGCCTGTTCCTGTAGTCGAATTTGTCAGGCGATTGGCTCGTAGCCGTGATAAGCAGCCGTATGTATGGTGTGTCCTGACTTGCGGGGACGAAACCGGTTTAGCGCATCGCATTATGAAGTCTGAATTGGCACGCCGTGGCTATAACCTCAACGCTGTGTGGAGTGTCATTATGCCTAACAATTATGTCCTCTTGGCAGGGTTTGATGTCGATGCTGATGACGTTGCGCAGAGGAAGATTGATGCTGCGCCAAAGCGCATTGCGGAGATTGCCGCCGGGATATTTGAGCGAACAGAAGTGACTGATGTGACTGTCGGGTCGCTGCCGTGGCTGAAATCCCGGATTGTTTATCCGCTTTTCAAACGGTGGGGCATATTCCCGAGGAAATTCCGGGTCTCTTCCGATTGTGTCGGCTGTAGACGTTGTGCCTCAGCCTGTCCGCTTGGCAATGTGACTATGGTTGACGGCAAGCCCTCTTGGGGAAACAATTGTGCCAGCTGCGTAGCGTGCTATCATGTTTGTCCGAGGGAGTGCATACAATATGGCAGTGCCACACGCGGAAAGGGACATTACTGCTTCCGTGCAAAAACGAAAGGCGGCGAGTAAACGTTATTGAATAAGATTGTCTAATCAGCAGTAAGCTAACACTCTGAATTATGAAACGACTTTACACCTCATTGTACGCATTGGCACTTGCCTGCGGCATGGCAAGTGCGGAATATGTAGTTATGGCACGCGAAACGCGGGTCTTCGACGGCCCGGCTGCCAAGGATGTGACCGCCGCGATGTCGGGGGCAGATGTTGTCGCCAAGCCCGGCATGGTGTTCGTCAAGGAATCAGCGCAGGGCGGCTGGAACAAGGTTGAATATCTCACTGGCATGAGAGCTTATATCAACGCTGACATGATTGCGTCCGGTTCGGCAGTCTCCCTTCCCTCTGACGGTGAATATGGCATAGCCAACGGCGTCTCCAAGGTGACAATAACATCTGACGGCGGCAAATACACGCTGAGCGATGCCAAGGCTACGTATTCGGGCAAAGCAGAGAACAATGCCGTGATTTTCCGTGACGTGTGCGGCAACGTGACGTATTCTGCCGTTGTCCTGAACGGCAAGACTTACGTCTACGACTACACTTCGCTCGGCTGGTAAAACGGGAGCGACACCGGTTCAATCTGCGATCGCTGCGACTGCCGCATGGTAGTTGCGCAACGAGTGTGCCTTGTGTATGGCTTTCCATGCGCGGCGGCCGATAAGCGGCTCGGCATAGTCCCACAGCGGCCGCAACTTGGAAAGTATTTGCACGTCTCCACACAGGTCTCGCTCGTACACCTCGCCGATTTCCTCATTCAGGCGGACGAGTGCAGATATGCGCCGCTGCTCCGTCCATTCCTCGCCAGACACGAATTCTTCGGCAAGCGACGGACGTGCCAGCAGCCCTCGGCCTATCATTACACCCGCGATGCCCGGGTATTTCGCATATATGTCGGCAATGTCAGCAGGGGTGTGCAGATCGCCGTTGTATATGACAGGATGCTTGGATTGCGTCAAAAACTCGCTGAAAGCATCCATTGCCAACTCGCCGTCATATTTCTGCTTGCCGGTTCGGGGGTGAAACGCCACCTGCGCCAGCGGCATTTCGTTGACAGCTTCCGCTGTCTCTCGCCAGCCGTCAGCGCCAACCTCTCCGCATCGCATCTTGAGTGAGAATTTGATTTGGGGCATCTGTCGCATCTGCTCGGCTACGGCTGCGAGCGTTTCGGGATGAGACATCAACGCGCATCCTCGTCCACGACGTGTCTGCATCGGGAAGGGGCAGCCGATGTTCAGGTCAATCTCATTATAACCGGCCTCGACAACAATATCAGCAAGTCGGCGAAACTCGTCAGCGTCAGAGAATATTATCTGCGGCACAGTGTTTATGCCCTCGTTCAGCGGCGATTGCAGCCGAGCAACATCCTGTCGCCGCGGCTCGCCTTTCTCGATGCGGATGAAGGGCGTATAGTATGCGTCAACTCCTTTGAACAGGCGTGCGTGAATGCTGCGGTAAACATGGTCGGTATAACCCTGTAGCGGGGCAAAAAGTATGGTAGTCATTTAGCTGTATCAGTCGTTTGAACCTGAGGACATAAATGCAAAATACACGGAGGCCACAAGGCACAGGAATGCCGCTATGTGGTTCCAATGAAATTTTTCCCCCTTGAAAACGAATGTCACTATCAGGGTGAAGACAGTCAGCGACACGACTTCCTGAATCACCTTCAGCTCAATGAGGGAGAAAGCACCGCCGTTCTCTGCATAACCTAGCCTGTTTGCCGGCACCATGAAGCAATACTCGAAGAAGGCGAGACCCCAAGAGAGCAGGATTACGGCAAACAGCGGCCAATTGGAGGTAATCCCGGCGGTCTGCAGTTTCAGGTGTCCATACCAGGCGAATGTCATGAACACGTTGGAAATCAGCAACAGTACAATAGTCAGAATCTTGTCATTCATGCCTTTGACCAGTGGTGGATGCGGTTGTCGGGTCAATATTTTGTCGAGAGCGACAAGTACGGAGTCTTGTCGGTGTCGAAGAGGTATACGTTCTCGTAGCCGGCGGCTTCAGCCTTGTCGCGGTATCCCTGCGCTTTGTCGGCATTGCCGGTTTGCGCGTAATATACAGCTGCGTATGCCAACGCTTCCGGGGTCTCTCCTTTGGCAAGCATGCCTGATATTGTGGCTTCGCCGTCCAAGGTTTTGCCGGATAGCGTCTGCGCTATGGCACGGTATGCCAATGCCGGCAGTCTGTCGGCTTGAGTGTTTGCAGCACGCTGCAGGTCGCCGTTTGCGCCGCTGTTGTCATTCTGCATATATCGCTTCACGTAGGCCCTCAGCAGCAGTGCGTCAACGGCTTCGGCATCAATTAGTACGGCTTCATTGAGCGCGTCTGTCGCAGCTTTTGCATCTCCCTGCGCAATAGCGGCTTTGGCCATAGCCATTAGCGATTGAGTGTCTGGATTGGCCGAGGAGTAAGCTTTGGATGCAAACAGCAATCCCGTAGCAGGTGAGTTGTTTGCCAGTTCTACGGCTGATTTGACCAGATAAGCATCCGCTGTCGGTTGCATGGAAATTGCCTTGTCTGCGTATGTTTTGGCTTCGTCAAGCTTGTTGAGCGACAAGCAGACGTGGGCTGCGCGAGTGAGCGTTGAGGCAGAAACGTCCTCGCTCTGCGCAAGTTTACGGTATACGCTGTATGCGTCGTTAAGATGGCCCGTATTGGCGCATATTGCCGCTCGGATGTATGACATGAACGAATTGCCAGAGTTCTTAGACTCTGCGAAGTCGAAGCCGCGGCTGAAAGCGTCGTAGTTTTCGCGAGCAACCTGTTCGAGGCCGGCAAACGGACGCTGTATGTCGTCGCCGAGAGAAATGGCGGTCAGGTAATTGACTACGCTTTTCTCCATTTCACCGAGGTCATGGTATACCTCGCCGATACGGCAGTAGGTCAATGCAGAAGTCGAGTCTACATTCTTCATCTCCTCGAGCAGCTGGTTGGCCTCTTCTGTACTCCCTTTGAGGGCAGAGGCTTTCGCCATGCCGAAAAAGGCCTCTTGGCTGCGGGATTTCAGTCGTATCATGGACTGGAACGTACTGTATGCATTGTCCGCATCCTTCATCGCAAGATATATGTTGCCTTTGCGGTACAAGTCGGAATACGACTTGGGGTTGATAGTGAGAGCCTTGTTCGCTGCCTCGAGAGCCTTGGAGTTGTCTTCGAGCTGGATGTAGATGTCGCTCATCAGCGAGTATTCGTGCATTAGCAAGTCTGCTTCCTTGGCTGGGGTATACTTGATTGCCGCCTCGACATCATCGAGGGCGTTGGCATACATATCGAGCCTGTAATACTCCACGGCACGCCGGTAGAGCGTTATGTAGTCTTTGGGGTCTTCGCGAAGTGTCTCCTCGTATGCGCTGAAAATCGCCTTGGTGAGCTGGCTCATCTGCTGGGGACAGGCACTCGCGGCTGACAGAATTGCCGCTGTGGCAAACAGTGTTTTGATGTATTTCATGATTGTGTCTTATTTCGTGTTGTTGTTTTCGAGGACTGCCATGCGCAAGCGTGTCAGACGCTGCAGCAGCGCTTCCACGCGGTCGAGCTTCAGCATGTTCGCGCCGTCGCTTTTGGCTACAGACGGGTCTGGGTGGGTCTCCATGAAAATGCCGTCCGCTCCGACTGCAATAGCTGCTGAAGCGACAGTGTCGATGAGCGCTGGCCGGCCGCCAGTTACGCCAGACGACTGGTTCGGCTGTTGCAGCGAGTGGGTTATATCCATGATGACAGGACAGTTGCACTCGTGCTTCATCAATGGTATTCCGCGGAAATCAACCAATAAGTCTTGGTAGCCGAACATCGTGCCTCTGTCGGTTATGCTCACTTGGTCGTTGCCTGACATGCGCACCTTCTCGACAGCATGGGTCATGGACGACGGCGACAGGAACTGCCCCTTTTTGATATTCACCATCTTGCCAGTCTTGGCAGCAGCGACCAACAGGTTCGTCTGGCGGCAGAGGAACGCAGGTATCTGCAGTACATCGACATACTGCGCTGCCATAGCGGCTTCGTGAGCCTCATGGATGTCTGTGACTACAGGCACGTCAAACTCCTCACGAACACGCGCCAGTATGCGCAACGCTTTCTCGTCGCCGATGCCGGTAAACGAATCCAGGCGGCTGCGGTTTGCCTTGCGGTAGCTGCCTTTGAAGACCAACGGTATGTCCAGTCGCGCCGTGACCTCTTTCAGGACAGCGGCGCACTGCAACGCCATGTCTTCGCTCTCTATGGCGCACGGTCCGGCGAGCAGGAAGAAATTGCCGGTCTTGCTCGTGGTGAGGTATGATGTCATCCCCTCGGCGGCAACGCGGCTCAATACGGTATCGGTAGTCGTCATAATTGTCAGCGGAGAGATTTGAGTTGTTCTATAATATGAAATGTGGAGAGGGCGAACAGGGCTGCTGTCTCGGTGCGCAGCCGGTTGTCGCCGAAAGTCACGGGCATATACCCTGCGGCAATAGCCTTTTCCACCTCTGCCGGAGAAAAGTCGCCTTCTGGCCCGATGAGAATAGTTACATCCTTATCCACCGGACACACGTCGGCAAACGGCTGGCGCGGGGTATTGCTGTCGCAGTAGCCCATGAAGCGGCTGCCGTCGCCCGGCTTGACAAATTGGGAGAACGGCATCATCTGGACGAGCTGGGGCATCACCGCTTTCAGGCTCTGTTTCATGGCGGAAACCATAATCTTCTCGATGCGGTCTGCGCGGACTTCCTTGCGCTCGCTGTGTTCGCACCGCAGCAGCACGATGCGGTCAATGCCTATTTCAACTGCCTTCTCGGCAAACCATTCCAGCCTGTCGATGTTTTTGGGCGGCGCGATTGCCACCGTTACAGAGCCGTGCCATATTTTGGGTACGGTCTCTGTTGCCAGCACCTCAACTGAGGTATGCTTGTGGTGAGCCGAGGTGATGACGCAGGTGTACCGATGCCCGTTGCCGTCAACGACGCTGATGTTGTCGCCCTCGCGCAGACGCAGCACACGTGCGCAGTGCGCGGAGTCTGATTCGGGCAGTTCGTGCGTTGCCAGTATGTCGGGGGCATAGAACTGTATCATATATGTGTCGACAGCAGCGGCGGCGCGAGGTTTATTTATTGTCGAGCTCTATGTTGTGGTGCTTGTGTTCCTTGAAGAGCAGCAAGAACAGCACCGCCACAATCAGTGCATAGCCGGCAAATATGAACCAGCAGGTCTGCCAGTCGCCGAGCAGGAAGCCGCCTTCCCACTTGCAGAAGTGGTTTACGACTTCGCCGGCCAGCAATGTGCCGACGCTTGCGCCAAGGCCGTTGGTCATCAGCATGAACAGACCCTGTGCCGAAGCGCGGACATCAGGGCTGCATTTCTGGTCAACGAACAGACCGCCGGAGACGTTGAAGAAGTCGAAAGCCACGCCATATACTATGCAGGAGAGTATGAACAGTGTCACGCCAGGGAAGGCCGGGTTGCCGAGGCCGAAGAACCCGAAGCGGAGCACCCATGCCACCATCGCAATCAGCATGACTATCTTGATGCCGTATTTCTTGAGGAAGAAGGGTATGAGCAATATGCACAAAGCCTCGGCAACCTGCGATAAGGAAACAAGCAATGTCGCATTATTGGCGGCAAATGTGTCTACCATTGCCGGGTCGCCTTTGAAGCTGGTGATGAACGGTGTTGCATAACTGTTCGTAACTTGCAGCGACATGCCCAGCAGTGCCGAGAATATGAAGAACATCGCCATCTGACGGCTCTTGAACAGCTTGAATGCATCAAGCCCGATGGCCTGTGAGAACGACTGCGAAACCTTCTTGACGAGGGGGCAGGCCGGCAGCGTGAAGCAATAGGCGAACAGCAGCAGGCTCATCAGCCCGGACATGAGGAACTGGTAGTGAGTGTACTGGAACTTGTTGTCGCTGTTTCCGAGCATGAACGTGAAGCAGTTGTCTTCAATGGAGGCGCAGTTGACGAACCACATCATCAGGATGAAGCCTACTGTGCCGAAAACACGAATGGGCGGGAAATCCTTGACCGTATCCATTCCTTTGTTTTTCAGGATAGCAAATGCCGCCGTGTTTGACAATGCAAGCGTAGGCATATAGAATGCAACGCTAAACGTGTAGATGGTCATGAACAATACAGGATCAGGCGTTGCGCTCTCGCTGCCCATGAAGAACAGCCCGAACATTCCGAGGCCTGCCAGCAGGTGGCAGTAGCCTAACAGCCGCTGTGGCTGTACAAATCTGTCGGCTATCATGCCCATGAGGGCGGGCATAAATATGGAGACGAGGCCTTGGATAGTATAATACCATGAAATGTCAGCACCCATCCCGGCCCGTCCGAGGTAGTTGCCCATAGATGTCAGGTATGCTCCCCAGACTGCGAACTGCAGGAAATTGAGAGCTGAAAGTCTTACCTTAATTCCGTTCATACTGTCTGTTTATCTTTAATGAAGCAGACAACAGGACAATGCTCCCGATAGGGCTGACGCCTGTTATCCTACGGACAAAGTTAGTTATTTTCCGGCAATAAAGGTATGCCAGGCAGCAAATTTATTCAGCAGTGTCAACAAAATCGAGGTATTCTCGCCTGTCAGGCACCTCAATACGGTCGCCGTAAACCGCGATTACGCCCTTTTCAGCGAGGAACTGCAGGTCGCCGGATGAAGAATCTGTATATGCCGGCGGCAGGATCTCCATTAATGAGGGGGCTATCTCGAAATTAATGTCTTTGCAACGCTGGCCTGTCATTGTCAACAGCCAGCGGGCTATCAGTCCCGCTACGCCGTGAGCCTCGTAATTGCCGACGGCAATGCGTCCGCACTGGCTGCGCAGGGATATATGGTTCAGATAGTTCATCAGGAATATCTCGTCCTCGCGGAGCAGGTTCATGTATTCGTCCTTGGCGAAGGTGAGGATGCTCGTAGTCGCCAACGCCTTGATGTCGATAGGGAATGTGCGGTCAATGCCGAACAGGGCGTCCGCGCCAATCATGTCGCCTGTCGAGAGGGTGTACGTGATTTTCACATCGCCTTTGGGTGAGGAATATGCGCATCTCAGGCTTCCGCGGGCAATGAAACCGATGTGGTCGCACTCGCTTCCGCAATTCGCCACTATTTCGCCTGTCTTATAGTTGTTGAAAGTAATGTTGGCTTTCGCAAGTATCATAGACACATGATCCTTGCTGATGCCCTTGAATAGGGGAAACCCCATAATCTGCTCATACATCGACGGCATACCCTGAAGAATTAAGAGTTACACAAATGTGGCACATAGAAAAAGGCCTCCCAATTTTGGGAAGCCTTTCTGTAGCGGGACCGAGAATTGAACTCGGGACCTCCGGGTTATGAATCCGACGCTCTAACCGACTGAGCTATCCCGCCTTTCGTGGTGCATCTCCTCGGAAATGCGATGCAAAATTACAACGTTTCCGGGGACTGTGCAAGTTTTCAGGCCAAAAAAATCAAGCAAATCTGTCCATGCTGTGTCAAGAGGTTATGTATCAAATGATTATCGAATAGAAAAACCCGAGAATGAATGTCAGGGACAAGATTTAACTATTGTAGACAAACTTACAACCTCGAGGTTGCCCTTATTCGGGATATTTCTTGTAACTTTGCGATATAATTCTAGTACCCCATGAGTAATTCTCTACCACCTATCAAAGTGTTCGCCGGGACTAAGAGCCATTACCTCGGCGAGTCAATCTGCAAAGAACTCGGCATCGAGCTCGGCAAGATGAAGATCGAGCGTTTTGCCGATGGAGAGTTTGAAGTGTTCTTCGAGGAGTCAATCCGTGGCTCGGAAGTGTATCTGGTGCAGTCTACATTCCCAAACTGCGACAACCTGATGGAGCTTCTGCTGATGATTGACGCTGCCAAACGCGCCTCGGCCGCAACCATTGTCGCTGTTATCCCGTATTTTGGCTGGGCTCGCCAGGACCGCAAGGACAAACCCCGTGTGTCAATCGCTGCCAAACTTGTGGCTGACTTGCTTAGCGTCGCCGGCATCGACCGCCTCATAACAATGGACTTGCATGCAGACCAGATACAGGGCTTCTTCGATGTACCCGTGGACCATCTGTATGCTTCGTCCATCTTCATTCCCTATATTGAGGGACTGCACCTCAAGGATATGGTGATTGCCTCGCCTGACGTGGGCGGTGCAAAGAGAGCTCACTCATACGCGAAATATTTCGACGTGCCTCTCGTGCTCTGCCATAAGCAGCGTGCGAAAGCCAACGTGGTCGAGAAGATGACCGTGATCGGCGATGTGAAGGGCAAGAATGTCATCCTCGTTGACGACATTGTCGATACAGCCGGCACAATTACCAAGGCTGCCGACCTGCTTCTGTCATTCGGTGCGACAAGCGTGCGTGCGCTCGCAAGCCACCCTGTGATGAGCGACCCCGCAACAGAGCGCGTATACGCATCAGGGCTTACAGAAATGATCTTCTCCGACTCGATACCCTATCAGGACAACCATGTTGACTCCAAGACCGTGATGCTTCCCGTGGCAAAGCTGTTTGCTGACACCATCCGCCGCATCCACAACAACCAGTCCATCTCGTCACAGTACCTGTTCAAGTAATCTGACATTTACCCAAAATGTGTATGGCATGGGGTTTGCCGGCTCGTTTTGCACGTAAAGTGCAAATTCAGGTGAAATCAGCGGATTTTCAATGTGTCGAGGTGCGAAATGCCAGAAAAAATCCCTACATTTGCATCCGATATGTCGCTTCGAAATGCGACTAACCCAATCGCAATACTAATCAGTACACAATAGAAGAAACTATGTCAAAAAAAACACATTGGACATTGCGACTGCTCGCTGTTACAGTGGTTTCAGCCGCCGTTTTCCCGGCTATGGCTGAACGCATCAGCGAGAAGCAGGCTGCCGCAGCAGCCTCGCGCTTTGTCCAGAGCACCACAAGCAAGTACCGCAAGGCTCCTGCCAAAGTGATCGCAAGAGCTGTCTACGCTCCAAAGGCAATGGACGAGACGCTCTATTATGTATTCAACAATGCCGGTAATGCTGGCTTCACCATCGTCAGCGGTGATGACGCTCTGCCGCAGGTGCTGGGATATACCACAACCGGCAGTTTCGATGCCGATAACATCCCGGACAATATGCAGTGGTGGCTCGACGGCTACAAGCGCGAAATCGAGTATTTCTACCGCACGGGCAAGGGCGCGAGAGTAATTGTCAAAGAGGATAATTTTGAACCTGTAGACCAGCTTATGACTTCGACCTGGGACCAGAGCAGCCCATACAATAACTTATGTCCCAAAGACGAGTCGGGAGCGACAACATATACCGGCTGTGTCGCAACAGCCATGGCGCAGGTTATCCGATATATGGAGTGGCCAGAGCGTGGCGTCGGCGAGGCGGGGGGGGTCGATCTCTCGAAAGTCCCGTACCGATACGACCGTATGCTGGACCGGTACTCTTCCGGCGACAAAAGTGTGAATGCATCCGCTGTGGCTGTCCTGATGCGTCATTGCGGTCTGGCTACTGACATGAAGTATTCTACGTCGGGCAGCGGTACTACTGACCAGAAAATACAATATGCCCTTATCAACCATTTCAACTACAACCCCGGCCTGAAACTTGAGTTCCGCGACTATATGACTGCCGGCGAATGGGATAAGAAGGTGTATGATGAGATTGCCGCAAACCGCCCTGTCATAATGTGTGGCGCCGCTGTTGGCGGCGGTCACTGCTTCGTAGTGGACGGCTATCAGGGCAACGGTTACTTCCACCTCAACTGGGGCTGGGGCGGCTATCAGGACGGCTTCTTCCTCCTCTATGCCCTCAATCCCGCTTCCGGAGGCGCCGGCAGCTTTGACGGCGGCTACAATTCCAACCAGTCGATTATTACCGGCATGACACCTGCCGGACAGGCAGACACCAAGCCCCAGTCGATGCTCGTTTCAGAATGGGGATTTGAATATGCAGAGATTACCACCGATGAGTCAACAGTTTACAGTGTCTTGAGAACTCAAAAGGGAGGCATGTATTACAATCCCCTCGGCATGACACAGTCAGGCAAGCTCGGTGTGGCGTTTGAAAATCTGTATGACCCACAAGACATTGTGTATGTTCAGTCAGAGGAATATACATTTGACCCGTACTACGGCAGCCGTGAAGTGCCGTTTGAGGCACCGTCTCTGCCTGACGGCGAGTATATGGTGTATCCTGTGACCACCAATGCCTCTACAGGTGAGGTGTCGCGCATAATGATACCTACCACTGATGCACAGTATATATCCGCAAAAGTGGAAAACGGTGTCATCGAATACGAAAACCCCTCCGTTGGGACAAGCGGTGCGAAATTGATAGCTACTGACATCAAGGGCGTGGACTGGTCATTCCGCAGGCGTTACACGACCTTCCGCCTTACTGTTGCAAACGTGTCTGACAAGGATTGGAGCGGCAATATCAAGGGGACAATCAAGGGCATCGACAACTCGCGCTCTGCATCTACGAAGGCGGTCAATGCCGTTATCCCGGCTCACAGTTCCAAGGAAGTTGAATTGTATATATATATTCCCGTTCCCGAAGGACGATACACGTTCGAACCATTTGTCGCCGACAAAGACACAGAAGTCTCCGGCAAGGTCGTGTTTACCGTCAATCCCACTTTCGATTTCGACCTTGACAGCAGCAAAATCAGTGTCGTGAGCATCTCTCCTTACTCATATCATCTTGGTGAGGAGGAGAACATGACGCTTACAATGCGCAACCAGACAAACGATGTGCTGGATGTCGCCCTTGAAATGGTGGTAATGGATCGCGACCTGAACCGGTTGACATCTTATACTTCAAATACGGTACGCATACCGACACAATATAATGTGTCAGGAATGTTCTCGATAGACAACTTTGACCTCGAACCGGGCGAGTATTATATCGCATTGGCTATAGACGGCAAATTCGTTTGCCAGCCATACCACATTTACATTTACCGTTACGGCGAGAACAGCGAACTGGCGTACAACATCGTTTCCGAGCAGGAGAAGACTGCAGAGCTGGCTCAGCCGCGCAACGGCTACTATATGGGAGACGTGACAGTTCCCTCTGAAATCAACGGCTACAAGGTGAAATCGCTGACCGGTTCTGCCTTCACGCACTCCGACAAAATTACGTCAGTTTCACTCCCCTCCACAATCGAGAAAATCGGCGATGGCGCTTTCTACGGCGCGAGCAGTCTGCAGTCACTCAGCATCGACGCTACTGTGCCGCCGACCCTCGGTGTGGACGCTTTCTCAAAGGAGGGCAGCGAAAACACTCGCATCGAACTTCCCGAAGGCACTGCCAACCTCTACAAGCGCACAGCCGGGTGGGACTCGTTCCACATCCCCTCTTGGAATATCGTTGTTGGCGAAGGCATTCAAGTGACGTCCGGCCTTGCTGTCAACCCCGAGGACAACAAGGTATACGCACCATATTATGTAAGCTCTGACGAGCAGCTGACGCTCCACGTTGCCGGCATTGCCGACGAGGCCGGAGGCGCATACATCGCCCTTTCTGACGGTACAGTCATAACCATACCCGCCAAGGGAGGCACGGTGACACTCCCCGCACTCGGCATTAAGGACGGCGTATGCCACCTGACCGGCGACCTCGCCGGCGTGGCAGACATACTCCTCGACGCGGTTGCCTGCGCAGACATCTACTCGCTGCAAGGCATAGTCGTGAAGCGCAACGCAACAGCGGCAGACATCCGCGACCTTGCCCCCGGCATCTACATCATCGCCGGCCGCAAGTACATCAAGCGATAACCGCACACCCCACACATACGAAAAAGGCTGCCCCAACGGCAGCCTTTTTCCGTTAGATCCGTATTATTCGTCCCGTGTGGTCAGTGGGAGCGGGTGGCGGCCCAGTGACGCTCGGCGGCGGCAAGGTCGTCGGGTGTGTCGATGCCGATGGTGCCGTACTCGCTTACGGCGATGCGTATGCGGTAGCCGTTTTCGAGCCAGCGCAGCTGTTCGAGGCTTTCGGCTTTCTCAAGCGGCGACTGCGGCAGGTCGGTTATCTGCGCAAGCACGTCGCTGCGGTAGGCGTATATGCCGATGTGGGTGTGGAAGTCTGCGGCTGCGAGCCATTGTGTGCAGTCCACGCCGCGCACGTAGGGGATTATGCTGCGCGAGAAGTACAGCGCTTCGCCCCGGGCGGAAAGCGTCACCTTGACCAGGTTCGGGTCAAACAGCGCGTCAAAGCCTTTTTCGGGGTTGAACTTGCGGCAGAGGGTCGCGATTTCAGTTGCCAGAGTGTCGAAGCAGTCCATCAGTTGACGTATCTGCCGAGGCTCGATGAACGGTTCGTCGCCTTGTATGTTGATGATTACGTTGGCAGACGAGCCGGATTTTTCGTATGCCTCGCGCACGCGGTCTGTGCCGCTGCGGTGCTTGTCTGATGTCATCACGGCGCGGAAGCCCGCTGCCTCTACACAGTCCTTGATGCGAGTGTCGTCTGTTGCAACGACTACTTCATCAGTTACTTGCGAAGCCTGACGGCATACATGGACTATCATCTCCACGCCGCCGATTTTCGCAAGCGGCTTGCCCGGGAAGCGTGACGAGCCGTAGCGTGCCGGGATTATTATGATGAATTTATTCTGCTGGTTCATTGTCTGATTTCTGTTCTGCGACATCGGAGCTGTGGCGTATGCGCTGGAAGGTCTTGCGTGCCCAGCCTGGGACAATGATTGCGCCGATGATCAGGTAAACGTAATATGATATAATGCGCCAGAACACCGCCAGTATCAGCACGAGACCAGCGGAGAGGAGCATATCACTGTAGTATTCAGAGAAAATCCATTCGCTCAGTCCTGAGCCGCCGGGCGTGGGGCTGACCATAAGGACTACCCATATCACAAACTGGCGTGCGAGGATAGTCCACTGGTCGGGAAGCGAACCGGGGACAAAGCCGAAGAAAAGGGCGTTGACAACGAGGTAGCGCGACAGCCAGGACAATGCCGTGCCGCCGAATACTTCGAGCCAGAAATGGAACGGCTTGCTTTTCAGTTCGGCGGAGGTTGCTATCATGTTTTGCGACAGCTCGTCAGCCTGTGCCGACCAGCGGCGCAGCAGCCGCCAGCGAAATATGCGTGTTATCACCTTGCGTATCCAGAACGGCCGCCAGATTATGCCGAGGAAGAGTATGAGCGTCCACAGGAACAGCAAGGCGTAGACTATCCAGAATGTCATTTTGATGCCGTCGGAAAAAGCGTCGCTCCCTGATGCGAACATGTCTCCAGCGGGAGTGAATAGCACGACAAGGGGACAGGCGATGACGAAAAACAGTTCGTCGAGGAATAGTGTTGTCATCATCAGCGTGGTGGCGCGTCCGAACTCTATCCCCTGTGAGTTTAGGAATACCATGCCCAGTGAGCTGCCGCCGACAGCAGAGGGGGTGACGCATGAGGTGAATTCGCACAGCAAGTCAACCTTCCATGCCTTTGACCATGGCAGTTCCCTGTTTGTGAGGGTGCGAAACCTCCAAGACAGCCCATAATCGCGCCCGAGCATGAACAGGCACGCGAGGATGAGTGCCAGCACCGTTTGCCAGGAGAAATGTATGCTCTGCCACACCGCAGCCATATCCTCTCCCTGCGATTCGCTGTACAGCATCCAGAACACCACGGCAAGCCCGATGACAACCGGGAGTGCCACTTTCCACCAGGAAAATGGATTTTTCTTCAGTTCCGTGGGTTGTTGGGTGTCTGTCGCCATATTATCTGTTCCTATGTTCAACATTATACCTGGCTATGATTTCGTCGTAGCGAGTCATTACTTCCTGCACCACGTCGTCCCATGTGCGTGTCAGCGTCTTGCGGGCATTGCGCCCTGTGCGGGTTATGCGGTCGCGGTTGTCATGCAGCGACGTTATGAGGTCTGCGTATTCGGCAGGGGAGCGGCTGGTCAGGAAGCCGTTGTAGCCGTCGCGGATTATCTCAGAGGCTGTGCTTCCCTCTACGAGTATGGAGGGCGTCTGCATCGCAGCCGCCTCCTTGACCACGAGCGGCGCGTTGTCATACAGCGAGGGGAACAGGAACAGGTCGGCGGCAGCATATCGTAAGCACAGTTCGTCGCGGTCTGTGATGCCGCCGTGGATGAAGACCTTGTCCTCAATGCCGAGAGAGCGTATATATTGCCGCAGGTCGTCGAGAGCATAGCCCGTCCCGATGAAATTCATGACAAACGGTGTCTTGCCGTCGAGTCGGTGCAGCGTGTCAGCGATGACTTTGATCCCTTTTTCGCGTATGTGCTGGCCTACGAACAGCAGCGAAACTGCATCATCAGGTATTCCGTACTTCTTCCTCGCTTCAGCTTTCAGCCTGGGTATTTCGTCATCTGAATATTTTGAAGCCAGGTCGTTGCCGTTCTCAACCACTGTCACTTTGCCCCCAAACCCATATTCGCGGATGGTGCTTTCCACCGCACCCTGCGGTATCCACACATGGTCGCACGCATTGAAAAACGCCAATATGCGCTTCATGATAATGCCTACCATCCACGGTGTCCAGCGGAACGAGTGTTGCAGGTCAGACTTGTATTTGCTGTGGAAAGTGCCGACCAGAGGGATACGCTGCTTGCGGGCGGCGTAAACCGCGAGCCGGCCGGCTGAAAAAGGGCTGTGGCTGTGTACGAGCCTGAAAGGCGTTTTCCGCAGCCTTCGCCAGATGCATGGGTCCAGTTTGGGATAGCCATAGCGATAGGGACGGCGGCTGTGTATCGGCAGGGAAAAATATTTGAGTACCGGATAGTCAACTTCGATTTTTTCCGGATTCCACGGTGTGACCACACATGGAAGATGCCCATGCTGCGCAAGCACTCGTACATAGTTCATTACCGTCAGCGTAACCCCGTCATATATAGGGGGGAAGCTGTCGTTGAATATGCCGGTCAAAGCCCACTGCCGGCCGGCGTATGCGGTGTCGATACCCATTTCAACTACAAAATTAATCCAATCATTCGGCATAACAAAATAATTTTCAGCCTGACTGCTGACGATATTGGATATTTTTGCTACTTTTGCAATCATGGAAATCAAGAACGCAAAATACGAGATAAGCAATGAGAAGGCGAGTGCCTGTCCGCAGCACGGCCGCCCGGAATATGCTTTCATTGGCCGCTCCAATGTTGGCAAATCTTCACTGATAAATATGCTGACACGCCGCAAGGCACTTGCCAAGACATCGCAGACACCGGGCAAGACGCTGCTTATCAATCATTTCAGTATAAATGACGGGGATTGGTATATTGTCGATTTGCCTGGCTACGGCTTTGCCCAGCGCGGCAAGCAGACTCGTGACAAAATCAACGCTATCATACAGGACTATGTCCTGACAAGCCAGCAGATGAGCTGCCTGTTTGTGCTTGTGGACATACGCCATGACCCTCAAAAAATCGACATGGAGTTTATGGACTGGCTCGGCGAACACGAGGTGCCGTTTGCCATTATCTTTACCAAGGCCGACAAGCTCGGCTCGATGGCCGGCCAAAAGAAAGTCGATTCATACAAGCGTGTGCTGAAACTGCACTGGGAGGAGTTGCCTCCTGTTTTCGTCACATCGGCTGAAAAAGGGGCAGGGCGCGATGACGTGCTCGGATTCATCGAGCAGGTGAACCGGGACATTGCGAAGTCGGCTGCAAAGTGAGTGTCGGAAGATTTGTCTGGGTTACATGGCTCGCGTCTCGCAGTTTTTGTTTACCTTTGTAGCCCAAAAGCAATTTAGACCATTTGAAATTAATGAGCAAGGAACAATTGTCTTCAGACCCGGAAATTTCGGGCGTGCCGTCTGGCACATTCATTGCGGAAAACATCGTAGACTATGAACGGGAGCTGGACAGTTTGCAAGCCAGTTCCATACTGGTGCTTCCCACTCGCGGACGTGTCCTTTTCCCCGGACAGGCCGTGCCGCTGCCTATAGGCCGTGAAAAGTCGCTGCAGCTGCTGAGAAAGGCTGCTGAAAACGACAAGCTCATTTTTGCCGTAGCTCAGAAGGACATTGATGTCGAGGAGCCTACGTCAAAGGACGTATTCCGCATGGGCGTCGTATGCAAGGTCATAAAGATTGTTGAGATGCCCGATGGCAACCACACCGCGTTCCTGCTCACGCTCTGCCGTGCAAAAGTGATGCACTACTGCGGCTCCAAGCCGTTCATAACGGCCAAGGTGTACCGTTGCGAAGAGACAATGCCTCCAAAGTTTGACATGGAAATGTACGCGACCGTTGAAACTATCAAGGAGCTGTACCGGAAGATGCTTTCCTGCCTTAGCGATGAGGAGCGGAACGACCTTGAGTTCGCGGTCAAGCAGATAGACAGCAACAAGCGGCTGCTGAACTTCCTCTGTATGCAAGTGCCTAATGACCATACACGTCAGCAGCAGATGCTTGAGGAGGACAGTTTCAGCGAGCGCATGGTAATGCTGATACGCGAGCTGAGCATGCAGATACAGTATCTCGAAGTGCGGCAAGAGCTTCATCAGCGTACACAGGAGGAAATATCACAGGCGCAGCGGCAGAATTACCTCGAGCAGCAGATGCGCTTGATCCAGAACGAGCTGCAAGGCGATGAGGACGACATTGCAGCCCTTGAGAAGCGTGCGTCGCTGCTGACATGGGACGCGGCTATGAGCGAGCGTTTTGACAAGGAACTCCGCCGTCTGGAGCGTTACAACCCTCAAAGCCCGGATTATGCTATCCAGTATGCATATCTCGACACGCTGCTGTCATTGCCGTGGCAGAACTATTCCGAGGATTCTTTTTCGCTCGATGATGTCGAGACCATACTCAACCGCGACCATTACGGACTGCGCGATGTCAAAGACCGCATAATCGAGCAAATGGCGGTGCTGAAACAGCGCGGCGACGTGAAAGCCGGCATATTGTGCCTGTACGGTCCTCCGGGTGTCGGCAAAACCTCGCTTGGCAAGTCGATAGCTGAGGCAATGGGGCGCGAATATGTCCGCGTGTCATTCGGCGGCCTGCATGACGAGTCGGAAATCAGGGGGCACCGCCGCACATACCTCGGCGCAATGCCCGGACGTATCATTTCGGGGTTGCAGAAGTGCAAGACCAGCAACCCGGTCTTCGTCCTCGACGAGATTGACAAAATCGGCAGTGACTACAAGGGCGACCCGTCAACGGCGTTGCTCGAAGTGCTTGACCCGGAGCAGAATGAACATTTCCATGACAACTACATAGACGTGGACTATGATCTGTCAAAGGTATTGTTTATCGCAACTGCCAACTCGCTTTCCACCATATCATACCCCTTGCTCGACCGCATGGAGCTTATAGAGATAACCGGTTATATCGCAGAGGAGAAAATCGAGATAGCCCAGCGGCATCTGATAGACAAGAAACTCGCGGAGTGCGGTCTGGAAAAGGGAGAAATCAAATTCGACAATGCGGCTCTTGAACGCATCATTACCGAGTACACACGCGAGTCCGGCGTGCGCCAGCTCGACAAGAAGATAGCCAAGGTGCTGCGCAAAATCGTGCGTTTGAAAGTGTCCGGCAAACCGTACCCGGCAGTCGTCACCGAGGCCGATATCCCGCAGTTTCTCGGCAAGCGCGAAGTCTTCTCGGACATATACGAGAGCAATGACTATTGCGGCGTAGTGACAGGGCTGGCATGGACGAGCGCTGGCGGCGAGATATTGTTCATTGAGTCTTCGCTTTGCCCTGGCAAGGGGGAGAAGCTGTCACTGACGGGAAACCTGGGTGATGTGATGAAGGAGTCTGCCACAATCGCATTGCAGTACCTGAAAGCGAATGCCGAGAAGCTGGGCATTGACGCAAAAATGTTCAGCACCCATGACATCCATATCCATGTACCCGAAGGAGCTGTTCCCAAGGACGGCCCCTCTGCCGGCATCACCATGGTGACATCACTTGCCTCGGCCTTCACACGGCGCAAAGTCCGCGACCGGCTCGCCATGACCGGGGAAATAACCTTGCGCGGCAAGGTGCTGCCCGTAGGCGGCATAAAGGAGAAAATTCTCGCCGCAAAACGTGCCGGCATCACAGACATTATGCTGTGCGAGCAAAATCGCAAAGATATCGAGGACATCGACCCAATGTATGTTGAGGGGTTGACATTCCACTATGTAGAGAACATCAGTCAGGTTCTTGACTTCGCACTCTTGCCCGCAACCGACGGCGAGGGCAAGTAACCGACATCTAAACAAGATTTACCATGAGCAAACTGTCAATCATCGTCCGCAATGAATACATGACCGACATACGGTCAAAATCCTTTTGGATAGGCACATTCCTTATGCCGGTCATATTTGTGCTGTTCGGTGTCTTCATCGGGTATATGGCGGAATCGTCCGACACGCTTCTTGCTACAAGCAACCCACTCTCGTCGCCAGACAACCCCAAGACCGGGTGGCAGATAGCCGGCATGCTGGTAGGCATACTCCTGACGCTGTTCATCATGATATACGGTGCGCAGATATTCAACAAGGTGAAAAGCGAGAAATGCAACCGCATCATGGAGGTGCTGTCAACGTGTGTGACCGGGCGGACAATGATGCTCGGCAAAATCATAAGCGTTGCACTCGTCGGAATGACGCAGATGGTGCTTTGGGGGATCTTGCTGTCCGTATGTGCTGGAGTGCTGATTCTGCTGTCAGGAGTGAATGTCCCATTGGAAGTGTTTGGTGACGTGCGCCTTTACACAAGCCTGTTGTGGGGTGTCGCGTTTTTTGCCGGGGGCTACATATTCTACGCCTCAATGTTTGCCGCTACCGGTGCTATGACTGACAAGAACCAAGAAAACCAAGAGTATCTCACGATATTGACCTTTATTCTGCTCGGCTCGTTCTACATAGGGCAATACGCTACGGACAACATCACATCGTCCGTAGCTGTATGGTGCAGCTACATACCTTTCACATCCGCAACAGTAGGGGCAATAGGCGCGATAGGTGGGGACGTGCCGTTGTGGCAGTCACTGCTGTCGCTCGTTTCGCTGTACGTCTGCGCTGCGCTGATGCTGTTGTTTTCCGGCAAGCTCTACACCTCGGTGTTGCTCCTGAAAGGGAAGCGCATAACCCCTCGCGACATCATCACATTCATGAAGTCAAAATAGCCTCAAGTTGGCAATGCGTTGACAGCGAGTTTGTTGTCTGTTTTGCGAATGTGCGTGGGTGGCAAGCCAGCACCAGTTTAGCACAAAAAAGCCCTCCCGGCGCAGGGCGGAAAACACGCGCCAGGAGGTAAAACGAAACCGATTTCAGGCACAAAATCAGCACTGCAAAGTTAGTGCTTTTTTCTGTATTCCTGAAATCATTTTTGACGGCGGCGGTATATCCACCATGCTGCGGTGAGAGCGGCGGCTGTCACCGCGACCCTGCCGAGCCATATCTGCGTGCGCTGCCACCATGAGAGGAACTTCTGTAAGCATCCGAAACAAGCCGGCTT